>CAYLLY010000067.1:0-5180 GCA_964384595.1 uncultured Nitrospirales bacterium
AGGACTCCGGCCTCGGCCGCGAAGGCCTCCGCTACGCCATCGACGAGATGACCGAGATCAAACTGCTCGTGCTGAATCTCTCCTAAATCAAAGACGCGGGTCCTGTCGTCGGGAGTCCGGCCGTCTCGGACCGGCCTCCGCTGGTGCGGCCCCGCGGAACTGCGCTCCGGCCTCAAGTCCTGCGCCGGTCCGGACAACCCGGCGCCACCCGCTAGGAAACCAGTTTCTTTACCTTCTCGACGATGTGGCGGGCGCTGATGCCGTAGCGGTCGAGGAGTTGGTCCGGCTTGCCGCTGTGCGGGATCTCCGTCACGGCAAGCTTGTGCACCTTCACGCCGTCGGCGTTCACCGCCGCCGTCACCGCATCCCCCACGCCGCCGTGCGCGTAGTGGTCCTCGACCGTCAGCATCAGATTGTTCGTCGCGCGGGCGCAAGCGAGCAGGGTCGCGCGGTCGATCGGCACGATGCTGTAGAGATCCACGACGCGGATGGCGATGCCCTGCTTGGCCAGCTCGTCGTGGGCCTTGAGCGCTTCGAACACCGTCACGCCGGCCGCGACCACCGTGAGCCGGTCCTTGGCGCTTTCGCGCAGGACCTTCGACCCGCCGATCGTGAACGTCTCATCGTTCTTGTACAGGATGGGCGTCTTGGGACGGCCGGTGCGGAGGTAGACCATGCCTTGATGATCGGCCGCCAAGGCCGTGAGCCAATGTGTGCAGACCGCATCCGAGGGATAGAGCACCACCACGCCGGGCTGCGCCGCCATCATGGCGAGGTCTTCGAGCCCCATCTGCGACGGCCCGTCCTCGCCGATCGAAACCCCGACGTGCGAGCCCATGAGCTTGAGGTTCGTTTTGCTGATCGCCGCCATGCGGATGAAGTCGTAGGCGCGGGTCAAAAACGCGGCGAAGGTCGCGACGAACGGAATCTTCCCCTGGCTCGCCAGCCCCACGCCCGCGCCGATCATATTCTGCTCGGCGATGAAGGTCTCGAAGAACCGCTCCGGAAACTTCCTGCCGAACTTGTCCGTGAAGGTGGAGTTCTTGACATCCGCGTCGAGGGCGACCACCCGCGGATTGGCTTCTCCCAGTTTCACCAGCGCGGCGCCGAAAGCCTCGCGCGTCGCGACGGAGTCTGCGGGCTGGTACTCCGGCGGCGCAATCGGCCTGACGGCGGCCGGCGCGTTTGCCGGTGAGTCCGGCGGACGGATCTCGACTTGGGGAGGGGAGGGCAGCAGGCGGGCGCTCAACTCGGCCAGCGCCTTGTCGGCTTCCTCGCCTTTCTTGAAGGCCTTCCCGTGCCAGTCCGGCTTGTCCTCGGCAAAGGACACGCCCTTGCCCTTGAGCGTGCGCGCCAGGATGACGGTCGGCTTGCCCTTCGTCCGGCCGGCCTGCTCGAAGGCGTCCAGCAATGCGGCGGGATCGTGCCCATCGAGGACTATGGCGTTCCAGCCGAACGCGCTCCAACGCGCGCGGTATGCCTCCATGTCATGCTGGAGGATGGTCGGATCGCTTTGACCCTGGCGATTGATGTCCACGATGGCGCAGAGGTTGTCGAGCTGGAAGTGCCGCGCCGCTTCGGCGGCTTCCCAGGTGGAGCCTTCCATGGACTCCCCATCGCCCATCAGGACGTAGGTGCGGTAATTGGACTTGTCCAGCCTCGCGTTCAGCGCCAGCCCGATCCCGGCGTTCAGTCCCTGGCCGAGCGATCCTGTTGCGACGTCCACGAAGTTCAATCGCGGCGTGGGATGCCCCTCCAGGTCCGACTCCAGCGTCCGCAGACGCAGCAGGTCATCCGGGCTGAACGCGCCGGCTTCGGCCCAGGCGGCGTAGAGCAACGGCGCGGCATGGCCCTTCGACAGGACGAACCGGTCGTTGTTCGGGTGCTTGGGATTCTTCGGGTCGTAGCGCATGACCGCGAAGAACAGGACGGCCACCACGTCGGCCGCCGAGCAGCAGCTTGTGGGGTGCCCGCTGCCGGCTTCCGTGGTGGACCGGACGCTGAGGATCCGCAGCCGGGCGGCCAGGTGATTCAGGGTTGCAACGCGGGTGTCGGCGGTCAGGCCTGTGGGTGGCAAAGGGTCTTCTCCTTGTTGAAAAATCGGTTGGCCGGCAAGTCTCGGCGGAGCCTAACAAAAGCGCCGCGGACAGTCAATCCGACCCCGGCCGTTCGATTGACAACCCCTACCGCATTTGTTAGGGTTGGCCCTCCGATTTCCGCTCGGGAGACCGCACGGGTGACCCTTCAGAACCTGCTCCTTTCCCTGCATCGTTTTTGGGCCGACCGGGGATGTGTGATTCACGAACCCTACGACCTGGAAGTCGGCGCCGGGACGTTCCATCCTGCGACGTTCCTCAGGGCCCTGGGCCCTGATCCCTGGCGCGCGGCCTATGTGCAGCCCTGCCGGCGGCCCACCGACGGACGGTACGGCGAGAACCCCAACCGCCTCCAACACTACTACCAGTATCAGGTGATCCTGAAGCCGGCGCCCGCCGACGTGCAGGACGTCTATCTGGAGAGTCTCCGCGCGCTCGGCATCAACCCCAAGCAGCACGACATCCGCTTCATGCAGGACGACTGGGAATCGCCGACGCTCGGCGCCTGGGGCCTCGGCTGGGAGGTGTGGCTGGACGGCATGGAGATCACCCAGTTCACGTACTTCCAGGAGGTCGGCGGCATCGAGCTGAATCCGGTCTCGGTCGAGCTCACCTACGGGACAGAGCGGATCGCCATGTACCTACAGGGCGTGGACAACGTCTTCGACCTGGAGTGGACCACGGGGGTCACGTACGGCGACATTCACCATGAAGACGAGGTGCAGTTTTCCAAGTACAACTTCGAGGCGGCCGACGTGAAGGTGCTGATGACGACCTTCACGGCCTATGAAGGCGAGGGCAAGCGCTTGATCGGGCAGGGTCTGGTCTTGCCGGCCTACGACTGCTGCATGAAGACCTCGCACCTGTTCAACCTGCTGGACGCGCGCGGCGCCCTCAGCGTCGCCGAGCGGACGGCCTACATCGCCCGCGTCCGCGGGCTCGCCCGCCTTTGTGCAGAGGGCTATGTCGGGATGCTCAACCAGGCGACGGCATGAAACGCAAGTCGGAAAAAGGCTACGAACTGCTGCTTGAGATCGGGACCGAGGAATTGCCCGCGCAGTTCGTGCCGCCGGCGCTCGCGGGCTTGAAGGAGAAGGCTACGCACCTGCTCAAAGAAGCCCGCCTGCCGCACGGGACCGCGAAGACGCTGGGAACGCCCCGCCGCCTGACGTTGTGGGTGCAAGGCCTGGCGGACCATCAGGAGCCGGTCGCAACGGAAGCCATGGGCCCGTCGAAGGCGGTCGGCTTCGATGCCCAGGGGCAGCCGACCAGGGCGGCGATCGGGTTTGCGGCCTCCCATGGCATGACCCCGGGCGCATTGGTCGTGCGGACGACGCCCAAGGGCGAGTACCTGTTTGCCGTCAAAAAGGACCCCGGCCGCAAGACGACGCTCCTGTTGCCGGCGCTGCTTGCGGAGCTGGCGGGCAGCCTCGCGTTTCCGAAGGCCATGCGGTGGAACGACACGGGCGCCCGCTTCGCGCGGCCGGTCCGCTGGCTGCTGGCCCTCTACGGTAGGAAGCCCGTCCGCTTCCGGTTCGCCGGGTTGACGGCCGGAGACCAAACCTATGGCCATCGCTTCCTGTCCTCGGGCCGCCCATTGCGCGTCAAGGATTTCCGCTCCTATGAAACGTCCCTGGAGAAGGCCGGCGTGCTCGTGGCGCCCCACAAGCGGCGCGCCCTGATTTTGTCACAGATGAACCGGCTCGCCGGGCAGAAGAAGGGGCATGTCCATGAGGATGAGGCCCTGCTGGAGCAGGCCGTGTTCTCGGTCGAGATGCCGGCGGTCCTCATCGGATCGTTCAACCCTCAGCACCTGGCCCTTCCCAAGGACGTGCTCATGACCTCGATGAAAGAGCACCAGGGCTACTTCTCCCTTCTGAAGAAAGACGGCGCGCTGCTTCCGTATTTCGTCGCGGTGGTGAACATGCGCGGCAGCGAGGCCGCGATCCGGGCGGGGAACGAGCGGGTGCTGTCGGCCCGCCTCGCGGACGCCAGGTTCTTCTTCGACGAGGACCGCAAGACGCGGCTGGAGAGCCGGCTGGAGAAGCTCAAAGGCGTGACCTTCCACCAGAAGCTTGGGACGCTACATCAGAAGACGGGACGGATCATGGCCCTGGCCACGAAACTGGCCGATACGCTCGGCGACCTCGACGCCATCGAGCATTGCCGGCAGGCCGCCAAGCTCTGCAAGGCCGATCTGGTGACCGGCATGGTCGGGGAGTTTCCCGCGTTGCAAGGCATCATGGGCCGCGAGTACGCCCGTCATGACGGAGAGCCGAAGGAAGTGGCGGACGCGATCGCCGAGCATTACCTGCCGCGCTTCGCCGAGGATGCGATCCCCGGCAGTTTGGCGGGAAAGATCCTCTCGCTGGCCGACCGGCTCGACACCCTCGCGGCCTTTTTCGCCGTGGGGCTCGTCCCGTCCGGGTCGCAGGACCCGTTCGCGCTGCGGCGCCATGCCTATGCCGTGATCCGGATTCTGGCGGAGGGCACGCTGTCCTTGAGCGTGAACCAGGCGATCCTGGATGCGGTCAGGCTGTTAAAGGAGCAGGGGATTCCCGTCGACGAGAAAGCGCCGGCCGAGCTGCAGCGGTTCTTGGGCGAGCGGCTCCGGCACTACTGCCAGGAAGTGACCGGCCTGCGCGGCGACGTGGTGGACGCCGTGCTGTCCAAATGGCAGTACGGCGCGTTCGACCCGCTGGATCTCGTGGCGCGCGCGCGGGCCCTGCAGGCGTTCGCAGGCCGCCCCGAGTTTGACACACTCCTCATCGCCTTCAAACGGGCCGAAAACATCACCAAGGCGCATCAGGATGAGGGCGTGGATCAGGCGCGCTTTCAGGACGCCGTCGAGGCCGGCCTCTATGCCTCGTTGCTGGCGGCCGAGGACGTGATCCCCGGGCTGATCCAGGATGCGAAGTACGAGGGGGCGCTCGAAGCGCTGGTCGCCCTCAAGGCCCCGATCGATGAGTTCTTTGTCGGCGTGATGGTCATGGCCAAGGAGGAGGCGATCCGCTGCAACCGGCTGGCCCTGCTGGTCCGGGTGCGCAATCTGTTCCGGCAGTACGCCGATTTTTCAAGAGTGAG
>CAYLLY010000067.1:5280-9536 GCA_964384595.1 uncultured Nitrospirales bacterium
TGCTGGTCCGGGTGCGCAATCTGTTCCGGCAGTACGCCGATTTTTCAAGAGTGAGTGTAGATGAAAAGTAGATTTGTATTTCAACAGCTTATGAATCAATACTTTAATTGATTATTTAGCAATAGAGGTCCGCGTGGCGACTAAGAAATTCGTCTATTTCTTCGGCAACGGCAAGGCCGAAGGCAAATCCGGCATGAAGGACCTGCTGGGCGGCAAGGGCGCCGGCCTGGCGGAGATGACCAACCTCAAGGTCCCGGTTCCCGCCGGCTTCACCATCAGCACCGACGCCTGCGTGGCGTTTTTCAAGAACAAGAAGAAACAGCCTCCGGGGCTCTGGGAGGAAGTCCTGCGGTACATGAAACGGCTGGAGTCGGCCATGGGGGCGAAGTTCGGCGACCCCGAGGCCCCGTTGCTGGTCTCGGTGCGCTCGGGCGCGCGGGCCTCCATGCCGGGGATGATGGACACCGTCCTCAACCTGGGGCTCAACGAACGGACCGTCCAGGGGCTGATCAAGAAAACCAGGAACGAGCGCTTCGCGTACGACGCCTACCGGCGGTTCATCACGATGTTCGCGACCGTGGTCATGGACCTCAGGCGCGAGCGGTTCGAGGATGCGCTCAAGGAAAAGAAAGCCGAGACGCACGCGGTCCATGACACCGATCTGACCGCGGCGGCCCTCAAGGACCTGGTCGCGCGCTTCAAAAAGATCGTGAAGGAGGAGACCGGGCGCGACTTTCCGGAAGACCCGTACGAGCAGCTCAAGATGGGCATCAACGCCGTCTTCAATTCCTGGTACGGCGCGCGCGCCGTCACGTACCGGCGGCTGTACGACATTCCAGATAACTGGGGCACGGCGGTGAACGTCGTGGCGATGGTGTTCGGCAACATGGGGGAGACGAGCGGCACCGGCGTGGCCTTTACGCGCGACCCGGCCACCGGCGTGCCGACGTTCTTCGGCGAGTGCCTGCTCAACGCCCAGGGCGAGGACGTGGTCGCGGGCATCCGCACGCCGCTGCCCGTGGACGCGCTGGCCAAGCCGCTGCCGAAGGCCTACCAGGACCTTATGGCCACCTACAAAAAACTGGAGCGCCATTACCGCGACATGCTCGATCTGGAGTTCACGATCCAGGAGGGCAAGCTCTACATGCTCCAAACCCGGGTCGGCAAGCGTACGGGGATCGCGGCCGTGCGCATCGCGGTGGACCTGGTCAACGAAGGCGTGATCGACAAGCGCGAGGCGGTGATGCGCGTCGGCCCGGAGCAGCTCGCCCAGTACCTCTATCCGATTTTCGATCCCAAGCAGGAGGCGCAACACCACGCGGTGGGCAAGGGCCTGCCCGCCGGGCCGGGCGCCGCGGCCGGCAAGATCGCGCTCACGCCGGAACGCGCGGTGGAGATGAAGGAGCGGGGCGAGCGGGCGCTCCTCGTGCGGCGTGAGACCAGCCCGGACGACATCCACGGCATGAGCGCCTCGGTGGGGTTCCTGACGGCCAAGGGGGGCATGACAAGTCACGCTGCTGTTGTAGCTAGGCAGATGGGCAAGGTCTGCGTGGCGGGCTGCGAGGCGCTGGACGTCGGCCACGACGGCGTCGTGCGGTTCGGGTCGCTCAAGCTCATGGAGGGGGACGCGCTCTCCATCAACGGCTTCACGGGCGCCGTGTACGCCGGGGAGATTCCGGTCGTCGAGTCCGAGATCATCCAGGTGATCCAGGGCCATCTCAAGCCGGAGCAGTCCGAAAAATACCGGTATTTCTCCACGCTGCTCAAGTGGGCCGACGAGTTCCGCACACTCGGCGTGCGCGCCAACGCGGACATCCCCGACCAGGCGATCATTGCGCGCGGGTTCGGGGCGGCGGGGATCGGGCTCTGCCGGACGGAGCACATGTTCTTCGCCGAAGACCGCGTCCCGATCATGCAGCGGATGATCCTGGCGAAGACCCGCGAGGACCGCGAGCGCGAGCTGGCCAAGCTCCTGCCGCTCCAGAAGAGCGACTTCATCGGCCTGTACCGGGCCATGAAGGGCCATCCGGTGACCATCCGCCTGCTGGACCCGCCGCTGCACGAGTTCCTGCCCAAGCGCGAAGAGCTGATGGTGGAGATCGCGCGTATGGAACTCAATCAAGCGGACCCGGTGCGCATCGAGGAGAAGAAGCTGCTTTTGGCCCGCATCGAGGAGCTGCACGAGTTCAACCCGATGCTGGGGCTCCGGGGCTGCCGGCTCGGCATCACGATGCCGGAGATCACCCGCATGCAGGTCCAGGCCATCATGGAGGCCGCCTGCGAGGTCACGCGCGAGGGCATCCGGGTGGTGCCCGAGATCATGATCCCGCTGGTCGGGCTGGCCGCCGAGATGAAGGCGCAAAAAGATTTGGTCCGGGAAGTGGCCGCCGACACCATGCGCCGCTGCCGGGCGAAGTTCCCGTATCTGGTCGGAACCATGATCGAGCTGCCGCGCGCGGCCGTCACGGCCGATAAGATCGCCCTCGAGGCGGACTTCTTCTCGTTCGGCACGAACGATCTCACGCAGACGACTTTCGGGTTCTCCCGCGACGACGCCGCGAAGTTCACCGACTTTTACATGAACCGGCGCGACCGCTGTCCCCGGTGTCTCAGCCGCGAGGTGGACCAGAAGACGATGACATGCCGGGCCTGTGGCCTCCGGCTCAGCGGGACGCCGGAGAACATCCTCGATGCCGACCCCTTCGCCACGCTGGATCAGGAAGGCGTGGGGGGACTGATGCGCCTGGCGATCGAACGGGGGCGGGCGGGGCGGCCGGACATCAAGCTCGGTATCTGCGGCGAGCATGGCGGCGATCCCGCGTCCGTGGCCTTCTGCCATGACCTCGGGCTCGATTATGTCAGTTGCTCGCCGTACCGCGTGCCCATTGCCAGGCTGGCCGCGGCGCAGGCCGCCATCAAAGCGGCAGGTACCGGCAGGGCGGCACGTTCCGCCGGACGCCGGCCTGCTCGCCGCCGGATGCGTCGTTAAAATGGGGACAGTCCCCATTTTCGCCCCTCTCCTCCCGTATGACTCTGCGTAAAAAATGGGGACAGCGTAAAAAATGGGGACAGTCCCCATTTTCCCAATTGTCTCCCAGCAGCCGAGAGCTTGATCAGCACTTCATGGCGCGGGCTCTTGCTCTGGCCGCGTGCGGCCTGGGCACGACCAGCCCGAACCCGCCGGTCGGGGCGGTCATCGTGCGCCGCGGCCGCGTTGTCGGCGAAGGCTATCACCGGCGCGCCGGCGCGCCGCACGCCGAGGCGTTGGCCCTGAGCCGGGCCGGGCCGCGCGCGCGCGGAGCGACGCTCTACGTCACGCTGGAGCCCTGCTGCCACCTCGACAAGCGCACGCCGCCCTGCGTTCCCTCTATCGTCGCGGGCGGGATCATGCGCGTGGTCGTCGCCGTGCGCGATCCGAATCCCAAGGTCCGGGGCCGCGGCCTGACCGCCTTGCGGCGGGCCAGGTTGCGCGTGGACCTCGGCGTCGGAAACGCAGAGGCCGAGCGGCTGCTCGAACCGTACCGGAGGCTGGTCACGTCCGGCCGGCCGTTCGTCACGCTGAAGGTGGCGTCCACCCTGGACGGGAAGATCGCCACGGCGCGGGGCGAATCGCGCTGGATCACGAGCCCCGCGGCGCGGAAGCTGGTGCACCAGTTGCGCGCCCGTTCGGATGCGGTCTTGACGGGCAGCGGAACCGTCCTGGCGGATAATCCGAGCCTGACGGCGCGCGCGGGATCGGCGCAGGGCCACCAGCCGCTCCGCATCGTGCTCGACCCCACGTTGCGCGTCCCGCTCCGCGCGAAGGTCCTGAGGGACCGCAAGGCGCCGACGCTGATCGTGACCACCGAGACGGGGGCGGCGGCGAACCGCGCGGCTCTGCAAAAGATCGGCGCTGAGGTGCTGGTGCTGCCGTCGCGGCAGGGGCGAATCCAGTGGCGCGCGCTGCTGTCCGAGTTGGGGCGGCGAGGCATCGCGTCGCTCCTTGTCGAAGGCGGCGCGGAGGTGAATGCCTCGGTCCTGCGCGAAGGCGTCGTGGATCGCGTGCTGGTGTTCCTCGCGCCCACGCTGCTGGGCGGGCGGGACGCGGTGGGGGCGATCGGCGGGCTGTCGCCGGCGCGCCTGAGCGGGGCGTTGCATTTGAAACGGGTATCGGTGATGCGCGTCGGCCCCGATCTCCTGGTCGAGGGAAAATTGAAGTGAAGTCCCGCCAGTTCGCGCTCCTGTGCGGCGTCGGGCTGTTCGCGTTCATCAGCTAC
>CAYLLY010000067.1:9636-11025 GCA_964384595.1 uncultured Nitrospirales bacterium
GTCCCGCCAGTTCGCGCTCCTGTGCGGCGTCGGGCTGTTCGCGTTCATCAGCTACAACCTCGTCCGGATGCCCGTGCTTTCCCTCTACGCCCAATCGCTGGGGGCCGGGCCGGAGGCCATCGGCTTCATCGTGGCGGCCTCCACGTTGACCGGGGTGTTTCTCAAGTGGCCCGCCGGGGCGCTGTCGGATATCTACGATCGGCGCTGGTTGTTGCTGCTCGGGCTGCTGGCCTTCGCGCTCCCGCCGTTCTGCTACCAGTTCGTGTCCGACGTCGGGTGGCTGATCGCGCTCCGTTTCGCGCACGGCATGGCGACCGCGGTCTTTGCCCCGATCGCGCTGGCGGTCGTGGCCGACCTGCGGCGGGAGGCGCGGGGCGCGGCGTACGGGTCGTACACGGCCGCGACGCAGGCCGGCGCGATGCTCGGGCCGGTGCTGGGCGGCTGGCTCGTCGTCTCGGCGGGATTTCCGGTTGCGTTCCTCACGGCCGGCTCGCTGGGCGGGATCGCGCTCCTGCTTTTCCTGCTGATGCGGCTCCCGGGGGACGTTAAACGTGAACCGTTAAGCGTTAAACGTGGGGATGATGACGTTTCACGAATAACGAATAACGATGAACGTCACCGAGCAGCAGGCTTCAGCCTGCTAGCGGTGATCCGCGAGATGACCCGCGGCGCGCGGACGGTGCTCGGGAACGTGCGCGTGGTGGTGACGAGCGTCACCGACGGCGCGCGGCAGGTCGCCAACGGCGCGCTGATGGCGTTCCTGCCGATCTACGTGGTCGGGATCGGCATGGACGCAGCCCAGGCGGGCGTCCTGTTCGGCGTCCAGAGCGTCACCTCGTTCTTCTCACGTCCCACCATGGGCTGGGCGTCCGACCGGATCGGGCGGCGGCCGCTCATCCTCCTGGGGTTGGTGGTCTGCGCGGCGTCGCTGGCGGCCATCCCCTTCACCCGGCCGTTTGGGGCGCTGATGGCGCTGTCCGCGCTCTTCGGCTTCGGCGAGGCCATCGTGAACGCGTCGGCCGCCGCGCTCGTGGCGGACCTCTCGGAGCTCAAAACGCTCGGCTCGGCGATGGGCATGCAGGGCACGATCATGGACGTCGGCCATGCGTCCGGCCCGATCCTGGCAGGGGTCCTGATCGGGGCGCTGGGGTTCCAGGCGGCGTTTTCCATCATCGCGGGGCTCGTGCTGCTGGCGGCGGCGGCGTTCCGGGTCGGAGTGGGTTCTGAGCGGCCGGCTTGACGGAGTGGGGAGACCGTACTAGGCTCTAGCCAGGAAATGCATGTGAGGCGCGATGTTTACCGGTATCATTGAAGAGATGGGCGTCGTCAAGGCGGTGGACAAGACACTGCAAGGGAGCGGCGTCACGATCCTGGCCAAAACCGTTCTCG
>CAYLLY010000068.1:0-10949 GCA_964384595.1 uncultured Nitrospirales bacterium
CGTCCTTGGTTTTGCCCGCCTTGACCTTGATCAGAATGTAGGCCTTGGTCGCCATACGCTCCCTCCCCACGCCAAATGTTGAGCGATCATAGCAGATCGCTGATGTTGAATAAAAGGGTCAGCGAAACGGCATGGCCTGCCGCTGCGCCTCGTAGATCCGGTGAATGTCCCGGCCGGTCGAGCGGAACCGATCACGGGCGCGCCCGTAGGCGCGTGCCAGAAGATCGAGGTCGGCCTGGCGCACGTTGAATTCCATCAGGCCGGCCAGGACATCGGGCCGCTCCGCCGGCGGGTGCGAAACGGCATGCGTCAGAATCGCCTCCAGGGCGCGCGAGGTGAGGCCGTCCTGGGGGCTGGGCTTGGCGCCTGGGGACTCGCTTCTGCGGAGGGCGTCGGCGAACCACGTCCTGGTGGCCTTGTTCGCGCTCTTGGTCAGGGCCGCCTGCGTCTGGATCAGGGCATGGATCAGGGCATTGGCTTCCGGGGAGGTCTCGGGGGGAAGCGCCCCGGCCTGCTCGAAGACGGCCAACAGGGCCATGACGTGTCCCACCAGGGGCCGGCTGGACTCTCCCGAAGCGGGGCCGGCCGTGAGGGCCGCCAGGATTGCGAATGCCACGACAGGGCATGCCATTTTTTCATTGTACCTTTTCCCGGCCAGCGGTGTCTCACTCTCAGGAGGCACGGGAGGCAGGATGCTGGCCAAGGTCCATAGCGTCGCGGTCAACGGTCTGGAGGCCCACTCCGTCGAGGTGGAGGTGGACCTTGCGGCAGGGCTGCCCATGTTCACGGTGGTCGGGCTGCCGGACCCGACCGTCCGGGAAAGCCGCGACCGGGTCCGCTCGGCGCTGCGCAACAGCGGCTTCGGCTTTCCCCAGCGGAAAATCACCGTCAATCTGGCGCCGGCCGATTTGCGCAAGGAGGGCGCCGGATTCGATCTTCCCATGGCGGTCGGCATTCTGGCGGCTGAAGGCTTGATCCCGCCTGAGGCGCTGCGGGAGTTCGTCCTGGTCGGAGAGGTCTCCCTGGAGGGAGGCATCAAGCCGGTCCATGGGGTGCTATCGATGGCGCTGGCATGCCGCGGCCGCGGGATCAGAGGGTTGCTCGTGCCGGCCGGGAATGCCGAGGAGGCGGCCATCGTGGAAGACGTGGCGGTCTATCCGGTCGCGACCATTCCCCAGGTCGTCGAGTATCTCACCGGCGCGCAGTCTTTGGCGCAGCAGCAGCGCGAGCCCGCGCAGCTCGGACTGAGTCTGAACGGGGCGGCCGATTTTTCGGACGTGCGCGGCCAGCAACATGCCAAGCGGGCACTGGAGGTTGCGGCGGCCGGCGGGCACAACGTGCTGCTCGTGGGGCCTCCGGGGTCCGGCAAGACGATGCTGGCGCAGCGGCTGCCCGGCATTCTCCCGCCGATGACCTTTGATGAGGCTATTGAATGCACACGCATCCATAGTGTGGCGGGCGCGCTTCGATCGGGCCAGGCGCTCCTGTCCGTCAGGCCGTTTCAGGCGCCCCACCACTCGATCTCGGACGCCGGCCTGATCGGGGGCGGCACGGTGCCGCGGCCGGGCGAGATCTCGCTGGCGCACAATGGGGTGCTGTTCCTGGACGAATTGCCCGAATACCGCCGCAACGTCCTGGAAAGCCTCCGTCAGCCCCTGGAGGAGGGGACGATCTCCATCACCAGGGTGTCGGCGTCGCTCACGTATCCCGCCCGCGTGATGCTGGTGGCCGCCATGAATCCCTGCCCCTGCGGGTTTCTAGGCGATCGGATCAAGCCCTGCGTGTGCAGTTCCGTGCAGATCCAGCGGTACCGGACGAAAGTTTCCGGGCCCTTGCTGGACCGCCTCGATCTGCACGTGGACGTGCCGGCGGTGCCCTTCCGGGACCTTGCCGCGGATGAGCGGGGAGAGGAATCCGAGGCGATCCGTGCGCGTGTCGTGGCGGCCCGCGCCCGCCAGGTCGAGCGCTACCAGGGGACCCGGGCCCACAGCAATGCCCAGCTTCGCCCCGCCCAGATCAAGAAACACTGCCGGATCGACGGGCCCGGCTCTACGCTCATCGAGCAGGCCGTGGCGCGCCTGGGGCTGTCGGCGCGGGCCTACATGCGGATTCTGAAGG
Organism: uncultured Nitrospirales bacterium; assembly: GCA_964384595.1. Lineage (GTDB taxonomy): Bacteria > Nitrospirota > Nitrospiria > Nitrospirales > NS-4 > SCTG01. The sequence continues at coordinate 2,119 of CAYLLY010000068.1, forward strand.
TGGCCCGGACGATCGCCGATCTGGAACAGAAGGAGTCGATCGCGGCCTCGCACGTCGCCGAGGCGATCCAATACCGGAGCCTCGACCGGCGGGTACTCTGAAACGAGGAGAGGGAGCTACCGGGTGGCTGGGGCGGGAGAACTCACGGAACCGGCCTGCTGCAGCGGCAGGCGGATGTGGATGGTGGTACCCACGTCTTCTTTGCTCTCGACCGAGATCTGCCCCCCGTGCGCGTCCACCACATCCTTGACGATTTTGGTTCCGAGCCCCGTGCCGCCGACTTTGTTGCTTTTCGCGCGTCCGGTGAACAGACTGTTGCGGATGTCGGACGGCATACCGGGGCCTGTGTCGATGACGGCGAGGTGCAGGAGTCCATCGGCTTCGACCACGTTCCCCCGGACGGTGATGGAGCCACCTCCCGGCACCGCCGAGATGGCGTTGTGGACAAGGTTGTAGAGCGCGTTGAAGAGCCGGCGCTCGTCGGCCGAGATCGACGGAAGCGCATCGAGGCCGTCGGCGCGCAGGAGAACGTTTTTCTCGTCGGCGAGCACGTGCAGAGTTTTGATGACGTCGTCCACCACGCCCGCGACCCGGCAAGGGGCGAATTCCGGGGGCGTGCTCAGGCCCTTGACGCAGTCCCCGATTTCCTTCACCCGGTCCTGGATGCGCCGCGCGGCGTCTTGGAGCAGGCCGATCACGCGGTTGCAGAGGTCCTGGCTCGCCTGCGTTCCGCTGATGCCCATGGCCGTCAAGCTGCCGAAGAGCTTGTTGAGCTCGGTCTGCAGGAACTCCGCGCCGGTGATCACAGGGGTGAGCAGGTTTTTGATGTCGTGACCGATGTCGCCGAGGAGGCGCGCCACCTCGGCCAGCTTGGCGGTTTCGAACAAACGGGCCTGCTCGATGGCCTGGGCCGCAAGGGCGGAAACGATGGTCAGGATGGCGATGTCGTCCTTGTTGAGTTGCCCCTCGCGCTTGTTCAAGACCTGAAGCACTCCGATGGGGTCGCCCTCCCAGCGCTTCAGCGGGATCGTGATCATGTCGAGGGTCTTGAAGCCGGTGGAGTTGTCGATGGCGGAAAAGTGGCGGGTATCCCTGGCCACGTCGCCGATGATGGCCGGCTCGCCGGACTGGAAGACCGCGCCGGCGACGCCCTTATCCCAGGGGATGGCCGTCCCCCGCAATTGCTCCGCTTTCTCGCCGATCACGTAGCGGAAGACCAGTTGCTGGGCCTTCTCGTCGGCCAGCAGCACGGAGCCGGCCTCCGCGTTGACCACCTCCAGGGCAATGCGCAGCGCGTTCTCGACCAGTTCATCCACGTTGACGTGCTGGGAGAGGGCCTGGCAGATGAGGCGCGCCGCCTCGAGCTCGCGCTCGCGCTGCAGCAGCCGGCGGTCCTGCTGCCGGCGAGGGGCGCGGCGACGGTCGGTGGATGGAGGCCGCGGCATCGGCGATGGTACATGCTCAAACCCCACGTATGCCTCCGGGCTCCAAGAGTTGCGTTTCCTCCCCGTACGTCAGGTTAGGGAATCCTCTAGGGCAAGTCAAGATTAAGTGCCGGTCCAGCAACATCTAAAGCTTACTGGAGGTATTGGATATCCGGCACATTCGATGAAGTGCCGGCCCAGCAAGCTCGGTGTGGAGCTGGCGAGAGGAATCGAACCTCCAACCTGCGGTTTACAAAACCGCTGCTCTGCCGTTGAGCTACGCCAGCATCCTCACGGATGGCGCTATGGTAGCATATTTTGCCCGGCGATCCGACAGCGCAAAACGACCCCGCCTGTGCTATAGTCCTGGGAGGCCTAGGGAAGGAAGAGGAACGATGGTCACGTTGCGCTTATTGGGGAATCTGACGACGGCCGGCGGAGAGCGGGTGCTCGAGTGGGAATTGAAGGAGCCGACCACGTTGAAGCAGCTCTTTCTCGAGCACAAGGAGGAAATCCCCCAGGTGATTCAGTTATGGCAGGAGAACGAGTGCATGTTCACGGTGGGCACGCGTATCGCGGCGGAGGTGACGGTCGTGAAAGACGGCGATGTCGTCAAGATCACGCCGCATAACAGCGCGCTGCATTCGGCCGACTTTCCGATCGGCCACGGCGGTACGCAATAGAGCCCACTCCTCAGCTCCGCGTTTTTTTGGCCTTCCGTCTCTCCTCGGGATCCAGCATGCGTTTGCGAAGCCGGATATTGGAGGGCGTCACCTCGACGAGCTCGTCCGGCCCGATGTATTCGAGCGCGAACTCGAGGGTCATCTCGCGGGGCGGGGTCAGGACAATGGCGTCGTCCGAGCCGGACGCCCGCATGTTCGTCAAGTGTTTGGCCTTGCAGACGTTGACGTCCAGGTCTTCGTCCCGCGCGTTCTCGCCGACGACCATTCCCTGATAGACCTCCACCTGTGAGCCGATGAAGAGGGCGCCGCGCTCCTGGGCGATGTTCAGCCCGTAGGCGCTGCTGGTCCCTGCTTCGTGCGCGACCAGCGATCCATGGGCCTCAACCTGGAGCGCGCGCGGGTCCACCTTTTCATACCGGTCGAAGATGTGGTGGAGGACCACGGTGCCCTTGGTCTTGGTGAGGAGCGCGTTTTTCAGCCCGATGACGCCCCGGGTCGGCAGGTGGTATTCGAGGTGCAGATCGCCGTGGGCCGTCAGCTTCATGTGGCGCAGCTCGCTCCGGCGCCGGCCGACTTCCTCGATCACCGGCCCCTGGAACTCGACGGGCACTTCGATGGTCAGCTCTTCGTACGGCTCCAGCGTCGCGCCGTTCTCCTCGCGCATGATGACTTTGGGCTGGGAGACCTGCAGCTCATAGCCTTCCCGCCGCATCGTTTCGATGAGGACCGCCAGATGGAGCTCGCCGCGCCCGGCGACCAGGAACTGGTCGGTGGTGTCGGTCTCCTCCACGCGCAGGGCGACGTTGGTTTCCAGCTCCTTGAAGAGCCGGTCGCGGAGGTGCCGCGACGTGACGTATTTCCCTTCCCGCCCGGCGAAGGGGCTGGTGTTGACCGAGAAGGTCATCTGGACCGTCGGCTCGTCGATCGCCACGGGCGGCAGAGGCATCGGCCGTTCGGGGTCCGCCAGCGTCTCGCCGATCCCGATCTCAGGGAGCCCGGCGACAGCCACGATCTCTCCGGCCTCGACCTGCTCCACCTCCTTGCGCTCCAGCCCTTCGAAGATCAGGAGATCGGTGACTTTCCCCGGGACGATGGTCCCATCGGTCTTGATGCGCACAATCGGCTGGCGCCTGGCGAGGGTTCCGGACAGCAGCTTGCCGATGCCCATTTTGCCCTTGTACGAGTCCTGCGTCAGGGCCAGGACCAGCATCTGGAGGGGCCGGTCGGTCACGATCGGCGGGGGCGGGATCTTGTTCAGGATCGTGTCGAGCAGGGGCGCGATGTCCACGCCGGGCTTTTCCGAGTCAAGAGAGGCCGTCCCTTGGATGGCGGACGTATAGACGATGGGAAAATCCAACTGCTCATCGGTGGCGCCGAGATGGGCGAAGAGGTCGAAGGTGCGGTTGACGACGTCCTCGATCTGGGCATCGGGGCGGTCCACCTTGTTGATGACGACGATGGCCTTGTGCCCCAGGCCCAGGGCCTTGCGCAGCACAAAGGTGGTCTGCGGCATGGGGCCTTCCTTGGCGTCCACCAGCAGGAGAACGCCGTCCACCATGCGCAGGGTGCGCTCGACTTCCCCGCCGAAATCGGCGTGGCCGGGCGTGTCCACGATGTTGATCTTGACCCCGCTGTAGACCACGCTGGCGTTCTTGGCCTTGATGGTGATGCCGCGCTCGCGCTCCTGGTCCATCGAGTCCATGATGCGCTCGCCCATGCCTTCGACGTTGCGGTGCACATGGGTCTGCTTCAGGATCGCGTCGACGAGGGTCGTCTTCCCGTGGTCCACATGGGCGATGATGGCGATGTTGCGAAGGTCCGAGCGGCGCATGTCGACGGCTGTCCTCAAGGCATAAAAAAAGCCGCCCGCCTGCGACGGGCGACATCGATCCTTACTCTAACGCATGAGCAAGCCCGGAGTCAAAGAGAGGCGATGCTGTGGTAAGATGGGCCATGCGGCGACGGTCCATCTGGAAAGGTCTGCTGTGGGGAGTCTTGACGGTGACGCTGGCCGGCCTGGTATCGGTTGCCGGCACCGTCTGGTACCTGATGCAGGACCTGCCGCCGCTGACCGGCTTGCATGAGTATCAGCCCAGTCTCGTCACGCGCGTGTACTCGGCCGACAAGCAGGTGATCGGGCAGTTTTTCGTGGAGCGCCGGATCCTCGTCCCGCTGGACAAGATTCCCCGGCATCTGGTGAACGCGGTCGTGGCGATCGAGGACGCCAGGTTTTTCGAGCACCGGGGTCTGGACTTCGTGGGCATCGCCCGGGCGGCGTTGACGAACGTCCTGTCCGGCAAGATCCGACAGGGCGCCAGCACGATCACGCAGCAACTCGCGCGGTCGCTCTTTCTTTCTCCCAAACGGGATTTCGAGCGGAAGGTGAAGGAAGCGCTCCTGGCGCTCAAGATGGAGCAGATTCTGGGCAAGGAGCAGATCCTCGAGCTCTACCTCAACCAGATTTACTTCGGGCACGGCGCGTACGGAGTCCAGGCCGCCGCGCAGACCTACTTCGGAAAAGACGTGGGCCAGGTGACGCTGGCCGAAGCCGCCTATCTCGCCGGACTGCCCAAGGGGCCGTCCGACTATTCCCCGTATTACCATCCCGAAGCCGCCAAGCGCCGGCATGCCGTCGTGCTCAAGCGCATGGCCGAGGAGCGGTTCATCAGCGACGATGAGGCGAACCGCACCATCGAGGAAGCGGTGTCGTTCAAGCGCCTCGCGCGCGATGAGCCGGCGCCGTACTTCGTCGAGAACATCAGGCTGAAATTGATGGCCGCCTACGGCGAGCAGATGGTCTATAAGGGCGGGCTTCAGGTATACACGACGCTCTCCCTGGCGGATCAGCAGGCGGCCACGGCGGCGCTGCAGGAGGGGCTCCGCCAGTTGGATAAGCGGCAGGGGTACCGGGGGCCGCTCCGCAAGGGCGCGTCCCCTGAAGAGTTCTCGGCGGGACGGACCGGCGTGGCGATGACCTCCGCGCCGGTTCGCGAAGGCGAATTGCGAGAGGGTGTGGTGACGAAGGTTGCGCGGGACTGGTTGACGGTTGTGACCCGGGGGCTCACGGGAAAAATCGCCACAGAGGACCTCCTCTGGGCCAAGCGGAGGCTGAAGGGGCCCGATCCTTCCAAACATGCCAAAGAGATTGCCGCCAGGTTGCCGGGAGAGCTGTTCAAGGTCGGCGACGTCATCGAAGTGGGAGTCAAAAAGGTCGTTGGAGAAATCGTCCAGTTCACCCTGGAGCAAACTCCGGTCGTCGAGGGTGCCCTCCTGGCGGTCGATCCCCGCACGGGGGCGGTCCGGGCCATGATCGGCGGCTATGATTTCAAGCGGAGCGAATACAACCGGGCGACCTCGGCCAGGCGGCAGCCGGGCTCGGCGTTCAAGCCGATCATTTACGCCACGGCCGTCAATCAGGGACTGTCGCCGGGAACGCCGATCGTGGATTCCGGCGTGGTCTACAACGAGAACGACCCCGAGATGATCTGGCGGCCGGAGAACTACGATCAGAAGTTCCATGGGCTGACCACCTTGCGGGACGCCCTGGCGCATTCCCGCAACGCCGCCACGGTGCGGCTGCTTGAAAAACTCGGCGTCCGCCCGGTGGTGGACCTGGCCAGGGATCTGGGGATCGCGTCGCCGCTTGCCGAGGATCTCTCGCTGGCGCTGGGATCGTCGGGAGTCACGCTGCAGGAACTGACGGCGACGTACGGCGCGTTTCTGAACCAGGGGATCCGCCTCGAGCCCTATATCATCGAGTCCGTGGTGGACGCCGACGGCCAGACCCTTGAGACGCACATGCCGGAGCCCCGCGAGGCGATTTCCAAGGAATCGGCGTACCTGATCACCAATATGATGGAGGACGTCATTGAGAAGGGCACGGGTCAGGCGGCCAAGGGCCTGGGTCGCCCGCTGGCGGGCAAGACCGGCACGACCAACGATTTCACGGACGCCTGGTTCGTGGGCGGCGCGCCGAATCTGGTGACGGGCGTGTGGGTGGGGTTCGACGAGATCCGGACGATCGGGGAGAAGGAAGCCGGCTCGCGCGCCGCGCTCCCGATCTGGATCAGCTACATGAAAAAGGCCTTGCCGGCCCTGCCGGTCGTCCCCTTCACGGTTCCGGACGGGGTCATCACCGTCCAGATCGATCCGGCCACCGGCCTGCTCGCTCCGGAGGGCACGGACCAGGGCGTGAGTGAAGTGTTCCTGAAAGGCACCGAGCCGACCCAGCACGCCGAGGCGAAATCCTCGCCCTCGCAGTTCTTCAAATTCGACCAGATGTGATGGATCTCGATGCGTTCCGGCAGATGGTGGCCAAGAATCCCAAGGGATTTCTGGGGCGGTACGGTCTTGGCAACAAGATTCTGCAGGAAGGCGGGAATCTTGAGGAAGCGGTCGAGCACCTTCGCGTCGCGGTCCAGCTCGATCCCCTGCATGTCGCCTCGCACTTGGCTTTGGGCCGCGCCTTGGCCGCGCTGGGGAGGAACGAGGAAGCCAAGCCGGTGCTCACAGCCGGTATCGCCGCAGCCTCATCAGGCCGCTCGAACGGCGGCATGGATCTCATCCCCGAGATGCGCGCGCTGCTCCAGATGTTGGGGTAACCGGTTAGCCGTTGTCATTGCGAGAAGCGCAGCGACAAAACAATCTCGCTGCATTGAATCCTTCTCTGATGTAGGGGCGGGATTTATCCCGCCCTCTTATTTCGTTCCGTTCGCCCTGAGGTTCTCGAAGGGCGCCCCAACACGATCCCTCGCCTCATCCTGGGGAGAGGGCAAGGGTGAGGGGGCCTTCAAAACTGATCGGTGTTCATTCACGGCAAGGGGTGCATGTTGCATTGCAAGACCTGACCCTCAAACTCCGCTTCCTCAGGTTGCTCCATTTTTTGCCATTTAACTGCCATATTTGCCAGTGGCTTGCTTATTCTCAGGTGTAACACTATTCTTGTCTTAAACGTCATGCCTATTTGTGTCCAATGAGCATCAGGAATTTCACGGCAACGTTGTGGCGAGGGATGTTATGAGATTAGTGTCCATGAATTATGTCCAGTGGGAAGGGACGCCACGTGAATGGAGGATTGACGGGGTCTTGCTTGGCTCCGTTAACCTCTTAGTGGGAAGTAATGCGAGCGGGAAGAGTCGGACTCTGAATGTTATTGCCGGTTTGGCAAAACTGCTGGCTGGCGACGTAAAGGTTACGATCCTGTCTGCTGATTACGATGTAGCTTTCGATGATGAAGGCTAAAGTCTCAGGTACATGCTGCGGATTGCAGATGGAAAGGTAACAAAAGAAGAGTTTCAAGTTGGGGGAACGATCTATCTCCAACGAGGACCAGGTGGAGAGGGAAAAATATGGGCCGCCAAGCTCAGCCAGCAGATTGATTTTCAGGTTCCACAAAATGAACTGGCCGCCTTTGCCAGACAGGATTCAATCCAGCATCCGTACTTCGAGCCGCTTAATAATTGGGGCAAGTCTCTCTGCCACTATTACTTTGGAAGCTCACTTGGGAAAGACGTTTTAGGCATTTTAGATCCGGTACGGGCTGGAGAATTGAACCCTAGAGATCCTAATCAGGTTATTGGTATCTATCGGAAAGGCGCAAAGGAATTTGAGGAGTCTTTCAAGGGTTCAATTAAGAACGATATGGCGGAGATTGGATATTTAGTCGATGATATCGGAACTCAGCAGCCTACTTCGCTTATCATCCGTGGTCCTGGAGATGTGATTGCATTGTATGTGAAAGAGACAGGCTTAGGAGACACCACTGATCAAATAGATATGTCACAGGGGATGTTTAGAGCCCTATCGGTCATTATTCAACTCAATTATTTGGAGAGGGCCCAAAAACCTGGTTGCATTCTAATCGATGATATTGGAGAAGGACTTGATTTTGAAAGATCTTGCGCATTAATCAAGCTACTTATACGAAAGGCCGAGAAGTCTGCCGTCCAACTCATAATGGCAACAAATGACCGTTTTGTTATGAACACGGTCCCGCTGGAAGCTTGGACAGTGCTCAAAAGGGTTGGCTCCAGGATCAGAGTGCATAACTCTACGAATTCGAAAGAACGCTTTGACCAATTCAAGTTAACTGGGATGAACAACTTCGATTTCTTTGCGTTTAACTTCCTCGATGAATCGAAAAATGGCTAATGAAAAAGCTTTCTGTCTTTGTGGAAGGACAGACCGAGCAGCTTTTCGTGGAAAAACTGCTAGAGGAAGCTGCAGGTAAGAATCAAATATGCATTGAAAACCGTCAAGCTTTCGGTGGCCAATTTGCAAAACGAAAGCTGAAACTCCTCTCCGCATCAACCCCCAATTCCGCCCACAAGTATTTCGCTCAAATTGTAGACTGCGGGACTGATAGCCGTGTCAAATCCGATGTAGTGGATCGTTATGATGGACTCGTGGCCGCCGGATTCCAGACCATTGTTGCCATTAGGGATGTGTATCCAGATTTTGACCAAAGGACCATGCCATCTCTAAGAAATGGCTTGCGTTACATGGTGAAAACGAAACCAGTTGAGGTCGTTTTTGTTTTGGGGGTAATGGAAATTGAAACATGGTTTATCACTGAACATACTCACTTCCAAAAGCTCCATCCGGCCCTAACACCCGACCTGATCAAAACACAACTTGGATTTGATCCCAGAACGGACGACATACAATTAAGTGCAAAAGGTAGAACTTAATCTGACAGTCAGGTAGAGTCCTCGAATCCCACAGG
>CAYLLY010000069.1:0-10926 GCA_964384595.1 uncultured Nitrospirales bacterium
TCCACGCAGAAGTAGCCCTGGCGCTCGAACTGGTACCGGCTGCCGGGCGGCGCGCCCGCGAGGCCCGGCTCCACTTTGCAGCCCGTCAAGCGCTCGAGCGAGTGCGGGTTCAGATTCACGCTATAGTCCTGCCCCTCCGGGACGTCGTTCGGATCGGCCTTGACGAAGAGGTGCTCGTACAGCCGGACTTCCGCGTCCAGCGCATGTTGGGCCGACACCCAGTGGATCGTGCCCTTGACCTTGCGCCCGGACTGCGGCCCGCCGCTGCGCGTCTCCGGATCGTAGGTGCAGCGCACCTCGACCACCTCGCCGGTGCGCTCGTCCTTCACGACCCCTACGCACTTGATGATATAGGCATAGCGGAGGCGGACTTCCTGCCCCGGCGTCACGCGGAAGAATTTTTTCGGCGGGATTTCGCGGAAATCGTCCTGCTCGATGTACAGCACCCGTGAAAAGGGCGCCTTTCGGGTCCCCGCGCTCGGGTCCTCCGGATTGTTGACGGCCTCCAAGTCCTCCACCTTGCCTTCCGGATAGTTCTCGATGACGACCTTGAGCGGCCGCAGCACGGCCATCACCCGCGGCGCGCGGCGATTCAAATCTTCGCGGATGAAGTGCTCGAGCAGAGCCATCTCGACGATCCCGTCGCGCTTCTGCACGCCGATGTGCTCGCAGAAGGCGCGGATCGCCTCGGGCGTGTAGCCCCGCCGCCGCACCCCCTGGAGCGTCGGGAGCCGCGGATCGTCCCAGCCGTTGACGTGTCCCTTGCCGACCAGCTCCAGCAGGCGCCGCTTGCTCATGACGGTGTGGGTGAGGTTCAGGCGCGCGAACTCGATCTGCCGGGGATGGCACGGCACGTCCAGGTTGTCGAGGAACCAGTCGTACAGCGGGCGATGGTCCTCGAACTCCAGCGTGCAGATGGAATGGGTGATCCCCTCGATGGCGTCCGAGAGGGGATGGGCGTAGTCGTACGTCGGATAGATGCACCATGCGTCACCCGTGCGGTGATGGGCAACGTGCCGGATGCGGTACATGGTCGGATCCCGCAGATTCACGTTGGGCGAGGCCATGTCGATCTTCGCGCGCAGCACGTGGGCCCCGTCCGGGAACTCGCCCGCCTTCATCCGCGCGAACAGGTCCAGGTTCTCCTCGACCGAGCGCGTCCGGTGGGGGCTGTCCTTGCCCGGCTCGGTCAGCGTGCCCCGGTGCTTGCGGATCTCCTCGGCGCTCAGGCTGTCCACGTACGCCCTGCCCTTCTCGATCAACTGCGCGGCGTACCGATAGAGCGGCTCGAAGTAGCCCGAGGCGTAGAACAGCCGGTCGCCCCAGTCGAAGCCCAGCCAGCGCACGTCGGCCTGGATGGACTCCACGTATTCCACGCTCTCCGTGCTCGGGTTCGTATCGTCGAAGCGCAGGTGGGTGACGCCGCCCGGATGCTCCAGCGCCAGCCCGAAGTTCAGACAGATGGACTTGGCGTGCCCGATGTGCAGGTAGCCGTTCGGCTCCGGGGGAAAGCGGGTCACGACGCGGCGGTGCTTGCCGGTCTTGAGATCCTGCTCGACGATCTCGCGGATGAAGTTCCCTGCCATAGCCCCCTTCCCTGCCCCCATATCTATCACAGACGGGGTGGAAGGAGAAATGGCCGCTCGAAGGGTCGTATAATTCCGGCATGCGCACCGTTTCATTTTTTAGGCGCCCCCGGATCGCGCAGTGGCTGCTGCTCGCGCCGCTACTTCTGAGCGGATGCGCCGGCATGTATTTCCGCGAGGTGGCGGCGGCTCCCCAGCCGCCCCCGCGCTACGCCTTGCCCGCCTGGCCCTACCACGACTACTGGACCGGCATCATCTTCAACGGCGAGAAGGTCGGGCTGACGCACCTGACGCTGGTTCCTCCCGGCCCCGGCGAGCGTCTCTACGAGCTCCGCTCGGAGGCGCTCCTGGCCTTCCATTTTCTGGGGCTCAGCAAGAGCGTGACGCTCAAGGCTCAGGACTGGGTGGCCGACGACCTTCGTCTGGAGCGGTTCGTCCATGAATACGATCTCGACGGCCGGAAGTTGAAGCTCACGGGCAGGGTGGACCGCGATCGGCTGCTGGTCGAGCGGGTGACGGGCGATCAGACCACCACCGACACATTCCCGCTGAGCGAAACGGTCTACCCCACCAGCGCCATCGCCCTGTACCCGACCTTGCACGGGCTCGAGGTCGGCAGACGGTACGCGTATCTGGTGTATGAAGGGCAACGCCAGCAACTCCTGCTGGTGACGCAGGCCATAGACGGGTATCAGGAAAGCAACACCGTCGAGGGAGAAAAGCTGTTCGAAGGACGCGCCTACCGGATCGCCTCCTCGCTGGGCGGGCAAGAGTCCACCGCCTGGATCAACGAACGGGGCGAGCCGGTGCTGGAGATGGCCTTCCACGGGATCCTGATCTCCACGCTGGAAAGCGAGAAGAGGGCCAAGGCCTATCTCGCAAGGGCCAGCCTGAACAAATTCGATGTGCTGGTTGAGTACAGCCGGGTCCGCTCCAACGTCCGGCTTCCACGCCCACGTGAGGTGACAGCGATGCAGGTGGCGCTTCAGGGCCTGCCCGACACCTTCGCCGTGCCTTCCGATGCCCTGCAACAGTGCCGGCGAGAAAATGACCGCGCCCACTGCCTGATCCGGACCGTCGATCCAGCCGCGCTCGATCAGGGACCGAAGCCGCTGAATTTCGATTTGAAGCCGTATTTGAAGCCGACGCCCGCGATCCAGAGCGGGGACCCACGGGTCGCCAAGACGGCGCTGGAGATCGTTGAAACGGCCCCCGATCCGCTGCAAGGCATCAGGCTCCTTGTGGAATGGATCCAGAAGAACGTGGAGCAGAAACCGGTGGACGTGTTCACGTCGCTGGATGTTCTGGAAGGGAGAAAGGCGGAATGCCAAGGCCTGACGCTGCTGTACGCCGCCTTTGCGCGCAGCCTCGGGATTCCCACACGGGTGATGAACGGCCTGGTCTATTCAAAAGAGCTGGACGGCTTTCTCTATCACACGTGGGCCGAGAATCTTGTGGGCGCCGACTGGCTGTCCGTTGATCCCACGTTCGGTCAGGTGGGGGCCGATGCCACCCACATCAAATTGATCGAAGGCGACCGCTTGGCCGATCTCGTCCCGCTCGTGGACATCGTGGGCAAGGTCCGCCTGGAGGTTCTGTCTTTCAAGGAGGCTTCCATGCCGCAGGTGCCGGAGAAGGAATAGGCAACAGTTGCTTTCCTCAAGGACTTGGCGTAACGATCCGGGGTGGGAGGAGCCTGGTGTCATGTGCGCACGGGGTAGCACATTCGGAGTGGTCTGGCTCAGCGTGTTCCTGCTCATCGGCGCCGTCACTCCTGCCGAAGCAAGTTGCGCCGGTCTGCAAGGAGATGCCCTGCAGCGCTGCCTGCAAGGTGAATCCAGGAAGGGAGGCCCGCCGGCCGTCCTCTTCTTCGACGCCCAGGAGAAGAGCGTAACGATCGACAAGGCTGTGGTCAATCGCTCAATGACGGAGGTCTGCCGGACGATCGGCAAGGACGGCGTGTTCACGGCCTACCGGAGCGGCGGGGACCTCCGCCAGGGGCGCAAATGGAAAGAGGTCGAATGCCGGGGAGGCCGCGTGGAAGGCTTCTGGCGGGAATACATTCCGTCCGACGATACCCTCACCGTCCTTCTGTATGATGCCGAAAATCGCGTCGTAAAACAGGAGTTCTATCTCAACGGCCGGCTCCTCCGTGAGATCACCATCCCCCGACGTTAACCCGGTTTATTCATGAGCGCTCCTGCATCTCTTGGGCGCCGCGCGATCGCCGCCGCGCTCCTGCTGCCGGCCCTCGTCGGCGCAGGGTGCGCAAGGCTCGTTCCGCCTCCCGGCTACACTGACGAGCAGATCGCACGCGATCTGTACGAGTGCGAAGCGGATGCGGAGCTGAAGGGCACGCGCGTGATCAGGAAAGAAGATGAGGTCTGGACCATGCCGGATCAGAACGCCTACCACCGATGTGTGGAAGCCAGGGGTTATCGGTTCGAGCAAGGGACTTAAAGGGACGCTAAGGGTGAGTCTGCGGCAACGGGTCGCCCGCGAACTCCTCATCCTGGCGGCGCTTTCGACCGCCTTCATCATGCTGTTTCCACGCAGGCCGATCGGCGTGGATATGGGACTCGGCCTCTTCGCGCTGGCCCTCGTCCTGCTCACTGCGAAGCACACGCGAGCCGCGATCTGGGGACCGGTGCCGGGCGACATCAAGGGGGCGCGCTGGCAACGCTGTGTCGCCAGCACGATGGTCCCGACAGCCCTCGCCATGAGCCTGTTCCTGCTGATCGGCGGCATCATCGCGTATCAGGCCGCCGGCTGGTCCGCGGTCGGGTACAGGATTCTGAATCCGAGGATCCTGACAGCCGTCACGTTATACTTCCCGTGGGCCCTGCTCCAGCAAACGCTCTTCCAGTTCTACTTGCTTGGGCGGATGCGAGCTCTCTGGCCTTCACTCTCTCCGCTCTCGCAGTCCGCCTTGAACGGCGTCGCCTTCGGCCTTGTCCATGCGGCCGAACCCTGGATCGCAGTGATGGCGTGGATGGGGGGCACCGTCTGGAGCGCCTTGTACCTTCGCTATCGCCTGCTGTGGCCCCTGGCGCTTTCTCACGCCCTCCTGGGAACGACGCTGTACTATTGGGTGTATGCGCGCGATCTGGGGGGCCAATGGATGAGCCATCTCACGCGATGGTTGTGAAGTGCGCCGGCCCCCCTAATCCAGGCGCTGGGGGACGAAGTGGAAGTTCAGCTGTTGGCTGGTACCCTGGTCTTCGGGACTGGCGGCTTCCCAGGTCCCGATCGTGGCGTTGCCTTCCGCCAGGGCCCCGCTCAATTTTCGGCCGAAGTCATCGAGATTGCGCACGGGCTGATGATTGATCTCGGCGATCACCGACTTGACCTTGATGCCGGCGAGATCGGCCAGGCTGTCGCCGATGATTTCGAACACGGCGACCCCCTCGGACGTTCTGAGGTTCAACTCCTTGCGGATGTCCTCCGTCACCGGCCCGACGATCACCCCGAACTCCTCCGCCAGGGCTTTCGCGTCCGCGCCCTTCAGGACCGCCGCGCCAGCCGCGGAGCCCGTCGCCAGACCGAGCACCCCCGCCAGGACCACCCCGCCCACAATCCGCCATCGCGTCATGGTCAGCCCTCCTCCTCGTTTACGGCTACAGTACGCCCTCAACGTTAGAAGGCCATTAAGCGAAGATTAGAAGTGCCTAACGTGGCAGGAGAAAAAGGGAGCCGCGCGCCCGTAACGTCCGTAGACTAGGGTAGACTACAGGGAAAGAGAGCACAGGGGGGACCATGAACAGGCGAATCGTCATCGGGTTGTTCCTTGCCGGCGCGTTACTGGCCAGCGTGGCCGGGGCGGCGCCGGACGCCAGGCCGGGCACGCTCGTAAAGGCCACGTTCGCGGGCGGGTGCTTCTGGTGTATGGAAGAGGCGCTGGACAAGGTGGAGGGCGTGGTCTCCACCACGTCCGGCTATACCGGCGGCCGCCAAAAGAATCCGACCTACGAGGACGTGTCGGCCGGAGGCACCGGCCATGCGGAGGCGGTCGAGATCCTCTACGATCCGGCCAAAGTCACCTACGCCACACTCCTGGACGTCTTCTGGCGCAACATCGACCCCACCACGCCGGACCGGCAGTTCTGCGACGGGGGGAACCAGTACCGCTCGGCCATCTTCTACCACGACGAGGCGCAGAAACGGCTCGCGGAGGACTCGAAGAGGAAGCTGGAGAAGTCCAAGCCGTTCAAGGAGCCGATCGTCACCGAGATCGCGCCGGCCGCGTCGTTCTATCCCGCCGAGGAGTACCACCAGAATTTTTATGAGAAGAACCCGATCCGGTATAGGGTCTACAAGTACAACTGCGGCCGGGCCCAGCGCCTCCAGGAACTCTGGGGTAAATAAACAGTAAGCGCGTGGCCCTGACTAGAGCGGGTGACACCGGTTGGGGGCCCCCCGCCGCCTAGAGGCCAGTCTTCGCAGCCGAAGCCGGTGGGGGAAACCGGGGGCAGGACCCGCGTTCGCGGCAGGCCCCGCTAGTGGGGGCGCCGCCAGTACTGCCGGCACATGTCGAGAATCGGCGCGCCCATCAGCACCAGCGCGACGATGAACAGCGGCCAGTTGAACCAGGTCGGCAGGATGTTGTGTAGCGTCTCCTCGCTCCAATCCGGGGCGTGCAGCGCATCAGCCATAAAGACATAGAGCGCCAGCACTCCCCCGCCGAGACTCAGCCACCACGACCATCGTCCCGGCCATAGCGTGCGCTCACCCTGCTCGAACTGGCTCATCAAGGTTCCGCCGACAACCATCAGCGCGGCGATGCTCACCGGGGCCAGCACCGGCCCCCACCACGGGAGCGGGATCAGAAAGAGGATGTCCCAGTCGAGGAGCGAGCGGGGCCAGCCGCTCATGGGAACCAGGAAGACGTAGTAGCAGATGTCCCAGACGCCGAAGGCGATCAGGAAGTAGCCCAGGCGACTGCGCCAAGCGCGCCCGGCCAACCACCCCACTGCAACCAGCATGGCCAGCGTCGCCGCCTCGCGGACCATTTCCGTCCGGATCAGCCACGCCGGCACCGGAAAGGGGTTGGGCTGATACGGGTCCACCCGGTCCAGGAAGACCCGCAGGTACGTGACCACCGCCGACTCCACCAGCGCCATGGCTGTCGCATAGATGACGACGGCTGCCCAGCGGCGTTTGTCGGTCACGGCCCACTCCTGATGAGGAAGAAAAAGGGGGACGGCGTCTTGTCAGGACTTCAAGACCGGCTTGATGTCGACGAAATACTTGACCTGAGTCACGCCTTCCGTGTGGCGGATAATGTCCAGCACCATCTTCAGCTCTTCATCATTCCGGGCCCGCCCGATGAGGTAGATGACGTTCCGGACCGAGCGCCACCGGTAGTTGACCGAGGTGACGCCGCGCGTGGCGATCAGCTTGGCGGAAATCTTGGTCTCGATCCAGAAATCGTTGACGGCCTGGCCGACCCCCTCTTTCTTGGGCTCATCCTTGGTCTTCGCGGCTTCCCGGCGCTGATCCCTTTCCGCCTTGGTCACGATCTGGATCTCGTCGTAGATCTGCCGGACGCGCTGATCCGCGCGAACCAACCGGACCACCTCCTGCCTCATCTTGGGATCGTCCAGCGTGCCGGTCAGCATCACCCGCTGCTCCCAGACATCCACGTTCACATCGAGCAGAAGGCCCTTGTCCTTGTCCGAGAAGCTGGACAGGATGCCGGTCCCGATCTTCGTGTCGGTGACCTGGTCGTCGGTCACGCGGTCCTCCATGGTCTTCTTGGCCGTTTCCATCAGAATTTGCGGGCACCCGGCCAGACCGAGCGCGGTGACCAACACCAACCCCGCGACGGCAACCCTTTCGCGGCTCTGTCTCATGGCACCCTCCATCGAACCCGTTTCGCCGACAATCGCCCCCCGACTATCGCCAGCGCCGATAGTTTTGTCAATAACCCGCATTTCGGTTAGAATACGTCCCATGAAGCACAAGGCCGCCTACACCGTCGCCGTCGTCGGCGCCACCGGCGCCGTCGGCACCGAGATGATCGACATTCTCGCGGAGCGCAAGTTCCCCGTGGGTGTGCTGCGCCCGCTGGCGTCGGCCCGTTCGGCTGGCGACCGGGTGTCCTTCCACGACGAAGACATCGTCGTCCGGGAACTCACCAAGGACTCCTTCGAGGGCGTGGACATCGCCCTCTTCTCGGCCGGCGCCGACATCAGCCGGGAGTACGCGCCCATCGCCGCCAAGGCCGGCGCGGTGGTGATCGACAACAGCGCCGCCTGGCGCATGGGCAAGGACGTCCCACTCGTGGTCCCGGAGGTCAACCGCGCCGACATCGCGAAGCATAAGGGGATCATCGCCAACCCGAACTGCTCGACCATCCAGATGGTGGTGGCGCTCAAGCCCCTGCACGACGCAGCCCGCATCAAGCGGATCGTCGTGACCACGTTCCAGTCCGTGTCCGGCACCGGCAAGGATGCGATGGACGAGCTCATGGAAGAAACCCAGGCGCTGCTCTCGTTCAAGGAGCCCGCGCCCAAGGTCTACCCGCACCGGATCGCCTTCAACTGCCTGCCGCACATCGACGACTTCCTGCCGTCCGGGTACACCAAGGAAGAGATGAAGCTGCTCGACGAGACCCGGAAGATCATGGGTGACGATTCGATCCGGGTGACGGCCACCACCGTGCGGGTGCCGGTGTACGTCGGCCATTCGGAAGCGGTGAACATCGAGACCGAGAAGAAGCTGTCGGCCAACGAGGCGCGGGCGATCCTGTGCGAGGCCCCCGGCGTCCTGCTCTACGACGATCCCGCCCACAAGATCTACCCCATGCCGCTTGACGCGGCGGGCAAGGACGAGGTCTACGTCGGCCGCATCCGCGAGGACGAGTCCGTGCCCAACGGCCTCAACCTCTGGATCGTCGCGGACAACCTGCGCAAGGGCGCAGCGCTGAACGCGATCCAGATCGCGGAAGAGCTCATCAAGGAAGCGCGGTAACCGGAGGCTTGCACACGGATATCAGCGGTTTCGGCAAGGTCCTGATCGGCCTGGGCGTCATCATCGCGCTGATGGGGGCTCTGCTGGTGTTCGCCGGACGGCTCCCCGGCCTCGGCCCGATCGGCAAGCTCCCCGGCGACATTCTCGTCAAGCGCGACAATTTCACGTTCTACTTCCCCATCACCACGAGCCTCCTGGCCAGCGTCATCCTGAGCCTGCTGGCGTGGCTCCTGCTCAGAAAATAATGCTCCATCCCGTCCAGAGACTCGCGGTCCTCGGCCTGTTCCTGCTTCCGGTCCTTGCGCCTTCTCCAGCACGCGCCGCCGAAACCATCCGCGTCGCCCTCGTTCAGAACGCCGAATCGGTCTCGCTGGTATCCTCCTCAGGTCTCATCATCAAGGCCCCCAACGACGACGTCGACGCGAACGGGCGGATCACCGTGGCGGCCGGCCCGTCCGGCCTGGTCGTGGACGGCCAGCGCCTGCGCTCCGACCGTATCGAGGTGCACGGGCGCAACGGCGAGATCACCGTGAACAACCTCACCGTCGCCGGACGCGTGACCATCAAACGCCAGAACGGTAGGGTGAGCGCCATCAACGAGGTCGCCCTCGAGGACTACGTGAAGGGCGTCGTCCCATCCGAAATGAGTGCCGCCTGGCATCCGGAGGCCCTGAAGGCCCAGGCCGTGGCTGCGCGCACGTATGCCCTCTATAAGATCCGGCAGAACGGCAAGAAAGACTTCGACGTGGTGGCCTCGACCAAGGACCAGGTCTACAAGGGGCGCGCGGGCGCCGACGGGCCCGCCGGGCGCGCGACGGACGAGACCCGAGGGCAAGTCCTGGTGTTCCAGGGCGAGCCGATCCTCGCCGCGTTCTTCTCCACCGCGGCCGGCCCGACCGAGGACGCGCTGAATGTCTGGTCCGTCGACCTCCCCTATCTCAAGGGCGTCGAGTGCCCGTTCGACATGAACTCGCCGTATTTCCAGTGGCGGACGGATGTGTGGCTGCCGTTGCTCGAACAGCGGCTCCGGGAAGAAGGCTTTCCCATCGGGGTCATCGCCAGCCTCGCGCCGGCCTATTACACCAAGGCCGGCCGGGTCGCCCACGTCCGCATCCTCCATTCGGACGGCGAGCTGCATGTCAAAGGGGAAGATTTGCGCCGCGTGCTCGGCTACACCGTGCTGGCCAGCACGCAGTTCGACTTCGAGGTGGTCGGGTTCCAGATCCAGTTCACGGGGCGCGGCGCGGGCCATGGCGTCGGCCTGTGCCAGTGGGGCGCCAAGGAGCTGGCCGAGAAAGGCTACAGCGCGGAAGCCATTGTTCGCTACTACTATCCCGGCACCGAGATCTGGGATATCTCCAGCCTGCCCCGCCGCTGATCCTTCGATGCGCCTCGAGGACTTCGCCTATCCGCTCGACGAGTCTCTGATCGCCCAGCATCCGGTTGAGCCGCGCGACCACGCCCGGCTGCTCGTCGTGGATCGCAAGACCGGCGTGCCGTCCCATCACCGCTTTGACGCACTTCCAGACCTGCTTCGCCCGAACGACCTCCTGGTCCTGAACAACACGCAGGTCATCCCGGCCAGACTCCCGGGACGCAAGCGGCCGAGCGGCGGCAAGGTGGACGTGCTGCTGGTCAGGGCAGGCGAACGCGCGCATCTCTGGCACTCCCTGGTGCGGGGCCACGTTCGCTCCGGCCAACAACTCGAACTCCCGCAAGGAGTCCTGGCGACCGTGACCGCCGTGGGAGAAGGAGGCAAAGCCGTCATCGCTTTTCCCGCTGGTCTCGACGTCTTCGCCTACGTGGAAAAGGCCGGCTCCGTGCCCTTGCCGCCCTATATCCATCGCGCCCCTGTCGACGAGGACCGCGTTCGCTACCAGACCCTGTTCGCACGCCGGCCCGGCGCCGTGGCCGCCCCGACCGCCGGGCTGCACTTCACGGAATCGCTGCTTCAGACCCTTCGGGAAAAAGGCATCCGGACAGCCTACGTGACGCTCCACGTGGGGCCGGGCACGTTCAAGCCGGTCACGTGCGACGACGTCCGCGAGCACCGCATGGACCCGGAATGGTTCGAGCTGCCCACGGACACGGCCGGGTTGGTGAACGAGACGCGAGAACGTGGCGGGCGGGTGATCGCGGTGGGCAGCACGTCGGTGCGGGTGCTGGAAACGGCCGCGCAGAAGGGATGGCCGCTCAGCGAGGGGGCAGGGGAGACGGCGCTGTTCATCTATCCCGGCTATCGCTTCACGGCGGTGAACGCCATGCTCACGAACTTCCACCTGCCGAAAAGCACGCTCTTCATGCTGGTCTGCGCCCTGGCCGGGCGCGAGCGCATGCTGGAGGCCTACCGCGTCGCCGCCGCCGAGCG
>CAYLLY010000070.1:0-10870 GCA_964384595.1 uncultured Nitrospirales bacterium
ACAGGGTCCCGCTCAAGCCCAGCAATAACGAGGCGGCGATTAATTTTTGCACTGTCTGCACAGACCGTAGAGCTCCAGCTTGTGGGTCGTGATGGAGAAGCCGTGCCGCGCCGCGACCTGGTCCTGCAGGTGCTCGATGTCGCAGTTCTCGAACTCGATGATGGCGCCGCATTGGGTGCAGATCATGTGGTCATGATGGCGTTTATTGACGACGTTGTCGTAATGGGTCTGCGAGCCGAAGTGACGCTCCTGGGCGATGCCGGATTCGCAGAGGAGATTGAGGGTCCGGTAGATGGTCGCGAGGCCGATGTGCGGCTTGTGGCGTCCCAGCATCCGGTAGAGCTGTTCGGCCGTGACGTGCTCGTTCCGCAGGAACGCGTCCAGGATGACCTCGCGCTGCTTGGTGACCTTCAGGTGGTGCTTGGCGAGATGGTCTTGTAGTTTTGCCAGTTCCTTCGCGTGCTTCATAATTCAGCCCGGCCCCAGGCTTAAGTTGAGAACGATTATTAATACCGTATTCGCCCTTCCCCGTCAAGCTTCCCCTGCGTGGGTGGGGAGGGAAGGTGTTTGACAAGACTTGCGCGGGTGTGGCCATAATCCGCCCGTGCGTTCGCCCACCGACACCACGATCGATCGGCTGCTCCTGCTCTACCTCCTGAAGGTGGCCGCGCCCTTCGGCATCGACGGTGACGTCAAGTTCCAGCAACTCGTCTTCCTCTCCGAGCTGCAGCTGTTCGGCAAACAGGCCAAGGGCTTCCATTACCGGTTCTTCCGTTACGCTTACGGCGGCTATAGCAAGGAACTGCAGGACGATTTCCTGGCGCTCGGCGCCAAGAAGTTCGCGGATCCGGCCGCCTGGACGCTCACGGCGGCGGGCGAAACGGTCATCAAGGTGTTTCCCTCCGCTGTGGCCTGCCACGCGGACAACGAAACGGTTGCGACCATCATCCGGGAGGTCGTCCGGGCGTACGGCAAGTTCGATAGCGCCGGCATCGTGCCTGCGGTCGAAAAGATCGAGCTGATCCTGCCTGAAAAGCCCGACGCCGACGCCGAAGGGGTGTCCCAACAGGAGACCCTTCCGCTCGGCCACGTCTCCTTCCACGCGACGCTGCTGGTGCCCGAACGGATCGAAACGCCCGTGGAGTTCAAGCTGAAGGACGATCTGCTCGCGGTCCTGTCGGACATCTTGAAATGAGCCGCTCCGTTGCGGTGATCGGCGCGGGAGCGTGGGGAACGGCCCTGGCGTCGCTTCTGGCCGAGAAAGGCGAGCGGGTCCGGCTCTGGGCGTTCGAGCCCGAGGTAGCCGCCGGGATCGTCGCCGTTCATGAGAACAAGCTGTATCTCCCCGGAGTCTCCTTGCCGGCCGCCCTGGAACCCACTCCATCGCTTGAGGAAGCGGTCTTCGGCGTGGAGCTGGTGATCTTCGTGGTGCCGTCCCATGCGGCTGCAAACGTTGCCGCCGCGCTCGGGCCGTACCTTCCGGCCGGCGCGTCTGTCATCACGGCGACCAAGGGGATCGAACCGACGAAGCTGCGGCTGGTGTCGGCGCTTCTGGAAGAGACATTGCCGGCGCGCCGGGGGCCGGTGTTCGCCCTCTCCGGGCCAAGTTTTGCCGTGGAGGTATGCCGACATCTCCCCACCGCGGTCGTTCTCGCCGGACCGGCAGGGCCCCAGGCCGCCGCGTTACAGAGCCTGTTGATGACGCCGACCTTTCGCGTGTACGTGAGCGAAGACCGGTGTGGCGTCGAGCTCGGCGGCGCGCTGAAGAACGTGATCGCGGTGGCCGCCGGCGTTGTGGACGGCCTCGGCCTCGGGCACAACACCCGGGCCGCGCTCATCACGCGGGGCCTGGCGGAGATGGTTCGCCTGGGCACGGCGATGGGCGCCGACCCACGGACCTTCGCGGGGCTGTCCGGGATGGGAGACCTGGTGCTGACCTGCACCGGAGCGCTCAGCCGCAATCGGACGGTCGGCGTCCAAATCGGCCAGGGGAAGAAACTGGCGGACATCCTGGCCGGCGCGCGGACCGTGGCGGAAGGGGTGGGCACGGCGAAGGTCGCGCTGGCGTTGGCCGAGTGTCATCACGTGGAGATGCCCATCGTGCGGGAAGTGTGCGCGGTCCTCTTCGACGGCAAGGACCCGCGGCGGGCCGCCATGGACCTGATGGAGCGGGCCGCGCGCCCCGAGTTGGACCGGGCCTGACGGCCTTCATCTCTCCCTGACCTGCAAACTCCCGCGCCGTTTCCACGACGTCTCCCGCGTGAGCGGCCCATTCTTTCCCGGCACCATCAGCTTGGCCTGCACCTGATAATCGTAGGTGCCGTCGGGCACGACGCGCTTGGTCTGGTCGGTGCCGTCCCACAGTTGCACGATCTCGATCCGGCGGGGGCTGCCGTTCTCGATGGCGGCGTCGGTCATGGTCTTGTCCGTAAGCGGCTGGCGGCTCTCTAGCACCCGGATCGAGGACTTCGACGGGGACGTGATCAGGGTCGTCACGTTGAGCAGCGCCTCTTCCGGGAGCGTCCTCGGCAGTTCCACCATGATCGTCAAGGTCAGCGTCTGTTCGGTCACCACGAAGGGGAGCGGCGCCGGGTCAACGGAGAGGATCTTCAGGTCCGGGGGACGCGCCTTGGCTTTTGCCTTGGCGGCGTGGCTTGATCCGTCGCCGGGCCCGGTCAGGCACCACAGCGCCACGACGACACTGAGGGCCTGGACTGCCGCTCTCCGTCGTTTCATAAGAGTCGGGGGATGGTTGAATTGAGGATGGATCATTCCCGAGCGAAGTTGAATAGCACAGCGGGTCGCCGCTGTCAACGCATGGTAAAGGCGGACGCGCTTTGCTAAGATGCGGCCCATGCTCTTCTCCATGCTCCTCTTCCTCCTCGCGATCGGCGTCATCCTCGGCGGCGCCGCGGTCTTCACGAACGGCGTGGAATGGCTGGGCCGCCGGCTCGGCATCTCCGACGGCGCCATCGGCAGCATTCTGGCCGGCGTCGCCACCGCGCTGCCCGAGACGCTCATCCCGGTCGTCGCGATCTTCTTCGGGGACAGCCAGACCGAAGCCGACATCGGCGTCGGCGCGATCCTGGGCGCGCCGCTGATGCTAAGCACGCTGACCATTCCCTTGATGGCGGCGTTTCTCCTGTTCCTCGCCGGGCTACAGAAACGCTCGGAGCACTTCACCCTTGACTACCATGCGGTGCGTCTTGATCTGAACTTCTTCCTGCCGGCCTATGCCGTGGCTTTATTCGTGGCCTTCCTGCCGGCGCCGGCCCTGCGCTATGCGTCGGCGGCGGGGCTCTTTCTCATGTACCTCTGGTATGTCAAGATCCATCTCACCACCGGAGTGGTCAGCGAAATGGAGCTCGAGCCGCTGTATTTCGCGCGCAAGGCGGCTCACCCGATGACGGTGATGATTGCGGCCCAGGCCGTGGTCGGGTTGGGCCTGCTCATTGGGGGGGCGCACCTGTTCGTCCACGCGGTGGAAGACGTCGCGCTCGGCATGGGCGTCTCGCCGCTCATCCTCTCCCTGCTCGTGGCGCCGGTGGCCACGGAACTCCCGGAAAAGATGAACAGCCTCCTCTGGATCTATCAAAAAAAGGACACGCTGGCGGTCGGCAATATCACGGGCGCCATGGTGTTCCAGGGGACGTTCCCGGTCTCGGTGGGTTTGCTCGGCACCGGCTGGGACCTCGACTTCGCGTCGCGACTCAGCGTCCTGCTCCCGATCATCGCGGCGAGTCTTTTTCTCGCTCAAATACGCATGACCGGCAAGTGGCAGCCGCGCGCCCTGATCTTCACCGCTTTCCTGTACGGCGGCTACATCGCGTATCTGTTCCTTCGATGAGTCTCGGCGATGGGTCGGGGAGGCACAAAAACGGAACGAGGCGCGGTGCGTGAGGACGCGGCCGGGCGGGAGACGCGCCGGATCCTGTGGATCGTCCTCGGCCTGAACTGGGGCGTGGCGGCGGCGAAGCTGATCTACGGCTGGATGACCGGCTCCGTCGGCATGCAGGCCGACGGGATCCATTCATCGTTCGACGGCATGTCGAACGTGATCGGCCTCATCGGCCTGTGGGTGGCCGCCCATCCGCCGGACGCGGGACACCCATACGGCCACAAGAAATACGAGACCCTCGCGGCCGCCGCGATCGGCGTGCTGTTGTTCGGGACCTGTCTCTACATCCTCCGCAACAGCTATCTCCACTGGCGGGAAGGGATCGTGCCGGAGGTGACCGCCATCAGTTTCGCGATCATGCTCGGGACGATGGCCGTCAACTGGGGCGTCATGACCTGGGAGCGGCGGCGCGGCGAAGCCTTGCAGAGCGAGATCCTGGTGGCCGATTCACTCCACACGGCGAGCGATATCCTCTCCTCCATGTCGGTGCTGATCGGTCTGGCGGCCGTCGCGGCGGGCTACCCGATCCTGGACCCGATCGCGGGGGTGGTCATCGCGGGCTTCATCGGCCACACGGGCGTGCTGGTGCTCAAAGAGGCGTCGCAATCGCTCTCCGACCGGGCACGTATCGACGCCGGGGCGATCCGCAGGGTGGCGCTGACGGTTGACGGCGTGCGCTGCTGCGACGACATCCGGACTAGAGGCATGGCGCGACACGTCTTCATGGACCTGTGCATCCACGTGGACCCGGCCATGACCATCGCCAAAGCCCATACCGTCGCGCATAACGTAGAGGATCAACTCAAGCGGGCGTTCCCCGGCGTGGCCGAAGTCGTGGTGCACGTGGAGCCGGAGGACCATGGATGACAGGCATCTCAGTGCGCTGATCGGAGAACGCCATCCGACGTCCTCCCCGGCCGCGCTCCGGCGGGCTGAAGACTACCTCACCGAACAGTTCCGGCTCCTGGGGCTGGAAGTCTCAACCCATCCCTTCAGAGCGCTGGGAGACACGTATCGCAATGTCATCGGCACGATGCTGCCGCAGAAAGAAAATGGGGACTGTCCCCCTTCTCCTAGGGGACTGTCCCCTTTTTCTTCATCGCCGCTCATCATCGCGGCGCATTACGACACGGTGCGCGGCTCGCCGGGCGCCGACGACAATGCCAGCGCGCTGGCGGTCATGCTGGAGGTGGCGCGCTGCCTTCGGGACGTTCCGTTGAGCCGGGAAGTCCGCTTCATTACGTTCTGTCTGGAGGAGGAAAACCTGCTGGGAAGCCTCGCCTATGTCTCGTCTTTGAAAAAGGACGGCCACGAGATTGCCGGCGCCATTGTGCTGGAGTGCGTGGGCTGCGCGAAGTCTGAGGAAGGCTCGCAGCGCATCCCGCCTGGTGTCTCCGTTGCGGTGCCCACGGTCGGCGACTTTCTGGCAATCGTCGGCAACACCGCATCAGCCGGGCTGGCGGCGGTGGTGGAAGGCGCCGCTAAGGAGCATGTCTCCGGGCTTAAGACCGTCTCGCTTCTGGTGCCAGGGAACGGCGAACTATTGCCCGACACACGGCGGAGCGACCACGCGGCCTTCTGGCATTACGGCTATCCGGCCGTCATGCTCACCGACACCGCCGACTTCCGCAACCCGCATTATCACCAACCCACCGACACCCTCGACACGCTGAACCTGGAGTTCATGGACAAGGTCGCCCGGACCGTCACTGCCACGGCATTAAACCTGGCGGGTGCCGGAATGAAAAAATCGGTACAATGAAGGGAATGAGCTCCGAGAAGCCTCTTCTGGGCATCACGATGGGCGATCCGGCGGGAATCGGGCCGGAGGTGATCGTCAAGGCGCTGGCCCGTCCGGCGGTCCGGCGGCTCTGCCGTCCGGTGGTGATCGGCTCGCCCGAAGTGCTGGCCAAGACCGCCTGTGCGCTGAAGGTTCGAGTCAAGGTCAGGCGCGTCACTGAGCTGAATGTGAAGACGCCGGTCGGTGTGATTCCCGTGCTGGACCCCTTGCCCGAGCCGCTCGGCTCCTTCACGCCGGGCCGCGTCTCGAAGGAGACCGGCGCGGCCCAGGCGCTCTACATCAAGGAAGCGGTCCAACTGGCGCTGGAGAAACGCATCGCCGGCATCGTGACCGCGCCCATCAACAAGGAGGCGATCAACCTCGCGGGCTATCCCTATCCGGGCCATACCGAGATGCTGGCCGACCTGACGGGCGCCAAGGAAGTCGGCATGATGATCGTCGGCGGGCCGCTGCGCTTCCTGTTCGCCACGACGCACGTGGCCGTCAGGGACATGCCGGCGTTGTTGACACCCGAACGTGTGGAGCGCGCGATTCGATTGTGCCACCTGGGATTGACCACGCTGTTCGGCATCAAGAAGCCCAGGATTGCGGTGGCGGCCCTCAATCCCCACGGCGGCGAGGGCGGGCTGTTCGGGACGGAGGAGCGGAGCGCCATCGCGCCCGGCGTCGCAAGGGCCTCTGCGCAGGGGTTCCCTTCGACCGGGCCCTTGCCCGCCGACACGCTGATCGGCCAGGCGGCCCGCGGCCGGTACGATGCGGTGGTGGCCATGTACCATGACCAGGGACTGATCCCCTTGAAGCTCGCCGCCTTCGGCAAGTCGGTCAATATCACGGTGGGACTGCCGATCATCCGGACCTCCGTGGACCACGGCACCGCCTACGACATCGTCGGCCGGGGCAAAGCGGACGAGGGAAGTCTCCTCGAAGCAATCCGTCTTGCCGCGACGTTTGCCCGGCACAGATCGCAATAATGGCGCGGCCGCCGCTCGGACAGAATTTCCTGATCGACAAGAACATCGTCCGCAAGATCGTCCGGTCGGCGCAATTGCAACCGGGCGAGACGGTCCTGGAGATCGGGCCGGGCCGGGGCATCCTCACGGAAGCCCTTCTCGAGGCGTCCGGCCTCGTGATCGCGATCGAATTGGACGCCACCCTGTGTGCCCATCTCCACGAGACGTTCGGGGCCCGTCCCAATTTCCGGCTGATTGAAGGCGATGCGGTCACGTTCGATTACGCGCAGGTGCCGAGCCCCTTCCTGGTGGTCGCCAATCTGCCGTACTACGTCTCCACGCCGCTTCTGTTCCGGCTGCTTGAGCAGGGGCGACGGGTGGACCGCATGGCGCTGATGCTTCAGGAGGAAGTGGCCGCGCGCCTTGCCGCGGCTCCCGGCCGCAAGGAGTACGGCGTGCTGTCGGTCGCAGCGCAGTTCCGGTGCGACGTGGGGCCGGCCTTCAGGGTGCCGGCTTCGTGCTTTCGCCCCAAGCCGCAGGTCGGATCGGCCGTCGTGGCGCTCACGCCGTTGGCGCAACCGAGGGTTTCGGTCCGTGACGAGGGCTTGTTCTTCAAAGTAGTGCGCGGGGGCTTCGCCCACCGGCGCAAGGCCCTGCCGAATTCGCTGCGCGATGAAGGCTTCGAAGCGGTGAAGACGGCCGCCGCGTTGGAGAAGGCCGGTCTTGATCCCCGCCGGCGGGCGGAGACCTTGAGCCTCGCGGAATTTGCCTCGCTGGCCGACGCGCTGTACTATACCGCCCCATGAGTCTTCTTGTCACAGGCGCCTGCGGGTTTATCGGACATCGGATCGCCCGGACCCTCCTTCAGCAGGGCAGGAAAGAACTGATCCTGGTGGATACCCGAACCTACCTGCATACCCGGGACTGCGCGAGAGGACTGGAAGGCCTTCCGTTCATTGACCGGGCCGAGCTCTTCGACAGATTGCCGGGCCTCACGGGCGTGGAGGCGGTCCTGCACCTGGGCGCCTGCACGGACACGGGACAAACCGATGAACAGTATATGGAAACGTGGAACACCGGCTACACCAAAAAATTGTGGCGCTGGTGCGCGGAGAAGAACATCCCGCTGGTCTACGCGTCCAGCGCGGCCACCTACGGCCGCGGGGAACAGGGCTACTCCGATGACCACGCCCTGCTTGCCGGGCTCAAGCCGCTGAATCTGTACGGCAGGAGCAAGCACGATTTTGACGTCTGGGCCCTGAAGGAGTCCCGGACGCCTCCGGTCTGGCACGGGCTCAAATTCTTCAACGTGTACGGCCCCGGCGAGAATCACAAAAACCGGATGGCGTCCACGATCTACCACGGCTTTCATGAAATCCGGACGACCGGCAAGATGACGCTGTTCAAGTCCCACCGGGACGACGTGCCCGACGGCCAGCAAAAGCGCGACTTTGTGTTCGTGGATGATGCCGTGCGGCTCTGCTTATTTTGTCTGGAGCGGAAGCCGGCCTCCGGCATTTACAATTGCGGCACGGGCGCAGCGCGGAGTTTTCTCGACTTGGCCCATGCCTTGTTTCAGGCCCTGGGTGTCAAGCCCAACATTGAATGGGTGCCGACGCCGGAGCGGTTCCGGAACGGCTACCAATACTTTACCCAGGCCGACATGAGCAAGGCGAAGAAAGCCGGGTACGACGCGGCGGTCACGCCGCTGGAAGAAGGCGTTGCGCAATACGTGCGATGGCTTCGAGACGATCATCCATGAACGAAGACTGGTTGGCCGTCATCGTCGGACTCTTTCTGGTCGGGCTTGTGGCGCTGGGTGTGATCACCAGGGTGCCCTGGTGACGCAGGCGCCCGACGCATCGTCGGACGGCCGGAACGCTGCTCTGATCTGCGCCGCCCTCTCGTTCCTCCTCGTCGTTGCGCTCGCGATTCTCGCCAATCGCCTGACCCACGAAAGCAGGCAATGGCTCGGACGAGACCTGTTGGAATATCCCCTGTGGGCGGTCTCGCTGGGCTTGCTGGCCAACCTGGGGCTTGCTCTCTCCGGCGCCCGCGAGCGGTTGGGCGCCGCCTGCCGCACCGAATTTTTTCTCAAGACCGGGCTCGTGCTGATGGGCGCGACGATCAACTTCCGGGACATTCTGAAGTTCGGGTCGCTCGGCATGGTGCAGGCGGTGCTGGTGGTGACGGCGGTGTTCTTCTTCACGTGGTATGTGGCCGGCTGGTTCGGCTTGGACCCCAAGCTCCGCGCGTTGATGTCGGCGTCGGTCTCGATCTGCGGCGTGTCGGCAGCCATTGCGGCGGCGGGCGCGGTCCTGGCGAAGAAGGAGCACCTGGCCTATGTGGCGGCGCTGGTGATCGTCTTTGCGCTGCCGCTGATGCTGATCGTGCCGTATCTCGCCAAAGCGATGGGGCTCAGCGCGGACGTGGCCGGCGCCTGGATCGGGGGGAACATCGACACCACGGCGGCGGTGGTGGGCGCCGGTGCGATCCACAGCGAGGCGGCGATGAAGGTGGCTACGGTGGTCAAGGTCTCCCAGAATGCCCTGATCGGCGTTGCCGCCTTTCTCCTGGCGCTGTATTGGGTGGTTGTCGTGGAGCGCAAGCCGGACCAGAAACCCAGCCCGATGGAAATCTGGATGCGGTTCCCGAAGTTCGTGCTTGGGTTTCTGGCGGCCTCGCTCATTACGACCGCCGGGCTTCTGTCGCCCGAATTGGTCAAGGCGGCGATCGTCCCGTTACGCAACTGGTTTCTTGCCGCCGCGTTCGTCGGGATCGGACTGGAGCTGGCCTTCGGCGAATTCCGGAGCGCCGGGTGGAAACCCGTCCTGGTCTATTTCTTCGCGACCCTGGTGAACACCGTCCTGGCGCTCGCGGCGGCCTGGATCCTATTCGGCTAGCGCGCCGGCACTCCTTCCAGGATCCCGTTTTCACCGTCTTTTCGCGTTCCTGCGCCCGGTAACAGCCTGCTTCGCGCATAACCAGCCTTTCGCAGCCACGCCATCACGTCCCGTGCCGCATACGTGTTGCCGGTGTCGGTGAAGAGCAGCATGATCAGGGCGAACGCCGTCGTGTCGATGGGATAGAGGCCGGCGCGATCGGTGAGAAACGCATCCTGGATGAGCACACGGCCGCCCGGGTTCAGCGCCCGCCGGATCTTCCGGAAGAGCGTCAGATTCTGCGCCGGCGAGTAGATGTGGATCACGTTGGAGAGCCAGACGACGTCATACCGGCCGGGCACAGGATCTTTCATGAAATCCAGCGGCGTGAACGAAAGCCGCGCTTTCGCCGGCTGCGTCGCCGCGATCTTGCGTGCGATTTGCAGCGCCGCTGGGCGATCCGCGACCGTGGCGCGCAGATGAGGATTCTCCGCGAGAAACGCCATGGCGTAGGTGCCGGGGCCGCCGCCCAGGTCCAATAAGGTGCGGGCCTTTCCTAACTTGACGATCCGGGCGATCCGTTTCGCCTGTTCCCGGCTCCGATGATGCATGGCCCAGGTGAAGCGTCGGCGCCAGGCGGGCGTGTCGGGCTGATCCGCGTCAATCGGACGGCCGGTGCGCACGCTGTCGGTGAGCTGCGTGAAGTCGTCCCAGTGGTTTTTGATGAGATCCAGGTATTCGGCCCGATAGCCGGGGCTGTGCCGGTTCAGGTCCCTTCTCGCGAGAGGCGTGTTGCTGTAAGCCGAGCCTTTTTTGACCAGCAGGCCGAGCGCCGCGAGGTTCCGGCACAGGATGTCCAGACCGCGGACGCTGACCTTCAGACGCCGGGCCAAAGACACGACCGGCCAGACGCGGGGGCCGAGGACGCTGAAGAGGTCAAGATCCAGTGCGCTCAGGATCACGCGCGAGTACTGGTACAACAGCGTAATGTTCCGGAAATCGTCGAAGGTTTTGATGGGATAGGCGCCGAGCTGGTTAGCCACGCCGGCAGTATACCATCTTCATGAGCTATCCCGTATATTGTGGTCTGGCCCGAAAGACCTAGTCCTGGAAAGCGGCGGGGTCCTTTTTCCCGATAAAAAAAGTCAAAAAAATTGACCGGCACGCTGGAAAAACCGAATCGGTGCCTTATTATAAGTGAATCGTCGTGTGAAAAAAAATTGGAGGATGCAGATGCGTAAGTGCAAGAAGTGCCAGGGTGCGATGTTTCCGGAGCGTGTGCTCGATATGTTGGATGGGTTGGTGGCCCATTTCTACGCCTGCGCCAACTGCGGCCGGC
>CAYLLY010000071.1:0-2106 GCA_964384595.1 uncultured Nitrospirales bacterium
TGTCGGCGGGTGAGATCATTGGCATTCGGGTCCTGGACCACGTTATTATCGGAGATCGGCAGTACGTCAGCTTTGCCGACCAGGGGTGGCTGACACCAACAACCTTGCGTTGATGCAGCCAGGTGGGGGGAGGAGGACGAGCGACAATGCCTGCCAAGGGAAAGCAGAAGGCTCTGCAGAAGGCGAAGGCTTCCAAGGCGATCAAGGCTCCGCAAGCCCGGAAAGATCCCGGCAACGAGAAGGGCCTTGCACCGCTCAGCAGAGCCGCGCCAAGCGGCGGCGGGGACCTGGCCGCCGAAGTCAAGCGGCTGGCCCGTGAGCTGGAGGCGGTCAGGCTGGAATTGAGCAGGCGTCCCACCGTGGGGGGGGAGGGGGGCGGCTCGCGGCGCGATCAGGACAAGGTCGTCGCGGACCGGTTGGCACGCCTGGATGAGAAAGTGGACTCGGTATGGAACCGCTTGGCCGATCTTGAAGAGCGCCTTGAGGGCGAGGGGGCCCGACACGGACATGACGCCGACGATTTCGACGAAGCGCCGGAAAAGGATTATTACGAGCGGTGACCACGAATAGGTGTAATCAATTAATCACGTCGCGTTGACTCGCCGGTGAGGCCTATGGTACGGTTCCCGCATGAACACCGGCGGATACACTCCTGATTTCAAAGAGTTTTGCGCGCTGGCCAAGCAGGGGAACCTGATTCCCGTTTCCCGGGAAGTCCTGGCCGACTTCGAGACGCCGGTGTCGGCCCTGGTCAAGATCGACCGGGGCCCGTGCGCCTATCTGTTGGAAAGCGTGGAGGGCGGTGAAAAGTGGGCGCGGTACTCGTTTCTGGGAAGCGGCTCGCCGACGTTGATTCACGGCAACGACCGGGAAGTGATCGTGTCGAGCGGTCGGCGCCGCCGGCGGGTCCCGGTGAAGACGGATGTGCTGGCCTGCCTCCGCGAGATCATGGCGGAGTACCGCCCGGTCCAGGTTCCCGGACTGCCCCGGTTCTGCGGCGGCGCGGTGGGCTATCTGAGCTATGACGTGGTCCGCCAGTTCGAGCGGCTCCCCGCGCTGCGCAAAGATGTCCTGGGGCTGCCCCAGGCCTGCTTCCTGCTCACGGATACGCTCCTCGTCTTCGACAACGTGGCCCAGACGATCCGGATCATCGCGAATGCCCACGTCGGCGAGCGGACTCATAAGGACGCCTACGCCGATGCCGTCCGGCGGATCGACCGGATGATCGCGCGGCTCCGTACGGGCCGCCGTCCGGCGCCCCGGCGCCCCGCGAGCCGCCGCCCGCTTGCCTTCACGTCCAACATGAGCAAGGCCGATTTCGAGAAGGTCGTGATGCAGACGAAGGAGTACATCAAGGCCGGCGATATCTTCCAGGGCGTGCTTTCGCAGCGGTGGCAGGCGGCCATTCGGGCCCGGCCGTTCGACATGTACCGCGCCCTCCGGGTGATCAATCCCTCGCCCTACATGTACTACCTGCGGTTCCCCGAGGTGGAGCTGGTGGGGGCGTCGCCGGAAGTGTTGGTCCGCTGCGAAGATGGCCTCGTGCAGCTGCGGCCGATCGCCGGCACCCGCCGCCGCGGAGCCACCGAGGAAGAAGACCGCGCCTTGCGGGAAGAGCTCCTGGCCAACGAGAAGGAACGCGCCGAACACGTGATGCTGGTGGATCTGGGCCGCAACGATGTCGGACGGGTGGCGCGCCCCGGGACCGTCCGCGTCAAGGACTTCATGGTCGTGGAGCAGTACTCGCACGTCATGCACCTGGTCTCCCAGGTGGAGGGCCGCCTGCAAATGGGCAAGGATTCCTACGATGTCCTGCGGGCCTGCTTTCCGGCCGGGACGGTCTCCGGCGCGCCCAAGATCCGCGCCATGGAGATCGTCGAGGAACTCGAGCCGTCGAGGCGGGGCCCCTACGCGGGTGCGGTCGGGTACTTCGGGTTCTCGGGCAACATGGACACCTGCATCAATATCCGGACCGTCGTGGTGAAGGGCCGGCAGGCCTTCATTCAGGCCGGCGCCGGGATCGTGGCGGACTCGGACCCCGAAGCCGAGTATGTCGAGACCTGCAACAAGGCCAAGGCCATGATGCGGGCCGTGGAGATGGCCGAG
>CAYLLY010000071.1:2206-4103 GCA_964384595.1 uncultured Nitrospirales bacterium
TGTCGAGACCTGCAACAAGGCCAAGGCCATGATGCGGGCCGTGGAGATGGCCGAGCGCGGCCTCGATTAAGAAGAGAGGAAACCGTTATACGTTAATCGCTAATCGGCAACGAGGAGTCCTCTACGTTTAACGTTTAACATATAACGATTAACGCCATGCTTTTGGTCATCGACAACTACGACTCCTTCACCTACAACCTTGTGCAGTACCTCGGCGAGCTCGGGCAGGACGTGCGGGTCGTCCGCAACGACGCGGTCACGGTGGATGAGATCGCGTCGATGAAGCCGGAGCGGATCGTGATCTCCCCCGGGCCCTGCACTCCCAAGGAAGCCGGGGTATCGGTCGAGACCATCACACGGCTGGCCGGGACCATCCCGATTCTAGGCGTGTGCCTGGGCCATCAGAGCATCGGCGAGGCCTTCGGCGGCGAGGTGGTCCGCGCCGGGCGGCTGATGCATGGGAAGACGTCCTGGATCAAGCATGACGGCCGGACGATCTTCCGCGATGTGCCGAACCCCTTCGAGGCGACGCGCTACCACTCCCTGATCGTGCGGCGGGAAACGCTCCCGTCCTGCCTGGAGATCTCGGCCGAGACCGCCGAAGGGGAAATCATGGGTCTGCGCCACCGGACCCTTCCGGTCGAAGGCGTGCAATTCCATCCCGAGTCCATTCTGACGCGTCCGGGCAAGGACCTGCTGCGCAACTTCCTGGCGCGATAGCGCGGCCGGCGGTTCCGACCATGATCACAGACGCCATCGCCAAACTCGTCGACCGGCAGCACCTGGCGGAGGCCGAGGCCGAAGCCGTCATGCTGGAAATCATGGACGGGCAGGCGACGCCGGCGCAAATCGCCGCCTATCTCACCGCGCTTCGCATGAAGGGCGAAACGGCGGACGAGATCACGGGGTCCGCCCGCGCCATGCGGGCGAAAGCCGTGCGCATCCGGCCGACCGATCCGCTGGTCGTCGACACGTGTGGGACGGGCGGGGACGGGGGGACGACCTTCAATGTCTCCACGACGGTCGCCTTTGTGGTGGCCGGCGCGGGGATCACCGTCGCCAAGCACGGCAATCGCGCCGTGTCGTCGCGCTCCGGCAGCGCGGATGTCTTGACGCGCCTCGGCGTGCGGATCGATCTCCCGCCCGAGCAGGTGGAAGCGTGCGTGAACGAGATCGGCATCGGGTTCCTCTTCGCGCCGACGTTTCACGGCGCCATGCAGCATGCCGTCGGCCCACGGCGGGAGATCGGCGTGCGCACGATCTTCAATCTCCTGGGGCCGCTGACGAATCCGGCCGGCGCGACCATTCAGATCGTCGGGGTGTACGAGGAGAGTCTGTGCGACCTGATGGCAAGCGTCCTGATGAGGCTCGGCGTCCGGCATTGTTACGTGGTGCACGGCCTGGATGGGCTGGATGAGATCACGCTCACGGACCGCACCCGCATCTGCGAAGGGAAGGCGGGCCGCCTCACCAGCTATGTCGTCGAGCCCCGCGATTTCGGACTCCCGCGGGCGCGTCCCAAGGATCTGGCCGGCGGCGATGCCGAGGAGAACGCCCGCATCATCCGGGACATCCTGTCCGGGAGGGAAGGGCCCCGGCTGCAGCTCGTCCAGCTCAATGCGGCGCCGGCGCTGGTCGCCTGCGGGAAGGCCGCGACGTTGCAGGACGGGGCCGCGCTGGCCCAGACGATCGTCCGATCGGGGGCTGCAATGGACAAGCTCGAGCGCCTGATCAAGTGGACGAATCGTTAATCGTTATTCGTTAAACGTTAAACGGCAACACAGAAGTTCGGTCTCCAACGCGAATAACGTATAACGATTAACGTTTAACGGGGCGAAGCCGTGATCCTGGATAAAATTCTCGAGCACAAACGGCGGGAAGTCAAAGAGAAGAAGAA
>CAYLLY010000071.1:4203-10792 GCA_964384595.1 uncultured Nitrospirales bacterium
CGCCCCGCCTGATCGCCGAGATCAAGAAAGCGTCGCCGAGCAAGGGCGTCATCCGCGAGGACTTTGATCCGCTCGCGCTCGCCCGGACCTATCGTGAGCACGGCGCCTCCGCGCTTTCCGTGCTGACGGACAGGGAATTCTTCCAGGGGAGTCTCGACCACCTGCGCGCGATTCGCGAGCGGGTGTCGCTGCCTGCGCTGAACAAGGAGTTCATGGTGGACGAGCTCCAGTTCTACGAAGCGCGGGCGCACCTGGCCGACGCCGTTCTGCTGATCGTGGCGGCGCTCGACCGTCCGCAGCTGATCGACTATTATCACCTGGCCCGGCAGGAGTTCGGCCTCGACGTGCTGATCGAGGTGCACCACGAGCGCGAACTGGACCTCGTGCTCGAGCGGCTGCCCGAAGCCCGGCTCATCGGCATCAACAACCGCGATCTGGCGACGTTCGCCGTCTCGCTCGATGTGACGTCCCGTCTGGCGAAACGGATTCCCGCCGGCAAGCTGATCGTGAGCGAGAGCGGAATTGCGACGCGGGACGACGTGAGACAGGTCGCCGAAGCCGGCGTGGGCGCCATCCTGGTCGGCGAGTCCCTCATGGCCGCCAAGGACATCGGCGTCAAGATCAAGGAACTGATCGGGCCGGACGGCGACGTGTAGCGCTCAGGCTGTCTTTTCCAGCACCACGAGAATGCGGAAAGCCAGGAAACGATCGAGAAACCCCAGCGCGCGTTCCAGCGCGAGCACCGGGCGCACCAAGGGCATAGGCAGCAGCGACGGGTGCTCGAAGCCTCCGCTCAACGGATATGCGAAGAAAGCCAGCCGTCTGTGGACACGCTTCTCCAGCCGCGGATACTGCCGTTGAAAGGCCGCATAGCTGCGTTCGAACAGCATCGTCGCCATCGCTTGGTTGGCGTCAAAGGGCGCCCGGTCGGCGCGCGGCGGCCGGAGGCGCAGCGGGTCCTGCGTGAAATCCACGGGTTCAGGATGGACGCAGTGGTAGACCGGCCACGACGCCCACGAAATGTACGGGTCCATCACGATGATGCGTCCGCCGGGCCGGAGGACTCTCACGGCCTCATCGAAGAACAAGCGCACGTTCTCGATATGGTGCAAGACATCAAACAGCACGATGTTGGCCAAGGTCCCTGCGGCGATGGGCAAGGATTGGGCGTCGGCCACGACGTCGAGCCAGGGCAGCGCGACCACATCCGTACAGACCACCTCCGGCGCAAACTCCTTGAGGTTGCCGGTGCCGCCGCCGACCTCCAGCGTGCGGCCGCCGGGTTGCAGGTAAGAGGCGATTTCCTCATACCAGGCCCGGTAGAGCGCACGGAGCACCGGCTTGCTCCGCCAGACCGCCTGGTGTCGGCAAAGGATCTCCTGGGATCTCACACCGCCTTGAGCCTGAAGAATCCGAAGACGGTCATCTTGAGCAGCAGCCAGCCGTGGGCGAACCGCCGGATGTTCGTGGTCCCGTACTGCCGTTCCTGGTAGCGGATGGGCACTTCCAGGATCTTCAAGTTCAGCTTGGAGGCTCCGAACAGCAGGTCAAAGTCCCCGAACGGATCAAAGTCCCCGAAGTACCGGCGGTTCTCCTCGATGCGGCGGTAGTCGTCACGGAACAGCACCTTCGTGCCGCAGAGCGTGTCCTTGATCCGCTGGTTGAGCAACCATGAAAACGCCATGCTGAAAAATTTATTGCCCAGCAGGTTGAGGGTCCGCATCGCTTCCTTCTCCATCGGATAGACCAGCCGGCATCCGTTGATGAACTCGCCCTTGCCGCCGGCGATGGCCTCGTAGAATCTCGGAAGGTCTTCCGGGGGCATGGTGAGATCCGCGTCCAGGATCATGAAGATGTCCCCCTGGGCGCGGGCAAACCCTGTGCGCACGGCGTCCCCCTTGCCCGTGCCGTCCTGGACGAGGAGGCGAATGTCCCATTGTGGGTACTGGCGGATCACGCGCTGGATTTCTTCCGGGGTCCCATCGGTGGAGTGGCCGTCCACGAAAATGATCTCCTGGTGACTCCCGAAATGCGGCATCCGCTGAATGGCGGGTTCGATGTTGCCGCGTTCGTTACGGCACGGAATCACGATGGTCGTGGAATACTGGTGGTCGTGACGAGGAGACAGCCGCCTGGCCACGAGATAGTGGCATAGGCACGCCGCGCGCAACCCCGGCAGGTAGGCGAGAAAGCGATTGGCGATGGTGGACAGGATCGGGACCCACTTGGGAAGCAGCAGGCGGCGCTCGGTCTTGACCACCTCATAGTCCGCCAGGTGGAGCAAGTTGACGATGTCCTCCGGCGCCAGCCAGTTCTGATGTTGCTGCGACATCTTCAAGCCGAGCCGCTCACAGAGACGCAGGACCGGCTCCCAGAGAAAGTTATAGTAGGAAATGATGAGGCGCGTTTGGGGCGTGCAACACCGGCGGAGATTCTTGAGGGCGCCTTCCACGTCGAGCAGGTGCCCGACCACATCCGCCAGGATGATCACGTCGAAGGTCTCCTGCAGTTCGAGGGTTTCGAGATCGGCCGCCCGAAACTCCAGGTGGGGGTGCCGGCGGGAGGCTTCCTTCACCATGCCCTCGCTGAGGTCGATCCCGAGACCCCGTGCAGGCTTCAGCGAGGCCAGCAGGTCCCCCAGCCCGCATCCGACCTCCAGCACCCGAAGACCTTCCGGCACGAGAAAGCGGAAGAAATGCTGTTGATCCCGGTAATAATAGCCGTTCTTCCGCTGCCAGTATTCCCGTTCGCCCGCCAGCTTATCGAAGCGCTCGCGGATCGCCTGTTTCTTGTTCTCGTCCCTCAACGCGCGCATTTCTTTGCAGCCACCTCCGCCAGGCCCGGTTCAACAATATCCTTTTGTTCAGGATCTTTCCACTGTCTTGTCCGGGAGCCGCTACGCCAGCCCACGCAGCCCCAGCGCCGCCAGCAATCCTTGCCCATCCAATCGCGCGACGAGCATGTCCCGGTGTTGCGCCCATGCTGCGGGCAGCCCCTCGCAATAGGGCAGCTCGCCGAACGAACGGAGCCCCGACAACCGCAGGATGGTCGTGACGGTGTCGCTCTCGTCCGCGCCGGCCGGCGGAGGGGACGGATGGTTAAAGATCAGACCGCACATGGTCACCCCGCGGTTCCGGAGACATTCCAGCGTCATGAGGGTCTGGTTGATACCGCCCAGGCCCGCACGCGTGACGATCAGCACGGGGAGCCCCATCTGCCTCGCCAGGTCCGCGACGAAGAAATCCGGCATGATGGGGACCAGCACACCGCCGATGCCTTCCACGACGAGGAAGCCGTGCCGGGCTGCAAGAGTCTGAAACGCCTCGATGATCCGACTCGGGTCGATGGAGCGGCCGGCCTGAGTTGCCGCCACCAGCGGCGCCGCCGGCACTTGAAACCGGTAGGGTGTGACGAGGTCGGCAGCGTCCGGCACACCCGTCACCGCCCGCAGCCAGTCGGTGTCCGACGGCGCGTTCCCGCTTGCGCGGGCGCCCGTTGCGATCGGTTTCATCACGCCGGTGTCGATGCCCTGCACCTGCAGGGCCGTCGCGACAGCCGCCGTCACGATCGTCTTGCCGACGCCGGTGTCGGTGCCCGTGATGAACACGCCGTGTGGTTGACGTACGGGTTGGGTCAAAGGGGCGTCATCCGGCTATCGAGGGTAAAGACCTGGCCGGAAACATCCGGCATGGAGGCGAGTGAGACGACGAAATCCGCGACGGCGTCCAGGGTGGTGCCGCGGCCTAAGACCGGCTCGAACGGAGCGGGGTCCGGATCGTCACGAAATCCCGTCAGGGCCGTGGCATGCCGGCCGGGCAGGATCGCGTTGACGCGCACGCCGGCGGCGCCCCATTCGCGCGCTGCGGTTCTCATCAGACCGAGCACGCCGGCTTTGGCCGCCGCGTAGGGCGCTTGGCCGGCCCGTCCCTGGAAACCGGCAAGCGATCCGATGAGGATGACGGCGCCGGCTTGCTGGTTCTGCATGACGGTGCCCGCCTGCTGCAGACAGTGAAAGGCGCCGGACAAGGTCGTGGCAATGACCTTCTCCCAAGCTTCATCCGACAGGCGGAGGACCAGGCTGTCTTCAGTCGCGGCTGCGTTGCAGACCAGGACATCCAGTCGTTCCCACCGGTCCACCGTGGCGGCCACCATGGCGGCCACGTTCTTGGCATCCCGGACGTCCGCCTGGTACGGAATCGCGGTGCCGCCGGCCTCTTCAACGGCCCGGACGGTCTGATCGGCTGCAGCGGCGTCCATCCGGTAGTTGACGACGACCCGATCGCCGGCCCGTCCGAAGCCCACCGCGATGGCGCGGCCGAATCCCCGGGACCCCCCGGTCACCAGGACCACGCGCCTGTCGGACGTCGGCCGGTTTCCCATGGATGTCGCGATCTCCCAAGCAGGGAGCGGATTATAGCATGACTTGATGGAGCAGATGGGTTGTGCTAGCTTACGAAACGTGAAGACGAGGTACTTCATTCCGGCGGCGGTCATCCTTGCGGCCTGCGTGCTAGCGGGGCCCGGGCGCGACGCGGCTGCGACGAATCCCGCCGCCAAGGAGATTCAGAATACGGAGGAGTATTTCCCCGACGAGATCGGCAGTGTGTGGCGGTATAAAGGCCGCACCCGTACGAATTCGGTGGAACGCGTCGCCGAGGTGACGTTTGCCAACGAAGTGAGCGCCATCGGCACGACCAACATCAAAGGCGAGACCGTCAAGATCTTCCGGGAGACCAATCAGGGCAATAAGGGCCCGACCGACGGCTTCTTCCGGCGGGACAAGACGGGTATCACCTATTACGGCAGCCAGCCCACCACGCCGTTCGAGCAGCAATTGATCCCGTACCAGGTGCTGGCGTTCCCGCTGGTGATGGACGGGACCTTCCGGCAGCTCGAGAAGAAGGGCGTCGACATGCAGGCGGATCTCGACGGTGACGGTCGCCATGAACGGGCGGATGTGGTGGCGGACGTCCGGGTCTCGGCCCATACGCCCGTGACCGTTCCCGCCGGAGCCTTTTCCGACGCCGTCCAGATCGACGCCTCCATGACCATCGTGATTACCCTGACAAAGAGCCGGCGCGTGATCACGAGTCGGGACCGGATCACGAGCTGGTTGGCCCGAGGGGTCGGACTCGTCAAGTATGTGGAAGAGATCGAGGCCCCTCCCGTGCTGGAAACCAGGGGGGACGTGACCCACGTCAGCGAGGAACTGGAAAGCTATACGCTCAAGGGGACGGTGGACGCGCCTTCCGTCCCCGTGCCTTCATTCCCGCCCGGCCGGCTCTGAGCCTCTCATCTAGTCGTCCATCCGAGGCGACGATCGTCCTCAGCACGTCCAGGACATGATCGATCTGTTCCGGTGTGTGGCCGGCCGTCACGCTCATACGGATACGGCTGGTGCCGTCCGGGACCGTCGGGGGCCGGATGGCCGGCGCGTACACGCCCTGCGTGAGCAACTGTTCGGACAGGGAGAGCGCTGCCTCGGCGTCACCGACCAGAAGGGGTATGATCGGCGATCGGCTGTCCAGCGTATCGAACCCGATCTGTCGGGCGCCTCCGTGCAGGCGGTCCCGCAGGCTCCAGAGCCGCGCGCGCCGTTCCGGTTCGTCTTCGACCACATCCAGCGCGGCGATTGCGGCTGCGGCCATCGCCGGCGGCAGCGCCGTGGTGTATATGAAGGGGCGCGCCCGGTTCACGAGGTACGCGATCAGGTCCTGCGAGCCCGCGACGAAGCCGCCCATCCCGCCCAGCGCTTTACTCAGCGTGCCCATTTGCACGAGCGGCGCGCCTTCCATGCCGAAGTGCTCGACCGTTCCGCGTCCGCCCGGTCCCATCACGCCGGTTCCGTGCGCGTCATCCACGACCAACGCCGCGCCCGCCTGCTGCGCCGCCCTGGACAGTTCGGGCAAGGGCGCCAGGTCCCCATCCATGCTGAACACCCCGTCCGTGACGACCAGCGCGGGGCGGGGAGGGTGCTCTCGTTTGAGGAGCCGTGCAAGGTGGGCGCAGTCCCGGTGACGATACACCCGCAATGAGGCCTCGCAGAGGCGGCAGGCGTCGATCAGGCTCGCGTGGCAAAGACGGTCGACGTACACGACGTCCCGGTCTTCCGCCAGCGTCGGGATGAGGCCCAGATTGGCCTGGTAGCCGGTGGAAAAG
Organism: uncultured Nitrospirales bacterium; assembly: GCA_964384595.1. Lineage (GTDB taxonomy): Bacteria > Nitrospirota > Nitrospiria > Nitrospirales > NS-4 > SCTG01. The sequence goes on from CAYLLY010000071.1 coordinate 10,363, forward strand.
ACGAGGGCGGCCTCCACGCGTTTGAACGCCGCGAGGCGCTCTTCGAGCTCGCGGTGCGGGCGCAGGCTTCCGGACACCAACCGCGAGGCGCCTGCGCCGACACCGTAACGCCGAATCGCGTTGACGGCGGCTTCAGTGACTCTGGGATGTGCGGCAAGGCCCAGATAATTGTTCGAGGAGAACAGCAGAACCCGGCGTCCCTCCAGGTCCACCTCGGCGCCGGGAGCGGAGTCGAACGTCCGTAGCCGTCGCAGGAGAGAGCGGCGCGCCAGGACATCCAAGCGGGTCCGGTACATCGGTCCCCTATACCCGGTGATCGTCTACGTGTCAACCGTCGTCCACCACCGCGCGTGCGCCAGGAGTCCGACGCAAAGCAGGACGCCGGTCAGGGACGCCCAGGCCCCCGCCTTCAGGAGCGGGGTCTGGTAGG
>CAYLLY010000072.1:0-10448 GCA_964384595.1 uncultured Nitrospirales bacterium
TCGCCTTGAGCCCCTCGGCGAGCGTGTCCGGGCGGATCATGATCAGCTCGACCTTAACCTTGCCGCGCTTCTCGAGCGCCGACTTCACCTCGCCGACGTTCGCCTCGAAGGCCCAGCCGAGCACGTGCACCTCGAGGATGCCCGAGGCGAGCGCGTCCTGGACGGCGTCGTTGATCTGCTTGCCGGTCACGCGGCCCGAGAGCGGCCCGACCGAGATCGCGATCTTCTCCTTCTCGGTCTCCGCCACTGCATGCACGAGCCCGGTCGCGCCCTGGATCGCCGCGTCCTTGCGGTAGAGGCGGCAGATCACCTCGATGTAGTTCTCCAGCTTCGCCGCCTCGCCGATGCCCGGCTCGCGGACGACGTAGCCCTTCCAGTCCTCGACCGAGTAGCGACCGAGAGAGGCAACCTCGAAGGAGCCACAGACACGAATGGCGTCGCTATCTTCCAAAGGGGCATCAAGTAACTCGACGCTCTCGGGCTCGAGGTCCTTCGCGATCGTCTTCAGAGCAATGCGATGTGCTCGTGTGTATTGGAATCCAAGTGCAACCCTTTCACCATTGCACTTGAAGGGTGGATAAAGGACTGAAAGAACACGCTGTCGAGCCACGTTGAGCGCCACTCGACTTGTGTCACAGGTTATCCAACGGCGGCCCCATTTCTCTGCGCAGAATGCGGTAGTTCCAGAGCCGCACGTCGGATCGAAGACGAGATCGCCTGGCTTGGTCGTCATCTGGATGCACCGTTCGACGACCTTGAAGGACGTCTGCACAGCATACAGCTTTGGTTCCGTGAAGTTCCCCGTGCCGGTGTCCAACCAAAGCGCCGTTTGCTTGGCGAACGGGAAGTCGTTCGCCTTGTAGAAGTACATGAGGCTCTTCCCCGACGGCACCAACCGTCCCGCAGCCGCCAGTCGACGCATCCCTTCGACTCCTGTGATCCAGCAACCTCCTTCAGGAGGTCTGTACGTAACACCATCAAGCTCGAACGGGAACACAGCGTTCTCACTAAAGGTCGGTGGGCTCATCGAGACCAGGCGGGCAACGCTTGCCCCCCGAGGAAGAAGAGCGTGATTCTCTTGCTCCTGCGGCGTGAGGCGCCTCTTCGTTCCGTCAGGAAGTTCCACAAGATTCCAGTAGTACAGACCTTCGACATCTTGCCGGCGATACAACTGGTAGTAGTCGCACTGGTCCCTATTCTTCGAATACCAAAGCAGGTAGTCGTTCATCTCCTCGAGAAAGGTCCCCCCCAACGGCATTGATTTCTTGCGAAAGGTGATTACGCGAACGTAGTTCTCGGCACCGAATACCTCGTCGCACAGTAGGCGAGCAAGATGAAGATTCTCGTCGCCAATCTGAACAAACACTGAACCCGTGTCCGCCAACAGTTCGCGACAGAGGTACAGGCGCTCTTTGAGGTACTCAAGCCACGAATGAATCCCCAGCGCCCAAGTGTCGCGATAGGCGCGGATCGTTACGACATCGTCAGCCTGGTCCTTCTGGTCGTTCTTGGTTGAATCCACCCGCTGCTGGAAGTTCGAGTCATAGTTGATCCCGTAAGGCGGGTCGATGTAGATCATCTGCACCTTGCCGCGCAGGTTCTCGTAGTGGAGCAGCGACTCCATCACGTGCAGCGAGTCGCCGCAGATGAGCTTGTTCTTCCAGCCCTCCTCGTGGGTGTAGAACTCGACGCGCTTGGCCCGGTCGCTCTCGCGCAGCGTCTTCTCGAGGTCGGCGAAGAGGTGCCCCTGCCGCGCCGCGCCCGACTTCTCCTCGGCCGCCCGGCGCGCCCGCTCGATGATCTGCGCGATGCGCGACTCGGAGACGATCTCGTTGCGCTGGAGCGGCAGCACCGGCACCTCGCGCTGGTTGCGCTTGCCCGCCCAGAAGAGCACCGGGTCAGCGGCCGGGTCCATGTCCACTACCACCGGCCGCTTGTCACCTTCGGGCAGCTTCCCGACTTCGATCGCCTTGCTCCAGCCGTTGTCCATCGGGAGCGTGACGACCAGATCCTCACCTGGCAGCAGCGACGTGTGTCCGGTCTCGGGCGTGCGCGGCTCCTTGATCTCGTCGTAGGTGTAGCGGGTGACCTTCTTCTCAGTCCGGGTCCTTGTGGCTTTCTTCCCTGTTGTTTTCTTTGTGGCTATCTTTTTCGCCATCGTGTACCACCGGTATCAGGTTTTCAGGTTATTCGCCTCGAGGAATGCTTCCACCGTATTAAATGCGTTCAGGAACAGGGGTGTGCCGGAGAAGGACAACGGACTCACGGGGCCGATGGTCATGAACGAGTATTGCCGGCTTTTGGTATCGAATGCCGAATGGGGGTCCCGGAAAAGCTGGTAGAGATCCAGCGCCGTGCCCGATGAACCCACAAGCTGCCGGAGAGATTGAAATTCCTGTCCAAGGGCAAGGCCGAAGCCAAAGAAGAAGATTCGCAATTGCTGGAGAATTTCGGGATGGAGACTGGACAGCGTCTGGCTGATGAACAGCCAGCCCAGACCGTACTTGCGCGTGGTCCGGGCAGCATCTACCAATACCGAACGCACTTCCCTGGAGGCGTCATCATCGCGGGGCAGTTCGCGAGGTGCCAGCCGATGCGCCTCATCGATGACTACGAGCGCATTCAGGCTCTGACCCTCCTGATAAAACCGTTCTGCCGTCGTTGACAGGCCGTCCAGCAGCCGCTTAATGACCAGTGATTGGATCTTGTCGTTCCAGAACAGGCCCTGGGACTCCTCGCGGGAGAGGTTCACCACCAGGATCGGCCGGTTGGCCGTGTCTTCGGTCAACAGCCATGTCAAGGCACGGTCGATGCTCTTCGCCCCCTCCCGATCCTCCCTGAACAATTCCGCGACAGGCGCCCAGTACTGGCCAAAAAACTCCTCCTTGTCGGCTTCCTCCAGCGCGTCATTGAACCGGCCTCTGGAAGACTCCGTTCTGTAGAAAACCTTCTGAACGCGTTCATCGCCCAGAAGCTCCCATGCTTTTTCAAACGACTCCCTGCGGTGGAGCTTCGCCAGCGTGATGCTTGCTTTCTTCAGGCGATCGGCAAGGATGCCGCAGGCCAGTTCGCGGTTTTCGCCCTTCGGCACGGTAAGACGCTCGAAGAACAGCGACTCGAACAGGATCTGCTCGAACAGCTCCCAGCGATCCAGTACCAGATTTCGTACCGTCAGGACCACCGGCCGCTTGCCCTGCTTCCGAATGATGTCTCCCACCGGCAACGCGAACTCACCGCTCGCGCCGCCTTTCTTCATGTCCTTCGCGAACTCTCCCTGCGGATCGATCACGAGGATGGCCATCTTCGGGTAACGCGAGTACGCGGTCAGCAGCATCTTGGCCAGTACCGATTTCCCTGAACCGGTCTTGCCGAAGATCCCCAGGTGGTAGGCCTCGCCCGCCCCATCCGGGCCGCTGTCGAAGTGCTTGAACCATAGGGGCAGCTTGGGCTGCGATCCGTACACGTGCCCTAGGTAGAAGATCTGGTCGCGGTAGGGGCTCAGGATCTCGTGCAGCACGTCGTCGGTGACAATGTGGATCGGCGTGCCGGTGGCCGGGACAGTTCCGAGGATGCTGGGCTCGTAGCCGCGCGGGCCGCCATGCTTGAAGACGGCGCTGACCGTCATCTGGCCGAGATGAGTGTCCTGTCGCTCGCTGACCGCATCCACGCGCCCCCGCTGGCGGATGAGGCTCCGCATGGTGGGATCCTCGTGCCAGACGTTGCGCAACTGGATCTCGGTGATCTGCCCAAGCGCATAGTGTTGCGTGGCATCCTGGGGGAACCGGAACAGCGCTAGCTCTCCCACTAGCTTGCGCGTCACGGCGCCGCCGAGGATGTCGAGGGCGAGCTGGGCGGTGGAGGAGGGAGAACCGACCACCCCCAGTCTTTCCGTACCATCGACAATCTGATCGAGATTTCTTGCTGCTTCGTCCATTCCTCACGCTCCGCTTTCGGTTCTGTATCCGTGCATGGCAAAGAAGACCTCGCCGATATCGCCGTCGTAACCCTCCGAGATCCGCTGCGTTGCCACCTGGCGGAAGGTGGGCAGCGCGCGGGCCAGGGACTTGACGGTGCGATCCGCCAAGTAGATGGGGTAGGGTTCCATCATGGCCGCCGTCGCGCACTGATCCTTGAGCCCGCGTACAACGATGGCGAGCCGGTGATTGTTCTTGGCGATGGAACCGGGAACTTCCACGCGAAGCGCCGGCAGCCATTCCTGTGGCTTGTAGTAGAAGACATGCACGGCATTGAGCCACGCGGGCAGCGACTCGGCCAGCTCATCCACGGTGTCGCGTTTTTCGGCCGGAATCGAGCCGGTATTCAGGTGCCATTCCTGTGCGGGCGCTTCGAGCGGCAGGGGTTTGGTCAGCTCCCCGGGCTCCAGCAGCATCGTCAGCAGGCCGCGATCGTCGAACTCCTTCCCCCAGCCGGCCTTCTTGCCGACTTCCCTGCGCGTGGAGTACTTCGGCAGCGCGACGAACTGGCGATCGGAGCGGTCGGAGCGGAGTAATCTGACATACGCCTCGAGGTACTTCTGGCAGTTGTCCAGGAATACGCACGAGCAACTGAGTTCCTGAAGACCTGGCGCGGAGTTGATTGCCTGGTTGAAATAGATGACCGGCAGCGTGAAGCTGCCATCGAGCATGACCAGCTCATGCGGCGCGTCCATTGCGAGCACCAGCTCGTTGCCCAGCATGACCGCACGCAGCACGGTTGCCGTCTCCGGCCGGTGGGGCTCCGAGGCCACGAAGGTGCCGTGATGCGGATCCGCCCAGTGGCGTTTCTCCGAGGGCGGTGTCAGCCCCTCCACGGCCACTGCAGCGGCGGCCACCAGGTCCACGGTCAGCAGACGCTCGATCGCATAGGAACCGTCCGCCGCGCACGTCGTTGGCGAAGGAGGGTAGCCCAGGGCCGCCTCGTTCATCACCAGATTGCTTTCGACCAGCTTCTCACGCATTTCGGCCCGGGTCCTTTTGAGATCCTGGAAGGTCTCGAGCAGGCGATCGCCCACTTCGCCGGTTCGGCTGAGAACCTCTTCGACCAGCGCGGCGGGGAGATCGGCAAAGGGCGCTTCGTTATTGGCCACGAACACTCACCGCTTCGGCCACAGCCGGTAGGATTCGCGATCGAATTCGTTGTAGCGCTGATCGCGCCTGGCTCTCGGCAACAGCCATCTGTGCCGGAACCAGTTCCACAGATCCACGGCGGGCCTAGCGAAGTAATCCAGCTCTTCGCTATCGCCATTCAGAAAGGAACGCGTGTTCTTCGCCAGCGGAATCACGAATATCTCGCGACCGATGCCGTGGTAGATCAGCCGGCGCGGAAGATTCAGCTTCGGCATCGCCTTCAGTACGATCTCCCTGCGGCTTCGGAACCCCGAACCCCACCGCTGATCCTTGGCGGTTGCTTCGCAGTTTGCCAGCGCGAAGGATCGTAGATCCTTGTAAATGCCGTCGGAAAAATGGAACTCGCCGGAGCCGGAGGTGAATCCGGAACTCTTGAACACGGCTTCTGCGCCCAGCGTCAACCGGTTATAAATCGAGGATCGGCCTAACGCGGAAGTCGTGGTAATCAATGCCAGTTCGCCATCGTGGGGCACTGCACTGATGAAAGACGCCTTACCGCCATACTTTCTCTGTACCGCCTCCCGCACCTCATTCGACACCACAAGAAGCGCCACCAGCTTGCCGCAGAGAAGGTACGAATAGGGAGGCACCGCGCCGAGGACGAACGCGTCCAGAACCGAGCGGATCCGTCGTTTCTTGGCTGCACTGCTCCAGCCGATCCACTCATCCCGTGGTCCCAGACTGTATACGGGATCGCCGAGCCCGAAGATGCCGATGAGTTTGTCGTTCGCCTCGTCCAACACAAGAAAGCGAATTCGGCGCCCGTAGCCCGCGGAAACGGGGATGCTCCAGTGGAGTCGGGCGTAGCGGAACAGCAGCTCATCCTCCGAGTCCGGCTGCACCTCGACGAGGCGCGGGGAAATGCGTTCGGGGACAAGGTCCTTTCCATCGGCAATGCGCTGCATGAGTCGCTGCTCATGACGGCACAGCCCCGGCCGCGACTGCTCGATGCGGTGCTGAACGGCCATCGCGTGCAGACCGCGTATCGCTTCCTTGTCGGCGGGATCCGGGGTAACCAGGCTCCCGCGCCGCACGGTAAATCCCTGGTTTTTCAGGGATTTTATGACACGCCAGCGCAGCGCTTTCGCCGACGGCCTTGCGGCATCCAACGGGCTGCCAGCAGATGCGTCTTCTCTCCCCACGGATTCGCTCCCTTCTTATTGATTAGCAATAAGTTTAGTCGATGAAGCTGGCCCAGTGCATCTCGCCGGCACCATATCAGGCCCCTGACACCACCGCCGCGCCAGCCGTGCACATCCCGCAGAAATCGCATCTGCTGCACCGTTTCTGCGCGGGCTTGACAGGCATGTCACCCTTGCGCAGGGAGTCGGCCATGTGCAGGACGTCCTTCCTCACATCTGCCAGGAGCTCCTCGTCCACCGAGCGGGGCTTGCCGCGCCGCTGATCAAGATCATAGATCTCCACGTAGTTCGCGCCCTTCCCGGTCAGCTCCTTGTAGCCCAGGGCGTAAATGCTTAGCTGGGCCTCTGTGACAGCTTCTGTCTGCACGCGCTCGCTGGACTTGAGATCAACGATCGTCGTCTCGTCCGTGTCCGTCCGGCGGACGAGATCGATCCGGCCTGTCACCGAGACGCCGTCGCCCATGTTTATCTCGATCTGCTTCTCGGAGAACTCGATCTTGTCAAACAGTTCCCGGTTGTCGGAGAGGTAGTTGTGGACGACTCTTTCTGCAGATTGGCGCAGCGTTTCACGCAACTCCGGATAGGCGTAGGGCACGTGCAAGTGCCGATCGATCAGTTCCTGCACTTCGTCGCCAACCTTTTCGCCGCGGGTCGCGTGGGCATGTACCTCCGCCAGCATGTCGTGGAGCGACTTTCCGTAGCCCAGCGCCTCGTCAATCGGCGGGTTGAAGCCATATAACACGCGCAGCTTGAACTGGTATGGACATTCGAAAAAGTACTTCATGTCGGAGAAAGTCAGAACGGCGTTGGTGATACCCTTTCTGGGTTGCGGGGCGAGGTGCCTGCGGCGGGAATAATCCTGCATTTTCCGCTTCACGTACTTCGACGCCAGCACGTCTTCCCAGAACTCCGATGCCTGCTGGAATAACTGATTACCGGGGACCGGCGCCCAGGTGAAGAACAGATACTTCTGGCTCCGGGTCATCCCGACATAGAAGAGACGACGCTCGTCCTCGATGGAGCCCTCAAAGCGTTCCTGTTTCTCAATCCCCGCCCTCGGCAACAGGTGCCAGACTGATCGGCCGCTGTGCTTCTTGGCTGGAAAGCGGTTGCGAATGAGCGCCGGCAGAAACACAACCGGCCATTGCATTCCCTTGGCCTGATGTACTGTCATGATCTGGACCGCATCCGGGTGGAGGTATTGATTGTCCTGCCAACCCTCGGGATAGGCTTCCGCCGCACTGTGCTCTAGAAATTTTGCGAATGATTCGTACTTCTCGATGGGATCGGAGTAAAAGTGGATGGTTTCGAAATCCGAAATCAACTGGCTGAATTTGCCCAGATTGTAGAAAAGGACCGCGCCGCGATCCTCGGGCACGGTCTCCTCCCGGATTTCCGCGTCCTCGAGGAACCTGAGAAACTGGCGCTGGATGTTATATAGGCTCCAGCGCTGTTCTTTCCCAGCGAGCAGATCGTCGCGATCCCGGGAAATTCCCTCCATCGCCCTTCTGAGCCGTTTGCTGTTGGCTCCCGTTCGCGCCGCTTTCCACGCCGCTGCAACTGTATCTACATCGACATCCGCACGCCCCGCCATCAGGTAAAACATCTGCCGGGATGCTTCCGCCTCCGGTGTTTCAAACAGGTTGTTCATGCCGATGATGACATACGGTATGCCGGCCTCGCGAAGCGCGTATGCAATGGGCGCTCCGTTGCGCCGGACACTCCGCAGCAGGACTGCCATATCTCCCCAGGAGATCCCCCGCTGTTTCCCGTTCTCCCTGATCGGCACTCCGCGAAGCTCCTTAACCGTCCTGGCAATGAACTCCGCTTCTACTGCGGGCGAATCGAATGCCTGTGCCACGAGATCGCCCGGCTCATACCGCTGGGCATCCACCGACTTCATACGTTTCGGCAGCCGCACGGAGTTCTTTTCGATAAAATCATGTGCCGTTTCGATCACACCTTCGCTTGAACGGAAATTCTCCTCCAGCGGAACCGTCTTGACCCGCGGGTAGCGAGTCTTAAAGGTGAGAATGTTCTCGACATCGCTGCCGCGCCATTGGTAGATCGTCTGATCGTCGTCTCCTACCACACATACCTTTGCGCCCAGATCGTGCAGCGTCCACACAATAGCCTCCTGTATTGGGTTGACGTCCTGATACTCGTCCACAACGACGCACTTCACCCGGTCCCGTAGCCGATCCCGCAGCTTGGCATCATTGGTGAGCACATCCACTGCCTGCTCAAGGATCGCCGAGTAATCAAGATAAGCGTGTTCCTCAAGGAGGCTTCGATACGCCTCTAGTGCCTTTACGACAGGACAATCATTCAGCGCTTTCTCAACAATATCCGCTTCGCGAAGTAGGCTCAGGGCGGCAATGTAGTGGAGTGTATCGCGGTAGCGCTTCAGCGGCTTGTCTGACAGATCCGTGCATGAAGTCAGGCCGCTCTGCCTGCTGCGGCGATCAATGAATAGCGCCTGCTGAACTTCGTTCAACACGCCGTGCTTGAGAAATCTGGGCACCTCGGATTTCAGGAGATCCAGACAAAATCCATGGATCGTTCCGACATACATCTCTGCGAGACCGACGACAGCGCCGATTTCCTCGCGGCAGCGTTCGACAATGCGGTCTTTCAGTTCCCCTGCGGCCTTGTCTGTGAACGTAAATGCAATAATGTTGCCTGGAGCAAGCGGTCTACCGTTAACGCCTTTAAGCAACGCAACGATGCGCCGCGCGACAACCTCTGTTTTCCCGGAACCAGCACAGGCGATTAGCTGGAGATTCCTCAGCGGTTCGTGGATGGCCTGCAACTGTGCTTTTGTGAAGTTCATAGCATGGAGGCATTGGCGCGCTACAATGGCCGCCAGAAGAGAATGCCTTCTGATCTACCCAGTTGCCCGCGGTGGAAAGCGGAGAGGTTTGTCGGCCGGGAGTTCGGGTCGAGCCCATTGGTCAAGCGCGTCTCCAGTCCGATGGACTGCCAGGCAATGGGCAAGGGCTTGTGCCAGGTCGGCAGGGATTCCGACAGGCCCTTGGCGTACTTGTCGGACTGGACCTCGACGCCGGAGAGCGTGGTGCCGGCCTGCTTGGCTTCAATGACGCCCGCGGCCCTGCGGTCGATGATTTCGCGAGCGGAGTCTTCGGGGCGGCGGGTCATGAGGCTTTTCTAAATTACTCGAAACGCTCGTCGTTGTGCCAGCACACTAACTCGGCAGACGGATGGTAATCGCACAAGTCCGACAAATCGAATAGCTTGCCATCAAGCCGGTAGTACTCGCGCCCGTTTTCGAATTCCTCGCGCACGCGGCGGCTTACCACGAACCGGAGATCCGGAGAGATGATGACGCAGCCTTCGTCGAAAAGGCAGCGGTGATGGCGCCAGTGCTGGAGCAGGCGCGCGGTTTCCGGCGTGACGTGCCAGTCGTTGGGGTTCGGGAGGCGGCGCCACTTGTCCACGTGTTCGCGCACGCCATTGAGAATAGCGGTGTGGGCGTATTGTTGCTCCTGGGTGGAGAGGCCCTCGCCTTCGTCGAAGACGATTTCCGCCTGCTTGGCCTTGCCCTTTTGCTTCTTGGGCTTGGGGATGGGCGTGATGAATTCGGCCCTGCGCCGGCTTTCGATGACCTTCTGCGTCGGCTGGCCGTTCTCATCGAGCTCCCAGAGACGACCGGGGTACTCGTAGGGGGAGTTGAGGATGGGGGCTTCGAAGAACCTGTTTGTCACTGTCCCATGCCTCAATCGCCCCGCCGTTCCGGCCACGGCGCGAAGCCGATGGGCCGCTTTCTCGTTGCCGGCGGTTCCATGAGCTGCCGTATCGCGTCGAACACGGTCTTGAACTGCTTGTCGTACTTCTTCTCGAGCTGCGCCAGCTTCTCGGCCAGCTCCCGATGGCCGGCGAGCATTTCGCGCAATTTCACGAACGCACGCATGATCTCGATGTTGACGGCGACGGCGCGTTTGCTGCGCAGGACACTGGACAGCATCGCGACGCCTTGTTCCGTGAATGCGTAGGGCGGATGGCGGCGGCCGCCCCAGGATCTTGAGATGCCAATTTGGCATTTCAAGTTTGTAACTTCCTGATTATTCAACTGAAACATAAAGTCCGCCGGGAAGCGATCCCGGTTGCGGCGAACCGCCCGCGTCAACGCGCCTGTTTCTACCCCGTACAGCTCCGCCAG
>CAYLLY010000073.1:0-10408 GCA_964384595.1 uncultured Nitrospirales bacterium
TTCCGTTGCGGGCGTCGAACTTCTCCCCGTCGAATACCGCAACCGCCACGTTCTTTGGCCGGGCAAATCCCTTGCCTTCGGGAATGCTGTCAAGGGCATCCCGCTTGCGTGCGGCGTGGAGGAGCGACGCCAGCGTGTGCGACTTCCCACCTCCGAACGGCGTGCGGAGCTTGAGAACCCGGTTGTAGCCCGCCTTTCCGGCGAGCGACGCCAAGACCTCATCAAGGAGTTTCTGGAGGTCGGATGTCAGGTAGGTCGCCCGGAAGAAGGCCTCCGGGTCCCGGTTCACAACCGGAACGTTGGTGTCGCCCGAGGCAATGGCTCCGAGGTCGATGGCGAAGATCGCCTCCGTAAGCGCGCCCCCTTCCACATCGGGGTGCAGTTTCACGAGGTCGGTCCAGGGGCGAAGGGCTCGCGTGCTCATTCCATTATTCCTTATGCTCCGATTACTCCGATTCCGGTCATTCGGGTCATTTTCGGGTCATTTTCGGGTCATTCGATGGCTTCAACGAATCGGCCAACTCGTACCAGATGTTCCTGGTTGCGCCCCTTCGTACTAGCACTCCCTTGTCAACCAACGCGGTAAGGTCCCGCTTAGCAGTGACCTCGGTGGCCGATGTGAGTCGCATGTATTCCTGCTTTGTGATCCGCCCCCTTTCCTGGAGATACTTCAGTCCCGCCAGTTGACGGTTGTTCAACTCCAGCCCGGCCCATTTCTGTTCCAGGGGCACCGCTTTCCTGAAGACAACCCTGAAGCTGTCAGCCGCCGATTCGAATCCCGGCTCTGGTATGCCGGCTTCCCGGCAATCGTTGATCATTCGGCGTGTGCCTGTGCCAAACTGTTCGATGTACTTGATCAGGAAAAAGGCGTCCGCAATCAGCTTGTTTCGCGGCTTGGATTCGTGGGGCTTTCTCAGGTCCTCCACTGTCAGTCCGCTGGGCAAACCACCCGGATTGGATACCACCATGCTGTGATCGTAGATGCGCACCTGAACGTTGCCACTGTTAGCATAATCGCGGTGACATACTGCATTGGTGATCGCTTCGCGAATGGCGTCCAGTGGATATTCCCATCGTTCGGTCCGTTCCAATTTGCCCTCGAACTTCACCGCCATACTTGTGTTGCGCCGTACAAACACCATTGCTTCCTCGACCTGACTGATAATATCGCCTTCGATCACTTTCAAATCGAGAAATTGCACTTCGTCGTCGCCCTTGAATCGTGCACAGCGCACCTTCGCCTGCACAAGGAACCGCTGGGGTTCCCTTCCAAACAACAGCAGCGCGGCAACAGTCAATTGACCATTGTTTGACAAATTTAATTGATGAAACACCTGTTCGACTGGTGTTCGGGGATCAATCTCCCATTGCCGCTCCGTCCTGGCTCGACTCAAGAACTTCCGCACCTTTTCCGCATCAATGTCATCAAGTGACGCGTCTGCCCGTGCGGTCTGGTCCCACGTCACCCCGCGCGTGGCGAGATACAGCTCGGCGATCTCGCTCGCCGACAGTACCTGATTTGTCTTTCCCGACCGACGCAAAGCCCGGTCGAAGGCCATGACAGGTTTCGTTGAATTCTCGTCCACCTCCACCTCGAGGATTGTCCGACCCTGCTTTTGCCGAACCGTGATGCTCGGCACGAGCTTCGGCGCGGTATTCTGCGCGATTTTATTGGCGAGATCTTCGAGCGTTCTCTTGCCGATCTGCACGCCCTCCACACGGCCGTCATCGCGGACGCCGATATACACGCATCCGCCGCGGGCCGTGGCAAAAGCCGCGCAGGTTTTCACGATCTCCTTCCACTCGCCGAGGGAACGTTTGAGTTCCACGCTCTCGCCCTCGACAGGGATGGAGATGCGTTGACGCAAGGCGCTTTTCACGTGTCACCCCTCGCCCGTTCGAAGAGCGTGCCTTCATCCGCCGCGAGCCGCTGGTTGATCAGCGCCCGCCAGTTGGCGACTAGCTTCTTCAGCGCAGCCTGCTCGGCGGCCGTCGTCGCAACGGTGTGCTCCGGCCCGTTGTCCTTCTTCCCCGCAAGGGCGGTCCCGGCGAGGGCCTGGGCTACCAGACGAAGGCGCTCCCGGTTGGGCCGGGCTTCGTCGAGGAACCGATTCAGGTTGCGGGGCTGGTTCTCCAGGAGCCACAGGATACGGTGCAGCGCGTCGATGAGGGGGGCCGGCGCGCCGCCGTCCTCCGGCAGGCCCAGCTTCTCGTCCTCCCCGCGCTCTGTGAAGTCCCGCAGGCGGTACTTGCCCTTCTTTTTTTCGACCAGCGCATGCCTTCCGGTTGAGAGGCCCTTCTGGCCGTCGAGCTCCACGTTCTGCCCGTAGGTGAAGACGATGGCCTCGCCGGCGTCCATCTCGGCCGCCTTGTAGGCGTATCGCCAGAGCACGTAGAAGCGGCTCGGCCCGTCAACCGCGGCCACGCCACTGCCAGGCATGCCGAAGATCTTTTCCAGGAGCGTTTCGAGGACAACACCTTCCACTTCGGCGAGGAACTTCTCTGACGGGACCTCCTCGCCGTTCGCGTACTCGACGCGGGAGAAGCTGGTGTAGGCTCGGAGACCCGCGCCGACAGCGGCGATCACGAGGTCCGCGCCCGTGATCCCCATCTTCCAGAGGGAGTCCACGCGCTCACGGACGATCTTCTCAAGTTCGGGTCGAACTTTCTCTTCATAGAAGCCGGTCAAGGAACCTTCACGCTTTCGGGCGATCAGAAAAATGCTGGAAGCGAGCATGGCCTTATCAACTTTTTTCCGTCCCCCCTTCATTTCGGTGGCAAGTGGCCATGCCTCAACGATTGTGAAACCTGCAGTACGAATAGCATCAACTAGAGTTGCCCATCCCAGGGTTGTTTTGTGGGCATAAACGATTGCAATTGGTCCGCCTGGCTTAAGAACTCTTCGCGCCTCCCGAAGAGAATCGGCCATGAAGCCCTCATATGCCTTGCTTGCCGCAGCCTTATTGTCGCCGTGGCGGTAGAAAGCAGCGATCACTTCTCCTTTTTTGGGCGTCAGCTGAGATGCAAAATGCTCGGGATGGACATGCCCAAGGTAGCGTTTCAACCACACGTAGAAGGCATCAGCAAGATTGCTGTATGAAACGCTGTCATAGTAAGGCGGATCAGTAATTACGGCATCCATTGAGCTATCAGGAAACGGGAGATCGGTAGCCGTTCCGCGAGTAACTTTGGCTGATGGTCCCAGTGAGTGAATCGTGCTGTAGACGTGGTACGCCCAATTCAAAGCATTGGCATAGGAGGCAGTAACCCCAGAGAAGATGTTTGCTTCAGCAAAGTCCCAAGACATCGGAAATTTGCCATCCCCCCACGGGCCAACAATAGTCTCCCTTGTGCTGTCAACGAACGCGAATGAATTGTGATGAGTTATGCAGCGGGAATAACTCAATGCAACACAGGTGAACAAGGCGCATGCACGATCTAAATCTCCAGTAGCGCCGGAAATTTCTTTCCAAGCTGAACGTAAGTTACTGGCGATAGACAGATGAGTGACCGTTTGCCGGTCAGTATAAACGCGATCCCAGGAAGTGAAACCGTATCTCTGCACATCAAATGAGCGAGGATTTGCCTCAAGCGGTTCGTTGAGTCGCAATAGCTGATTGGTCTTCTCAATATCAACTATACGTTCTGGGGCTGAAGAAATTTCACGAAGGGTCTCGGCATAGTCAAGGTACACTTTGCCTGCTTTCCCAGGGCGAACACAGATAGTTGCCATACCCTGTTGGCCAAATCCCTGGTCAATTCCACAAGCTTTGACGTAATCGCTGTCTGCAACCGTCCCGCAAAATGAACATGTCGCATTTCCACCTTTCGAACCTATCGCCGGATCAAATCCAAGTCCGTGTTCAAAGGTCGCCTGGACAACCTCGAATCGCACTTCCTTCTTGCCCTTCGGCACAACGACCTTCAGGGCAACGTACCTGCCTTTCTTCTTGCAGAGCCAAGTCTGCTTGACGAGCGGAACCGTAGCCCCGCAAGCTGGGTTCTTGCAGCGGACAGTGCGCGTCCAGAGATGGGCAACCGGCACGAGGTAGCCAGGCGGAACCTCTTCCTTCGCTTGCCACATGTCCGCCTGGCGCAGCGGCTTCGTTTCCTTGAACTTCGGATCGGGGATCAGCGGGTACAGATCACCGATCTCGGCCCTGACCTTCTCCAGGACCCAGGTGCCCCAGTACCGAACCTCGTCGGCCAAGCCGCCTCAGGTCCTCACGCCCGTCTTGTTCTTGGGGCCGGTCATCCCTCGCGCGTTCGAGTCCGACCTGCCGTACTTCTGCGGGTAAACGAGCGTGCAGAGCTCGATGATGTGGGCCACCGGGTTGAGCTCGAGCGCGTAGGCCTCGCAGCCAAGGCGCAGCGCCTCGAGCGGGATCGCGCCGCCACCTGCGAACATGTCCAGTACCTTGGGTCTCGGCGCGTGCGCCTCGACGATATCCTCGGCCGTCACCGGCTTGCCGGTCTCCGTCGAGAGCCGCTCCGCATGGGCCTCAAGGATGTGCTTCTGCGCCTCGGCGATGGCCTGAGGCATGCCGGGGTACTGGCAGAGCCGCTCGACGAACTTCGCCGCGTTCGCACGGGTGAGGCTGTCGCGCTTCTCCTCCGGCCCGTTTGCCGGACGGAACCGACTCGCAGGGACCAGCGCCCCATACACCGCAGCCCGGCAGGCCACGAGCGGACGCCGCGCCCACCAGAGGTGCAGCGTCGAGATGTGCCCCTTGCGGACGGACTTCTCCCGCGAGGCCTCTTTGCTGATCGCCTCGATGGGCAGGTAGTCCTCGATGAGTCTGCGGTCGTCGTCTCTCATGAGGTCACCGTTATAGGAAACCACTCTTGCATTATCCGTCGAAACGCGAGGAACTCTGGATCGTGACATCGTTCCAGGCTAACGCGCGCCGCAAGTTGCCGATAAATCGCTGAAGAACGTCTTATGCGGACTTCACGCAACGCGGCTTGAAAGCTCTCTTTCGGTTGGCCAGGTTTTGCCGATCCGGCGGGCCATACTCCTTGATTCTCCAACCATTTCCGTAACGGAGGGTTGCGTTCCTTCCAACCCATAACTGAATCAACATGCGGCGAATCGCTCCAGACCCAATTCTCTAGCTCAGGTTGGAGCATCAGAACTTCTGCGCGCCCGGTCCATCCGGAGCTTTCCATTCTACCCTTTAGGTCGGCCATAACCTCGGTAGCCGGCTGATCTTCCTGGCCGGAGCCCTGATGGTCCATCACGATTAGGCAGCGGTTGGCGCGGTTCTGGTAGGGTTGCAGAATGTCCGGAGCTTCATGAAGGCAACCCGGATCCCGCCGAGGATGGACGAGGATCTCGTATCGCAACTGGCGAATCCCGAGACTCGCTCCGCGCGACGAAAGCAATTCGTCGAATGTCTCGCGCTCGTCTTTTCCGGGAACGAGCATTACGAGATCCAGATTCACGGACGCACTCATCCCAGCACTCCGGTAGCGAACAAGGTCCCGAGATCGGCACCACGCTTCCAGTCACGAAGATTTGGATGTTCATCGCCACGGACAATGTCTGTCGCCCCCTCTGAGCTCTTTGCAAAACAAAGCACCGTTCGCGGCTCGGCAAGCGAGAGGACTACTGGAGAGTGCGATGCGCAGAGAATTTGGCAGTCGTACGCCGATGCGAGAGATTGATAAACGGTCTCGACCGCCTGCGGATGAATGCCGTTTTCCGGCTCTTCGATCAAGTAAACCCTCTCCAGTTCTCCAACGTAGCCTAAGAGTGTCAGCGCCAGGAGCCGCAGCGTGCCATCCGAAGCAACCCACGAGGGTACGGTCAGCCCTGTATCGTAAAGAATCCGGAGATAACGATGCTTATCCTCAGGGCGTTCGATGGTTTCGATTGCTTTCAAGTCAGGAAGGGCGGTTCGAACATGGGCGATCCATCGATCAAACTGCGCGGGATTAGCTGTCCTAAAACCGTGAATGACCCATGGCAGGTTTGAACCGTCTGCTCGAAACCCCTTCTGCAGACCCGGGGGGCTGGGTTTACGCATTGAGGCACTGTTGAGCACGATCGTTTCGATTTGCCCACCAAGGATCGCTTTCAGCCAAGTGGCCACGGGAAATTTCGTCTCATCCTCCGGGAGATTTGCCAGGGCAGATTTCCGTGGTCCTAGTTTGAAGGCGTGATCCCACCCCTTGCCTGTCTCGTCGTAGAAATTGTCATTTCCCCCCGACACCTTATTGATGACGGTCTTCACCCCCTTCGTCGGAGTTCGGGTCAAGATAGTGTGTGGCGGCGGCCCTACGTCAGGGAATAGCTCCTTCTGGACGGTGTTCTCCTCACCCGCGGTAGTAAGAAGAACGCGCTCAGCGTGGATGCCGTTTTCGCCCGTCTGTGGGTCAATCCCGACACAGACCTCATAGCGACACGTGTCGTAGTCTGGCCCTGGCAGAAGTCGCCGTCGTTCCTCGGGGATCCTCGTCTCAATCGCGAGCTCGAATTCCTGACCTTCGCGCTGCCAGAGGAGATCCTGCAGATTCTCCGAACGCTCCCGGATCGCAGGCTCCAGACCCTCCGAAACCAGGTCACCAAGGAAGCGAACCGTGTCGAGAAAAGTGCTCTTCCCGCTGGCATTCGGACCAACAAGAATCTGAAAGGAGGACACAGATCGCCGGAGATTTCTAAGACAACGGTATCGCAGTGCTTCGATTCGCTGAATCATGATTCTCTCACTTCATGTGTTGCTGCAAGCAATTACCGCATCCGCCGGGATCTCGAAAAACCGCGCTGCGACGATCTCGCGCTTCGCGTGGTCCAACCGGACCGCAGGGTTTTGGATTCGGACCAGCTCGGGGCTCTTGCCGAGCGGGTCCCACACGACATAGAGCCAGTAAGTCTCCGCCAGCTGTTGCGCCTTGTACCACTCGTTGGTCGTGAGCCGGACGGGCTGCCCGCGCATGCGGCCCTTGACCTCGACACGCTTCACGAGCACATCGCCGGTCGCGTCGTCCGCAATCCTGTGGGCGCGCACGTCGAAGCCGAGCTTGAGGTGGCCAACGCGCTCGATACGATCCTCGGGGAACCCTTCCCCCCTGAGCGCGACAACGACCATGTCTTCGGCGGCGAGTTCGCTCTTCCTTCGGACATTCGGATCTAGTTCGTCCGCGAGGTCCGCAAGCTGACTTTCGGTATCGGCGCCGGCCGCCAGGACAATGGCAGTGGCCACATGATGCACGGGGCCGGTTCGGGCGACCCCGAGCCGATTCAGGCCGTCGAGGCGTTCTTCCCGGGCCCGCTGGAGTTCATCAACTTGCTTCCGGGCCTCGTCCGCCGGCAGCTTGTACTCCGGTTTGGCCGTCGCCTCGGCCGCGAGGAGCATCGCCCGTTCCTGGGCACGCTTGATGCGGGCATCGAAGGACCGCTCCAAGTACTCTCGGCAGATGCGGGCGAAGTGCTGGCGCTCCTCCTGGCAGCGAGCACGACACTCCAACTGGTAGGTGCTCTTCAGGTAGTCCGACGCGGTCTGCGTCTCCACTGGATCAAGCGCAGCCGGAGGGCTGGCGAGAGGGGGCAGATTCAGAAGGATGTCGCTCGGTACGATCTCGAACTGACTCCGCTGCTCCCGGACCGCTACCAGCTCTCCGTGGAGCAGAACGTCGTTTCCCCTGGAGTCCTTGCCGCGGATGGTGATCTCTAAGAAGTGCAGCCGGTACGGCTCGGTCGTGAGTGGGTCCACATAGAAGCCGACACATCCCTGGAGGTCGGCCAGCTTCTCGTTGAGCTTCTCGTCGACGGCGGCATACAACGAGTGCCCGGGCCCCATGAGAACGGCATCGACATGGGCGGACTGTTCGAGGTGGTGCTTGTGGAACGTGACCTTCCGGTATGAGGGATCGGCCTTGCCAAGGCGATGGACCGAGCGAAGCCGGTCGGACCGCAGGTCGGCCAAGACGTGCTCGATGCGCCATAGGCCGTCGGCCCTTGGCTCGACACGAAGTCCCACTTCCTTGGCCGCCGCGACAAACTGGGTCTCGACGTAGCGAGGCATCAGGCGCTTCTCCTCGACCTCGAGGTTGCGGCGCTGGAATCCGGTGAAGTCTACGTGGCTCCTGGCAAGCGCGATACCCGTGGCGTCCTCGTACTCCTTCAGCTTCGCCGGATCAATTCGGTCGATCTGGTCCAGGTACTCGTCAAGTCGCCGTGGATCGTAGGCGGCTTCCCGTAGCATGTCCGGGAGATTGACGTCGTTCAGCGACAGCACCTCGCCGATGACATCGAACACGCGCCCTTCCAGGGCCTCGTTCATCGTGTCCAGTTTTTCCAGCAGGCGGTGGAGGATGCGGCCCTCAACGATGGGCTGCCCGTCCTCGGAGTCCGTTGCGACGAAATTGAAGGCGTAACAGTCCCTGTCCTGGCCGATTCGGTGGATGCGACCCAGGCGTTGCTCCAGGCGCGTGGGGTTCCACGGCATGTCGTAGTTGATCATGAGGTGGCAGAACTGAAGGTTGATGCCTTCGCCGGCGGCCTCCGTCGCCACACAGACCTGGGCCGTGATGCGAAACTGCTCCTGCGCTCGCTTTCGCTCGTGTGGGTTCATGCCGCCGTGGATCTCACACGTACTGTAGTTCCAGCGCCCAAGGTGTTCGCGGACATAACTGAGCGTATCCCGATGTTCCGTAAACAGCAGGAGTTTGCCCCGGCCATCGTTGAGTTCGGCGAACTGCGCCTCACCGAGGCATTGCTTGAGGGCAGCGAGTTTTGAATCGTTCGCCCGCTCACGCACGTTTCGTGCCTGTTCTACCAATTCCATGATGGCGGCAATCTCAACTCGAAGCTGTTCCAGTTCAACAGCCGCAGTGTATTCGTCTACCAGTTGATCGCGAATCTCGTCTGCCAGGTCATCTTCATCCTGTTCCGAATCGGGCAGTCGTCCCTGCAAGGCCGAAAGACGCTTGGCGCGCTGCGCCGGGCTGAGCCCTTCCAGCTCATCCAAGAGCTGTTGCTGCTTTTTTAATCGGCGTTTGAGTGACTCATGGATCGCGGCGGTCGAACTGACCAGGCGGCGCTGTAGAACGGTGCGCGTCAGCGCCGCGGACGACCGCCGCTGCCCGCCCTGTTGAGGAATGAACTCATTGATATAGGCCGTGACAGATTTGTAAAGTGCATACTCTTCGCTGTTGAACCGGAAAGTCACCGTGCTGGCGTGCCTGTCGGGAAATAGCCGTTTACCATTGAGATTCTTCAGGTCCTCTTTCAACCGCCGCAAGGACCATGGAGAATCCTTTCCAAGTTTGAAGATCTCTTTCCGGATTTCCATGGCCTGTCCGGCAAGCCTGTGCGGCTCCGGGAAGAGATCGGGGTCGATGAGTCGCAGGAAGTGGGAGAACTTATCTTCATCACCGTGATGGGGCGTGGCTGTGAGCAGAAGGACATGATCTGCTGCTTCGGAAAGACGTTTGGCCAATTGATAGCGCCTGGTCTCAGCCACCTCATCGCTGCGGTTGGCCCGTGATTTAGTGTAGGCCGAACACTTATGGGCCTCGTCGACCACGACGAGATCCCAGCGCTGCTGCCATACGCGCTCGCGGACATCGTCCTGTTTTGCGTAGTCTATCGAGGTGACCACCTGGAACTCTTTTGCCCAGGGATTGGATAAACTCCATTTGTCGCGATTCGCATCAATGGGCTCGAACGTTTCATTGAACCACTTGAGCATTTCATCCTGCCACTGCGGGACGAGCGGAGCTGGGCAGAGAATGATAACCCGTTCGATGGCTTCCCGGAGCTTCAGCTCTTTGATGAGCAGGCCGGCCATGATGGTCTTGCCTGCGCCTGGATCGTCGGCGAGCAGGAAGCGCAAGCGGGGCTGTGGCAACATGGCCTGGTATACGGCTTCGATCTGGTGCGGAAGCGTGCGGATGCCAGAGAGGCTCACGGCGAACTGGCGATCGTGGGCGTAGGCGAGGCGAATCCGGGCTGACTCGATCAAAAGTCGAAGCCTTTCCGCATCTGCAGGCTTGATTGCCGTCGGCGGTTCCTGTTCCGCGCCGAAGAGATTGACAGCTTCCTCGGGCGAAACAACTGTCTCTTCGAGAGTGCCGTCAGGCAACCGAACACGGCATTCATATCCGCCGGAACCGTCTGTACCCAGTGCCCTGACATCCTCCAGAATTACGGGCACATCGAAATGCCCCGGGAGGGAAATCCGGTGCCCGATTTGTGCTGAAAATTGATTTACGGCCACGACTACCATTTCTTAAGGAATTTCAGGCCAAAGATGATGTGCTTGCGTTTGGCAGCGACCATGCTGCCGCGTTGTGCATGGACGATTCGCCACAATTCGGCCTAGTAACCGACCTGGGTGGCGGTGTCGTGTCTGTCAGGTGGGGTATGAACACGGAGCCCCGCTTTTTTCTCCCTCTCATCATG
>CAYLLY010000074.1:0-10049 GCA_964384595.1 uncultured Nitrospirales bacterium
TCGGCCGGTTTCTCCGACACGATCCGTTCCGCCTGGAGCCGCACCACGCGGGTCACGAACATGTTGACCCGGGCGGCATCGGCCTTTAGCCTGGGGTCGCCGTCGATCAGCCAGCCGGTTCCCTCGCGGGTGAGGGAGAATTCCTGGCCGCCCCTTTTAATGACGAGCGTTTTGACGCGCTCGGGCTCGGCCGCGATGAGCTGCTTGTTCCTCAGGGTGAACAGTCCCTTGGCGAGGTCCTGGGCCACGGCCGGCGCGATCTTGTACAGAGGAGCCTGGGGGGTGCTTTCCGCGTACGCCAGCCGCTTATCCTGCGGATCGATGAACAGGGACAGCGTGCGGTCGGTCTCCCCTTCGCGCAGCGTGAACGTCGCCAGCGGCGGGCCCAACCTGGCGCGCACGGCCGCCCGGTCCTTCGGATCGTCGAGGAAGTCCTGCGCCTTGAGGTCCTGGAGGCCGATCAACAGGCTTTTCACCTCCGGCTGATCGGCCTGGGCCTCGGCCGGGCTCTTGATCCTCCAGACCTCCTTGGCGCCGTGGCCGTCCTTGTACAGCACGACGGTCTCGCGCGGGGTGGCGACCTTCAACCGGGTCACCTGGTTCCGGTCGAACGAGAAGACCCGCTTGCGGCGGAACTCCTGGATGCTCTTCATCAGCACGTCGCGGCCCGAGAGGGTGGTCAGGAGGACCCTGGGAGCGCCCTCACGCATGGCATAGAGTGTGGCGGAGAGAGGCTCCGAATCTCCGAGGCTGATCGTCCGGGTTCCGGAGGCCAGTCGGAACGAGACGGTCAGGGACGGCGCGGCTAGGCCGTAGCCTGCGAGGTCCGTTCCGGATTCGTCCACGACGCGGGACACCTGGGCCAGCAGCAGGGTGCGGAGGAACTCGTCCACAGCCGCGGCATCAGCCTCCATGGCAGTCGGCTTGCGGATGAGCCAGCGGCCGTCCTGTTCGCGAATGAGCTCCATCTCGCTTTGCGATGAAGTGAGCGTAAAGGCCTGGATATCCTCCTCCTTGAAGTCCACCAGGCTCTTGGCGGCGGTTTCGGACTCGACCCGCCGCTGCTCGGTCGGCATCTCCACCAGCCAGAGGTAGAGCCCCAGGCCGGCGGCGACGATTAGGAGGGCCAGGACGCTGCGTGACATAGAGCCAGGGCCTACAGGCGGCGTCGGCGGCGCCACATGCGGAATCCGGCGGCAAGGGAAAAAGCAGGGAGGCCCAGGACCTGGACCGCGAACAGCGCGTTGGATTGGGCCGCCGTCAGAAGGAAGGTGCCGAGCGCGGCGTCTTTCGGCGCGATCGAGATCAGGTCCTTTTCCCCCGCCAGCCAGGCCACGGCGTGCAGGATGAAATCGGTATTGCCGGAGAAATCCAGAAATGCGTTGCTGACGAAATCCGAGTCGCCGACGAACAGGATCGCAGGCGGGCGGGCGTTTTCCGTCGGGCTGGTGCGGGCTGTGACCAGGCCCGCCAGCGTCAGCGGCCCGGGCTGGTCGTTCTTGGGATCGAAATCGCGGACCTGGCCTCCTCCCGTACCTCCCGCGCCCACTTCTGCCGGCCTAGCCCAACTGCGGGCGCTGGACTTGGCCAGGGGGTGAAACGCCCACTCCTGGGCCTTGCTGTCGAGAAAGCCGACCGGGCGGGCATGGGGAAACATCGTGAAGACCTGCCCCAAGTCCTGCGTGATCTCGTGGGTGCCGTAGGTGTTCACCACCGGCATGGTCAAGTCGCCGCCCTGGATGGTCTGGGTGTCCAGAACGGTCCGGTTGTCCGCCTGCAGCCCCCAATTTTCCAGGAAGCCCTCGAGGCCGGCGCGGGATCCGGGATCCAGCAGCACCAGCAGCCGGCCGCCTTTCTTGACGTAGTCGGCCAGCAGGGCCTGCTCCTCCGGAGACACCGCCTTTTGAGGCCCTCCAAGCACCAGCACGGAGGCGTTCGGCGGGATCGTCTTGGACTCATAGAGTGAAAGGGACCGGACGGCATAGCCCTGACGCTCCAAGGCCTCTTTCCAGAAGGAATACCCACTCTTGTCGGTCTCCTCCAGAAGATGCTCCGCGTGGCCCGTCAGAAAGTACAGGGTCTTCTTCTCGTCCTTGGTCACGCGGATCAGCGCGTTTGTGAGCTCCTGCTCGGACGCGGCCGTGATCCGGGTTTCCTGCCTGCCGCTCTCCAGCACCGCCGTGTCCGGCCGGGTGAGGGCGTACTGGCGGGCGACGCCGGGTTTTTTCTCCGGATCCACGAATTCCACCGTCAGTTTGGCGGTGCGGGCCTGGTAGCTGTCGAACAGATCGCGATAGGCCGAGCGGGCGGGGCCCTGGTCGCCGGTGAAGACGGTGACCTTAACCTCGCGGGGCAGTTCGCGCAGAAGGCGGGCCGTCTGCGGAGCGAGGGTGAACCGCTTCGTCTCTGAAAAATCCCAGCGCACGCTGTGGCGCGCGGCCAGAAAGTTGACGATGCCGAGAATGGTCGCGAGCAGCACGACCATGAGGAGGCTGTTCAGGCCCAATCGCGTGGACCGGCGGGTCGAGATCTCCCGGAACATCTCGTAATGCGCGACGAAAAAGACGGTCAGGCAGGCCGCCGCCAGGCCCTCCGTACCGGCGATGAGCCCGGTGCGCTCCGGGGAGACGAAGTAGAGCACCGCACCGGCTCCGGCCAGGACGCCGCCCAGCGTCCCCAGGAGGAATGTCGCCCGCTCGGACATCATCGCCATCGCTGGGACTCGATGACCCGGTGCGCCAGGAAGAGCGTGAACACGATCCCGGCCATGAAATACACCAGGTCGCTCGTCGTGACCAGCCCCTTCACCAGGTGCTCGAAGTGCTCGAGCGGGGAGAGGTAGGTCAGGACCTTGCCGAACGCCGAGTCGGCGAACACCTGCCCCGCCCACCCGAACAGCCAGAACAGGAGCAGGCCCCCGAAACTCAGGATCACGGCGATGATCTGGTTTTCGGTCAGGCCGGAGGCCAGCAGGCCGGCGCTCAGGAACAGTCCCCCCATGAGGAGCACGCCGAGGTAGGCGGTCAGGATGGGCTCCCAGCGGAACGGCGCGAAGGGGGCCAGGGCGAGCGGGCCCACCGCAGTTAGGACCAGCATGCCGGCGAACACCGCGAAGGCCGCGAAGAACTTCCCGACGACGATGTCCGTGACCGTGACCGGCGAGGTCATGAGGAGTTCCATGGTCTTGAGCTTTTTCTCCTCGGCGAACAGGCGCATGGTCAGGATGGGCACGACCAGCAGCAGGACGACGGCCATGTTGTAGAACACCGGACGAAAGACGATGTCGTTCAGGTTCAGGTCGGGCAGGTTCCCCTGGCCGCGCAGCATCTGGAGACTCCGGTTGCTGGCGGTCACGGCGGCCAGGAAGGACAGCAATCCAATGAGCAGGAGAAAGACGGCGGCGACCACGTAGGCGATCGGCGACACGAAATACGAACGGATCTCTTTCCGCACGATGGCGCCGACCGGGCTCATGAGGGCTGCGCCTCAGGCGCGTCCCCCTCTCCCTTACCCTCCCCCTCCAGGGGGGAGGGATGGGTGGGGGTGTCTTCCTCCTTTGTTAGTCTGAGGAAGACGTCCTCCAGGGTCATCGTCACGAGCTTCAGCTCGAGGAGGCCCCAATCGTTCCGGACGGCGAAGCGGGCGAGATCGTCCCGGAGGTCCTGCCCCAACTCCGCCTCGACCAGAAACGTGATGGGACCTTCCGAATGGACCGACAGCACGCCGGGGAGGGCCTGGAGCCGTTCGCGCGCGTCGGGCGGGGGGTGCTTGAGCGTGACGCGGACCTTTTCCGAGCGCCGCAAGCGGGCGGAGAGCTGGTCCTGCGAGTCCTCCGCCACGATCCGGCCTTCGTGGATGATGACCACGCGCTGCGCCACCGCCGTGGCCTCGGGCAGGATGTGCGTGCTCAGGATGATGGTGCGAGAGCCTGCCAGCGCCTTGATCAATTGCCGGATCTCGATGATCTGTTTCGGATCGAGCCCGACGGTCGGCTCATCCAGGATGAGGACCGGGGGATCGTGGATGAGGGCCTGCGCGAGGCCTACCCGCTGCTTGAAGCCGTGCGAGAGGTTGGCGATCAGCCGCTCTCGCACCTCGCCGAGCGAGAGCTGCTCCAGCGTCCGGTCCAGGGCGCCGGAGAGGCGCTCAGCGTCCATGCCCTTGATGCGGCCCACGAAGGTGAGATATTCGGTGACCGTCATCTCGGTATAGAGGGGAGGGACTTCCGGCAGGTAGCCGATGGCGCGCTTCACCTCTCTGGGATGGTCGAAGCAGTCGTAACCCGCCACCCGTGCGGTGCCGGACGTGGCGGGCAGGGAGGCGGTCAGGATGCGCATGGTGGTGGTCTTGCCGGCGCCGTTCGGCCCGAGGAATGCCAGGACTTCGCCCTTTTCCACAGAAAAGCTGACGTCGTCGATCGCGACCTTGGGACCGTAGTGCTTGGTGAGATGCTCGACCTGGATCATGGGTGTGTCGTCGAAGCGTGTGGTTCGGTGTGTGGGCATCTTAGCCATTGGTCGAGAGGCAGTCAAGCAAGGGAAGTCGAAGGCGGCCGGGAGAATTTTCTCGGCGTCGGCGAAAAAAATTATTGACAATTGAAATCGTTCCGCTATATTCACACGCAATTATCGGGACGCGGAATTTTCCGCAATATCCCGATTGGGGAGGTGCGATAGACGATCAATTGGCCACTCTCATTACAGCGAAAGGGGGCAAATAAATTGCACGCGCTAGGTCGGCACTTGGTGCTCGAGTTGAACGGATGCAACCCCAAACTCCTCAATGATGTAAAGAGAGTGGAAGACATCATGGTCGCGGCGGCCAAGATCGCGAAGGCGACCATCATGGGCGTCCACTTCCATCAATTCAGTCCCTTCGGCATCAGCGGCGTCGTCGTCATCGCCGAATCCCACATCGCCGTCCATACGTGGCCCGAGCACGGGTACGCCGCCGTGGACATCTTCACCTGCGGCGAGACCCTCAGCCCCGAGGTCGCCGCGCAGTATCTCGTGCAAAAGTTCCAGTCCCGCCAGCCCTCGCTCATGGAACTCAAGCGTGGGTTGATTTCCGACTCCAAGCCTGCCAAGGTGTCCGCCAAGGTGACCAAGGAGGTGAAGGAGGTCTTTGCCTATGGCCGGCCCAAAGAACTCCAAGTGGTTTCATGAGCGGCTGGGGCCCGGCGAAGGACACGTCCACGAAGTAAAGACCGTCCTCTTCTCGAAGAAAACCCCCTTTCAGCAGATCGAGGTCGTCGAACTGGGCGGCTACGGCCGCGCGCTCATCCTGGACGGCAAGGTCCAGTCCACGCAGACGGACGAGTTCATCTATCACGAGGTCCTTGTCCACCCGGCCATGCTGACGCATCCGGACCCGAAGCGGGTCCTGGTCGTCGGCGGGGGAGAGGGGGCGACGCTGCGCGAGGTGCTCCGGCACTGCACGGTCGAGCGGGCGCTGATGGTGGACATCGATCGGGAAGTCGTAGCGGTCTCCCGCGAACTGCTGCCCGAATTCCATGCTGGCGCCTACGATGACCCCCGGAGCGAGCTCGTCTTCGAGGACGCGCGGCGGTGGATCGAGACGCACGATGAGATCTTCGACGTCGTCATCATCGACCTGTCCGACCCGATCGAGGAGGGGCCATGCTACCGGCTCTACACGCGGGAGTTCTACAATCTGGTCGGCCGGCGGCTGTCCCCCCAAGGGACGATCGCGCTCCAGGCTGGGACGGTGGCGCCGCATGATCTGCTCAACTTCAGCGCGATCTATAAGACGCTCCAAACCGCCTTTCCCGTCGTGTGCCCCTATACGGCCAACGTGCCCTGTTTCGGCCTGCCGTGGGGATTTCAGGTGGCTTCGAAGGACATCAACCCGCGGTCGTTCTCAGCCGCGGATTATGACGGGATGATCGGCCGGCGCATCCAAGGCGCGCTGAAGTATCTCAGCGGAGAGGTTTGCGCGGCCCAGTTCGCGTTGCCCAAGCATCTCTGGGACCGCATCGAGCGCGAGACCCGCGTCATCGAGGACGACGCGCCGCTGTATATTTACCACTGAACCACCTGCATAGGTTCACGGTATCGATTCGGATAACCTATGTATCCGGCTGGATACCTGCGAAGCGCGCTGAAAAGGTTTGCGTGCTGGTTGTATTTCGTAAAACCGTCATTTTTCCTCTAGATATGTTCTCATGTTTTAGGTAATCTATTACGACGTTCCAGGCATATGACTTGCTTGTCCTCATCGAGAATATCTTGGAAGGGACGATATGGCCAAGCCCATAGCTGTTGCGATTCTCGGCGCCGGGACGGACGGCACCGAACTGCTCACCACGCTCCTGAACGTACCCGGGATCGAGATTCTGGCGATTGCGGACCGCGACCCATCCTCGCCGGGCTTCGAAATCGCCGCCGCTGCGGGGATCTTGACGACCACGGACCCGGTTCGGCTGCCGCTGCTGTGCCGAGCCGATGTGATTCTCGACACCAGCGGAGACCCTCAGATGGTCGGCCCGATCCAGCGAAACAGGTCGCTTCGCCCCAAATTGCTCGACAGGCCGGCCAATCGGCTGACGCAGCGTGTGTTGACTCAATACCGGCGCGGACAGGCGCAAATGCTTCAGGCGGAGCGCATGACGGTTATGGGGAATCTGCTGGCGTCGGCTGCCCACGAACTCAACAACCCGCTTCTGGTCGTCACGGGCTATGCCGCGCTGGCCGGGTCGCATCTCCGGGCCGGTGCGCTCGAAGACGTTCGTAACGATGTCAGTCGGATGGCCGAGGCGGCCGATCGGCTGCGGGCGCTCACGGCGCGGTTCCTGCAGTTCGGCCGGCCCGCCCCGAAGGGGACGACGCTGTGCGATGTCAATGCGTGCGTGCGCGACGTCAAGCGCATGCTGGAACATGACCTGCAGCGGCTGGATATCCACCTCGTGACGGCGATGGCGTCCGTGCTCCCCCCCGTGCTGGCCGATCCGCAGGTTCTGGAGGAGGTGCTGGTCAATCTCGTGACCAACGCCCGCGAGGCGATCACGTCAAGCCGCCAGGGCTATGTGATCACCTGCGATACGATGCTGGGGGCGGGCGACGACGACGAGGACGGCCCGGGGGAGGGCCGCCCGTATGTCCAGATCCGGGTCAGGGACGACGGGCCGGGGATTCCCCTCGTCCACCTGCCGCGCATCTTCGAGCCGCTCTTTACTACCAAAAGTCCCGGGCCCAACACAGGGATGGGGCTGGCGATCTGTTATGGGACCATCACGGCCCTGAGCGGGACGATCACCTGCGAGAGCAAACCCGAGCAGGGCACGCTCTTCACGATCCGGCTGCCCCTGGCCGGTGATGAGACGGAGTAGACAAAAGAGGAAGCGAAGTTCAGGCTCAGACTGAAGGGAGGAGACACATCATGTCGGACAAGGGCGAGGGCGGGTACGAGCTGCAGGACCTCATTGATGCCACCCCAAATATCCTGACGATCATCGATCCCCAGACGTACCGGGTGCACTTTGAGAACAAAAGCGCTCAGGGCAGTCTGGGCGACATTTGCGGGCAGGTGTGCCATCAGAAGATCACCCAGCTGCAGGCGCCGTGCCCCTTCTGCAACATGCCCAAGGCCATCGAAACGGGGACGATGCAGAGTTCCGAAGTCGAGCTCCCGAACGGAACCTGGGTCATGATCCAATTCGCCCCCATCCGGCACCGGTCCGGCGCCCTGCACATCGCCGAAACCATCATCGACATCACCCAGCAGAAGCAACGAGAACAGGAATTGGCCCGCCTCACGGGCAGCCTGGCCATTCAGGTCCGCAAGCTCACCGAGGACGGCCCGGCCAAGTAGGGGCAACCCCCTGTGGTTGCCCGTTAATTGTTTGGGCAGGCACCGGGGCCTGCCCCTACCTGCTATAATTTTTCTATGAGAATCCTGGTCGTCGAGGACGAGGTCAAGGTGGCTTCCTTCATCCGGCGGGCGCTGGAGGAGGAGAGCTATGCCGTTGATGTGTGCGGCGACGGCGCCAAAGGCCTCGATCTGGCCCAGGCGGGGTGCTACGACCTGATCGTCCTCGATCTGATGCTGCCGGGGATGCCGGGCCTCGAGGTCCTCAAGGCCCTGCGCAAGGAGCAGATCGCCGCGCCCGTCCTGATCCTCACCGCCCGATCCGAACTCGATCAGAAGGTGAAGGGGCTGGACGCCGGCGCCGACGACTACCTGACGAAACCCTTTGCGATCGAGGAGCTGCTGGCCCGCGCGCGCGCCTTGCTGCGGCGCGGGAGCGGCGAGGCGGGGGGTGTCCTGCAGGTGGACGACCTTGCGCTCAATCCCGCCACCCGCGAAGTGACCCGGAGCGGAAAACGGATCGAGCTGACGGCCAAGGAATATGCCCTCCTCGAGTACCTGATGCGCAATGCCGGCCGCGTGCTGACGCGGCCGATGATCGCCGAACACGTCTGGGATCACGACTTCGACACCTTCACCAACGTCATTGACGTGTACGTCAACTATCTGCGCAATAAAATCGACCGCGGGCAGGCGCGCAAGCTGATCCAGACCGTGCGTGGCAGCGGCTATACGCTGAAAGCTGAATAATGCCTTTACGCGTCCGACTCACGCTCTGGTATGGGACGGCGCTGGCCGTCATTCTCATCGTTTTTGGCAGCGCGCTGTATGCCGTGCTGGCACGCGGGTTCAGAGACCAGGTGGATCGGTCCCTGGAAGAAACCGCCGCCGTGGCGGTGCGGGCGTTGGAACAGCATCGCGTCGGACCCTTCCTGCCGTTCGACGACCTCGCGGCGGAGTTTCCGGAACTCGCCGTCCTGGATAAATCCTTTCAGATTTTCAGCCCTGCCGGGAAGGTGACCATCCAGTCCCCGAACCTCGGCCGCCTGGATATCCCGCTCAGCCGTACGGCTCTGGAAACGGCGTTGAGCGGCCGGGCGACGTTCGAGTCCGCGCGGTTCAGGGACGGATCGTCGTTCCGCCTGCTGTCGGCGCCGATCATCCTCGACGGAGCCCTGGTCAACATCATCCAGGTGGGCACGTCCCTGCGCCCGGTCGAGGAGATGCTGCAGCGCCTGTTGCTGGTCCTACTGGTATCGCTGCCGGCCGCCCTCGCGGCTGCACTGGGCGGGGGATGGTTCCTGGCGGGGCGCGCCCTGCGGCCTGTCGAGTCCATCACGCTGGCGGCCCGTCGGATCGCGGCGGGAGATCTGACACAGCGGCTCACGGTCGCTCACTCGCCGGACGAGATCGGCCGGCTGTCGGCGACCTTCAACGACATGATCGCCCGCCTGGAGGCGTCCTTCCGGCAGGTGCGCCAGTTCAGCGCCGACGCCTCTCATGAGCTGCGCACCCCACTGACCGTCATGAAGGGGGAAACCGAGCTGGCGCTGCGGCGGGCAAGGCCGGCTGAGGACTACAAGCTGGTGCTGGAAAGCAACCTGGAGGAGATCGATCGGATGGTCCGGATCGTAGACGAGCTCCTCTTCCTGTCTCGCGCCGATCTGGGTGAGGTCCGGATCGAGTCCCTGCCGGTCCGGCTCGACGCGCTGGTCGAGGATATGCAGCGGCAGGCAGCGGTCCTGGGGCAGGAACAGGATGTCCAGGTCGCGGTCGGGGCCGTGGCGTCGGTCACTGTACAAGGCGACGAGTTGCGTCTCCGGGAGCTCCTGCTGAATCTCGTGGACAATGCCGTGAAATATTCGCGACCGGGCGGCAAGGTTGAACTCACCCTGGTACGCGACGGCACCACGGCCCGGCTCTCGGTCACGGATCAGGGGATCGGGATCACCGCCGAGGCCCAAACCCACATCTTCGACCGGTTCTACCGCGCGGACGAGGCCCGTGCCCACGCTCCGAAGGGTACCGGCCTGGGCTTGTCCATCTGCAAGTGGATCGTGGAGGCCCACCACGGCCGGATCGAAGTCCAGAGCACGGCGGGCGAAGGGTCGAAGTTTACGGTAGCGCTACCTATCATGTCGTGAACACCGGCACGCGGGTCCTGCCACCGGTTTCCCCCGCCGGCTTCAGCTGCGAAGACTGGCCTCTAGGCGGCGGGGGGC
>CAYLLY010000075.1:0-10003 GCA_964384595.1 uncultured Nitrospirales bacterium
CCGAGGACATTCTGAAGAGCGCCCACGTGGACTTCCGGACGCTCCAGCGGGACCTGCTCGACCTTCGCAAGGAACGCGTGCTGGCGCTGGAGAAACTCCGGGCCATGCTGCAGTCCTTCTCCAAGGTGATCGAGATGGAGGAAATGGACGTCAACTCCATGATGGGCGAGAGCTCTCTCAAGAACATCGCCGGTGGCCGGTAAGGCGGCCGCCCAGCCGCAGGCCACCCTGTCCGTCCGTGTCCAGCCCCGGGCCTCCCGCAACGAGGCGGCGGGCCTGGTCGGTGACCAGCTCAAGATCAAATTGACGGCGCCTCCGGTCGAGGGGGAGGCCAACGACGCCTGTCTCGCCTTCCTCGCCAAGCTCCTTGATCTTCCGCCTTCCCGTCTGGCCATCATCCAAGGCGCCCGTTCCCGCACCAAACTGATCCGCATCACGGGTTTGACCCAAGAAGAAGTCACTGCCCGGCTCGCAAAACATGGCTGATTCGATTGCCGAGAAGATGCAGCAAGGGGTGGAGGAGGGGGTTTTCCCGGGGGCCGTGCTACTGGTGTCGCACAAGGGGCGAACGGTCCACCACGCCGCGTATGGGTGCGCCTGCCTGATTCCGAAGCCTGAGCCCGCCTCGACCGACACAATCTACGATCTGGCGTCGCTGACCAAACCGATTGCGGCCGCGACGGCTGCGGCGCTGCTTGTGGCCGACGGCAAGCTCGGCCTGGACGATCAATTGGAGCGGTACGTGCCCGAACTGACACAGGATGCCTTGCGGCAGGCGACAATCCGCCACCTACTTAACCACACGTCCGGGCTTCCGGCCTGGCGGCCGTTCTATGAGCGGATTGTCCCGGACGGTAAGAAGCTGCGGGACAGGCCTGTCGCAGCCAGACGAGCCGCCATCTACGACGCCATCCACCGCGAGCCCCTCGTCGAGCCCGTCGGCGGCCGCTGCCTTTACAGCGATCTGGGGTTCATCCTGCTCGGCGAGATCGTGGAGCGGATCGTCAAGCAGGAGTGGGCGGCGTTCGTCCATGCCGAGGTATTCTCCCGGCTCGGCGTTCGAGACTTGTTCTATATGAGCGAGAGCGGACCCACCGGCGGCATGTCGGTTGCGGATCGTCAGTTCGCGGCGACGGAGCAGGACGACTGGCGCGGCCGGATGATCCGGGGCGAAGTGCATGATGAAAGCGCGGCGGTGATGGGCGGAGTGTCTTCTCATGCGGGGCTGTTCGGGACGGCCGACGCGGTGGCCCGTGCCGCGAGTCCCTGGCTGGCGGCGGTGCGGGGAAAAACCTCGCCGATTCCCGCCCCGTGGGCGAAGGAGTTTGTGCGGAAGCAGAGCATCGACCCACACGGCAGTTGGGCGCTGGGCTGGGATACACCTTCCATTGGACCGGTCGGCGCGCCCGCATCGTCGGGAGCGCATTTCTCACCGGCGTCGTTCGGGCATCTTGGCTATGCGGGGACGTCGGTGTGGATTGACCCGGAGCGGGAATTAATCGTGGTGCTGCTGACGAACCGCGTGCACCCGACGAGGAAGAACGACCGGATCCGGGCCTTCCGCCCCGCCATCCACGACGTGATCTTTCAAACGGTAGTGGGAATCTAGGTCGGATCCGGGTAGTCCACCCAGGGCTCTTTTTCCGCGTAGTACTTCTTGCCGCGAAAGTTCAGCCTCGTCCGCAGGCGCGTGAACCCCATCTTCTGGAGCTGACCAGCCAGGTGCCGAAGGGTTTCGGCGATGGTCGGCAGGGACGGGGCCTCAGCCGACACGGATTCATACTGGACTTTGGCGGTATAGCCGGTCGCGGTGCGGGTGATCATGGCCATGCGGCTGAAGGAGCGCCCGGGCGGGTCATTGCCCTCGATCTGGTGCTTCTCGATGAGAGTGTTCTTCTGGAAAATCAGCGGCGACGAGGGAGCCATGGGCGCGGATTATACGGATCGATCCATGCGAAAGCAATGGCTCACAGACTCATAGCACCAGGTCCACGGCGGCCTGGCGCTTGGTGACCTTGTCCTCGGGGTTGTAGGTGGCGACGATCTCCTTCTTCACGTCCTTGGCGGAGACGACGATCCTGGTGCCGGCGTCCTCGTTGTGGATGTGGAGGAAGATCTCGTAATAGCCTTCCTTGTTGGTCTTGCCGCCGTGGCCCTCGCGGCCTTCCTTCAAGGGCTGGGCAATGATCGGCAAATCGGGGATCGGCTTTCCGGCCTTGTCGCGCACGTACCCATACACGATGAAGCCGTGGTCCACCTTGCTCTTTACGAAGATCGGCTTGGGCGTCTCGACAGCCGGGTTCTTCAGCGTGGCCAAGTAGGCCGCCAGGGCCGTCACTTCTTCGTCGGACATCAGCTCCTTGTATTTGTCGGGCATCTGCTTTTTCTTATGCTCCTTCTCGAAGCCTTCCGCGTAGAGGTACGTCGGGTCAAAAATCTTTTTCTTGAAGTCTTCCTGCGTCAACAAGTTGCCGATGTTGTCCAGCACCGGCCCGCGCTTCTTCACCGATCCTTTGCCTCCGATCTTGTGACAGTTGTAGCACTCGTGCAGGTCGTACACTTCCATGCCGCGGGCGATGATGTCGCCGCTGCCGGCGGAGATCGTCTGCGCGCCGGCCACCGGACCGCCGGCGGGCGCCGACGGCGCGAGCTTTTCCAGTTCTGCCAGTATGGCGCCGGTCTTGGCCTGCAGCTCTTCAGACTTCTTGATCATCTCTTCCAGCCTGGCCCGGCGTGCTTCCGGCGTTTCCAGCTTCGGCTTGACGATCTTGTCGATCTTGCCCTTCTCCACGGTCGGATCGTACTGGGGCAGGAAGGATGCGCCTCCAATGTAAACGGCCGAGAGGACCACATAAAAAATGATCAGTGCCGCCACGGCCCGCCACCCTGTGAGGTTCGGGAAGGGCGGAGCGTCCAGCAGCAGAAAGACCGTCAAGCCCAACAGGACGTAGAGCACGAACATCTTCTGGAAGATGGGCGGGAAGTGCATGGCCGCCGTCCCGAACCAGACGATCGGGATCAAGGCCGCGGCGATGATGAGTTTGCGGATCATGTTCGCCTCACAGAGCGGTTAGGAACTGCGCCATTATACCGGTTCTACGAACGGGCGTCATATGTTGGATGGCGCCGGGAGGCGCCCGGCCAGCTTCAGCAGCAGGAAAGCCGTGATCGGCAGGTATATCAAGAGGCCGGTGGCGCCGATCAGCGGCTCGCCGATCCAGAAGGTGACCGCCAGGTTGAACGCGAGGACGCCGTAGTAGAGGGCGCATCCGAAGAGCAGCCGGCGGGCGACATTGCCAGTGGGAGGGGGGGGGTCGTGTTCGGACAACCACCTATCGAGTCGTTGATACAGGCCAAAGGCGACGAGGCCGACCACGGCCCAGCCCAGGTAATTGGCGATCGGCACGCCGAAGTGTACGCCCGGTTCGGGATAATAGTAGATCTTGCCGAGGAACCAACGGTCTCCGCGAAGCGCGACGGGGTCGATGACCACGTCCAGGAGCACGAAGAACAGAACGGTGAGCCCGAGGACCCGGAGCGACGTGCGGGTTGCCCGATCGGCGCGCAGCACCATTCCCAGGCCCCGGCCTTGCGCCGGCAGCAGGAAGGTCAAGGCCAGGCAATAGCTGGTGAACAGGAGAAACGAAAACGACAGCGAGTCCATGAACGGCACGTTGCTGATGTACAGTTCCCGGCCGACGGTCGAGCCGGTGTAGAAATACCACCCGAATGGAATGCCGGTGCGTGTGGACGAAAACTCGCAGACGAAGGCGGTGGCCCAGGTGAGGAGGAAAAAGAGCGCCGTGCGCCGTGTTCCGAGCAAACCGGCGGAAGTCGCCAGGGCGATGGCCAGGAAGATGAAGACATACGGACGCAATAGAATTGTCTGGCCGAGGAGGGTCAGGAAATCCATGCGCTACGCATACTTGTGGTCGCGGAACCAGCGCACCGCCTTTTCCAGCGCGACCTCCACGGGCGTCTGAGGCAGGTTCAGCTCGCGGATGGCCTTGGAGCAGTCGTAGTGCATGACGTACTTGGCCATCTTGACGCCTTCGAGCGGGATGCGCGGCGGCCTTCGCGTGACGTTATCGGCCAGCCATTGATTCACGTAGGCCAACGGCAGGATGGCCAGGCGCGGCAGTTTTACCGTGGGAGCGGGCACGCCGGTCAGGCGGCTCAGCAGCGCGAATACCTCGCGGAGCATCAGATTCCGGTTGCCCAGGATGTAGCGTTCGCCGATCCGGCCCTTCTCCATGGCGGTGAGGTGCCCGGCGGCGACGTCATCCACGTCGATCAGGTTCATGCCGGTCTCGATGTAGGCCGGCATCCGGCCCTTCATGAAGTCCACGATCACCTGGCCGGTGGGGGTGGGCTTGATGTCGCGGGCGCCGACGGGCGCGCTGGGATTGACGATCACGACCGGCAGGCCGGTGCTCGCCAGCTTGCGCACTTCCTGCTCGGCCAGGAACTTCGAGCGCTTGTAGTGGCCCGACATCTGCTCGAGCGATACCGGCGTCTCCTCGGTGCCCAGCCCGCCGCCGGGGGGCAGGCCGATCGCGCCGATCGTGCTGGTATAGACGATCCGCTCGACGCCGGCGTTGCGCGCCGCCTCCATGAGCGTGCGCGTGCCGGTGACGTTGATATCGTAGAAAATCTGCGGATCGGGCGCCCACAGGGCATAGTGCGCGGCGACATGGTAGAGCTGCCGGCAACCCGTGAGGGCCTGGCGCAGGGACGCGACGTCGCGCAGATCGCCGTAAGCCTGCTCGACTTTCAGCCCCTGGAGGTTGCCGGTGTCACTGTCGCGCCGGACGAGCACGCGGACATCCACGTCGCGCTCCAGGAGGCAACGCGCCACGGCGGCGCCGATGAACCCCGTGGACCCCGTCACCAAGGCTTTCATCGACTTTGTCGCCGCATCTGCTGCCTATAGCCCATGGCCTCGTGCCTCGCGGCGCTAATTGCGCCGCGCGGTGATGTAGCGGGCCAGCTCGCGGAGGGGATCAGCCTTCCGGTCGAAGTCCTTGAGGTGTCGGATGGCCGATTCAACGCGCTCATCGGCCAGCTTGCGGGCGCCGTCCACGCCAAAGAACGACGGGTAGGTTTTCTTCCCGCGCGATGCGTCCGTGTTCGCGTCCTTTCCGAGCTCCTCTCTTGTGCCGGTGACGTTCAGCACGTCGTCCGCGATCTGGAACGCGAGGCCGATGTCTTCCGCGTAGGCGGTCAGGCGGTCGAGCTGCCCGGCGGCGGCGCCTCCGGCGATGCCGCCGATGCGGACGGAGGCCCGGATGAGCTTGCCGGTCTTCCAGCGATGCACGCCTTCCAGCGTGGCCAGGTCGATGTCCTTGCCTTCGGCCTCGATGTCGGCGACCTGCCCCCCCACCATCCCCACGTTGCCGGAGCCGGCTGCGAGCTCCTGGATCACGCTCACCTGCGCGCGGGGATCGAGGCCGTCCGCCGATGCCGGACGGCTGACGATGT
The DNA here is from genome assembly GCA_964384595.1 of uncultured Nitrospirales bacterium. GTDB lineage: Bacteria > Nitrospirota > Nitrospiria > Nitrospirales > NS-4 > SCTG01. The sequence continues at coordinate 5,482 of CAYLLY010000075.1, forward strand.
CGAAGGCCATCGTCAACAGGGCGTCGCCGGCCAGAATGGCTATCGCCTCGCCGAAGACCTTGTGGTTGGTCGGCTTGCCGCGCCGGTAATCATCGTTGTCCATGGCGGGGAGGTCGTCATGGATCAGCGAATAGGTGTGGATCAGTTCCAGGGAGGAGGCGAGGGCCAGGATGATCGGCGCGGAGCCGCCGATGGCTTCGTAGGCCGCGATGGCCAGGATCGGGCGTACGCGCTTCCCGCCGGCGAACAGGCTGTAGCGCATGGCCTTGTGGAGGTTCGCCGGCGGGGCGCTCTCGGGGGGCATGACCGAGTCGAGGAACCGGTCCACGTCCTGCCGTTTCTGCTCAAGGTACTGCTTAATGTCCATGCAGGAGGGGAGCTTAACAAGCCTTCGAAAGAGAGTCAACGCGAAGCAAGTGTTACGGAATGGCGGCGAAGTCGAGGTCGAACGAGAGTTCGCCGCCGGCGCGCGGAAAGACGGAGAGCTGGGTTTTGGCCTGCGGATCGAAGTCGCCGTAGGCGAACGAAGCCACCACCTTGGCGCGATAGGCCGGCGACTTCGGCCAGGCGGACGTGCGGTCGGCCGTGGCGTCCGACCGGACATGCGCGGGCATGATCTTCCGGTCGCCCTGCGTCAGCATGATGAACGTATTCTGCGCAAAATCGCGGCGGTCTCCGTAGAGCGTGACGGAAACTTGAAGGTATTTGTCTTCCAGGACGCGCTGCAGTTCCTGTTCCGTCGGCTGCGAGGAGCGGAGCGCGAAGTGGGCAGACATGACGGCCACTCCCGATATCTTCGTCATGAGGAAACCGCGCGGGCGGAATTCGTTCGCCGGCTCGCTCGAGGGGCCGAACCATGAGTAGAGCTCGACGGGGGGAACCCTGGCCGTGGCTGCGGCACGGCCCTGTTCCAGCGCCTGCCTGATCTGATGTTCGCTCGGTTGGAGTTCGATCGCCGAGGCGGTCTGGGCCCCTGCGCCCATCGCGAGCGCAAGCGCGCCGGGAGCGAACGCAAGCAAGGCCACCGGACGGCTGCGCACCGCGTTACCCGGATGCCGTGTCGTCATTCCCCACGGCGGCGGGCCCGTGGATCATCGCGCGCAAGCCGAAAAATCTCCACCCCAGCGCGAGCAGGACGGCCCAAAAGAGGTGGAGACCGCCGGCGAAGGTCCATGCCAGCGCCTGCCAGGTCCATGCGCCGTCGTTGATCGTGATCAGGAGATAGATGAGCAGGAAGACGTAGAGCGGCTCCCGGGAAGTCATGGTGTTCATAATGCGAAAGAGAATCCGCTGCCGGGAGTCCCGCAGCGGAACCACGGCCCGCAGTGTTTCCAGCCGCCATTCGGTCACGAAGCAGGCCGGGAGGCCGACAGCAATCACCTGGGCGATGAGCGCCAGGTCGCCGTCCGGTAGATGGCGGGCCATCGCCCAGCTCATGCCGGCCACGACGGCCAGCGCCACGAGGCCGTCCGAAAGGTTGTCGAGGAAATGGCCGAAGGCCGATTCGGTGGCGGTCGCGCGCGCCAATTCTCCATCCGAATGATCGAGGACGGCGGAGAGAAGAAACAAGCCGAGGCCGCCAACGCCCCACCCTGGCCGGCCCTGCCCGAAGCACCAGCCGGCGGCCAGCCCGCTGGAGAGGCTCAACAGCGTCACCTGGGTCGCGGTCGCGGGTGTGCGCAGGAGAGCCCGGGTGACTCGTCGCGAGAGCGGGCGGTGCAGCCGTCGATCAACCCAACTATCAATGCAGCCGGATCCGCCGCCGGCAGGGTTCTCCATGACGGATGGTTTGTACCCCTAGGGCATAGTTCTGTCAAGTAGGGGCACGGCACGCCGCGCCACTGCTTCTTGCGCGAACGGTCCGGCTTGTCTATACTGTGCGGCGCGATGGGATGGCGCCGAATAGAGCAGGGCATCGAAACCCAGACCCTGGAGATCCAGCCGGCCGCCTGCCCGGTGTGCCGGAAGGGCCTCTACCGGAACGTCACCTTCCTGACGGGCGGGTGGGCCCGGTGCTCCCAGTGCAACGAGGTCGTCCATTACGCCTGTCTCAGCGGCGGGAAGTTCCTGAAGGATCGTCCCCGGTTCTGCGTGGACTGCAAGGCCGGCCGCGTCCGTCCCGCCCAGAAGATGCCGGTGCCACCGCCCAGGCCCAAAGAGTCGGCGACTGAAGCGGCTCCTCCTCCAGCACCCCCTGCATGAGCGGGCCGCTCACGGCTGAAGGTTCGCCGGGCTCGCGATGGTGGAACGGCGCATTCCTTGTTGTCGTGGTCCCGATCGTCAATGCGATCGGCGGGTTCTTCATCCTGGATTTTCTCCTGAGCGGGCAGTACACTTGGGGCAGGACGCTCCGGACCTTCGTCCTCTCGCTCAGCCTCCTCATCCTGGCGTACGAATTCGTGTATCGGGACCTGCAGGCGCGCCACCCTGAATGGACGGGGCACCGCCTGCTGAAGAGCGTGCTGGGCTGTTCGGTATTCCCGTTTTTCGGCGGGATGGCGCTGCTCCTGCTGCTCTTGGCGGTCGTGCGCCTCCTGAAGTGAGGGGCGGTTACGAGACAGCGAATTTGGACGTGTGCTGGAACACGCACTTCGGGCAGAGGTAGTGCAGGAACTTCCCGTCGGCCACCAGCCGCTTGGTCATCGGCACCTTGCACCAGGTGCAGACCCGGTCGGGGGTGTCGCAGGCCGAGCAGACGAGGGTGACGGTGCCGTCCCGGGTCACCGGCACAGTCGGCTGTCCGCACTTGGGGCAGGCTGAAGTCGCATTCACGAACGTCTTTTCGCACAGCCGAAAGAAGCTTGTCAAATGAGTCCCGAGACCGTCCGTGAATTCTTCGAGGCGCTCCCGTCCCGTTTCCGTTCCGACGCGGCGGACGGGGTGACCGCCGTCTATCAGTTTGATCTGTCGGGAGAGGACGGCGGGCAGTACCAGCTTCATGTCGCCGATCGGTCCTGCCGGGTCTGCGACGGCGTCCATCCTTCGCCGAACGTCACGCTGTCGATGGCGGGAAAAGATTGCATCGCGGTGCTCGAGGGGCAATTGAGCGGGATGTCGGCGCTGCTCAGCGGACGGTTGAAGATCGAGGGGGATATGGGACTCGCGATGCGGCTGGCGGCCTTCTTCCCCGACCTGCGCCCGAAGTAACTCCCTACTTTTTCAGGTCCGCCCAGGCCTGCTGGTAGTCCTCGAACGTATCCACTTCCATCCATCCCTTGTAGATTGTGAGGCAGGCGACTTCGTGCCCGCGCTCGACCAGTTCCTGGAGCATGTCGGTCAAGGAGGCCTTCTGCAGGGACGGCGCTTCGTGGAAGGGGGCGGCGGACTGCGAGGAAACGGCGTGATACGCGGACTTCAGCAAACCGGTCCCCCGTTCGGAGAACATGGCCAGGCCGATGAACTCGCCGTGCGCCCGTTCCGGGTCCAGCTGCTGGCCGATCTTCACCAGCCGGCTGGGGCCGTCAGGGGGCACGAACCGATAGCCCGCGGGGGGCGGCACGTCCATCAACACGAGGTCGGGCTTGACGTGCGGGCGCGGCAGCGTGCGCTGGTCCACCCAGGCCTGATCCACCACGATCGTGATGTCGGCGGGGCTTTTCAGCAGCTTGTGCAGGATCCCGGTCTCGAAGATGATGTCGGAATAGAGCAGGAGGCAGCGGCCCGTCAGTTCGGGCTCGGCGCAGAAGATGGACGTGAGTTCGCCGGTCTCCTCGTACCGGTCGTTATCGTAGTACCGCAGGTTGGGAAAGACGATCTTGTCTTTCCGGTACCCGCGAATGACGGTGATGTTCTTGATGTTGACGTCGTTGAGGGCCGCCACCTGGCGCTCCAGGATCGTTTTCCCCTTGATGTCCAGCAGGCACTTGGGCTTGTCCTGCGTGAGCGGCAGAAGCTGCTTTTCGAATCCGGCGGCCGGGATGATGGCCGTGATCTTCTCGGCACCGACCGGGAGGAACCGGCGCTCGTCTTCCTCCATCTGGGTCACGCCGACCAGATCGTAGACCTCCTGGAGCGCGACCATCCGGTCCGCGACGGCCTCGGCCCGGCCCTCTTTCTTCAGAACGTCCAGGGTGTCGCGCATGGCCTTGATGGCGGTGCGGATGACTTGGTTGGCGAAGATGACGATCTTGAAGCCGTGCCGCTCCAGCTCGTCCGCCGTGACGGCGCCGAAGATGGTCGGGACCACGACCAGCGGAACGCGGCCGGACCATTGCTGCGCGACGGCGCGCAGCTCGTCGAACGTGAGCGATTTGGAATGGATGAGCACGGCGTCGGCGCCGGCGTCGGCGTAAGCCTCGGCGCGCTTCAAGGCTTCGTCCCGGCCCCAGCCGGCGATGAGCGCCTCGGTGCGGGCGATGACGAGGAAGTCGGGCGAAGCTTGCGCGGACTTGGCCGCGCGGACCTTGCCGGCGTGCTCGTCGGCGGAGACCAGTTCGCGGCGGACGCCGGCGTAGAAGGAGCAGCGTTTGGGAAACACGTTGTCCTCGATGCAGATGCCGGCGATGCCCGCCTTCTCGTAGTC
>CAYLLY010000076.1:0-9856 GCA_964384595.1 uncultured Nitrospirales bacterium
AACCGGAAGGACGAAATCAAGGCGCGCTTGCTGGCGACCTTTCAGGTGGAGGCCCAGGAGCACCTCCAGGCCATCACCGCCAATCTGCTCGCGCTGGACCGGGGCCTGCCCCCTGAACAGGCCCGCGACGCGGTCGAAGCGACATTCCGGGAAGTGCATACGCTGAAGGGAGCGGCCCGTTCCGTCAGCATGATGGATGTGGAGACACTCTGCCAGGCCTGGGAATCCCTCTTGAGCAAAATCACACGAGGCCACCTCGCGCTCAGCCGTCCCATCCTGGATCTCCTCCAGGAGGTCAACGACGGCGCCGCTTGTCTGCTGGCCGGCGGCACGGACTCCGCAAGAATGACCGAGTTGGTCGGTCGCCTGGAGCGGACGGCAGGCACACCGCTTGTTGAGGCAGAGGCATCCCGTTCGGTTCCTATTCCGCGCGCCGAGGGGCAGGCACAGCCGGTGACGGTCGGCCCTCCCCTGCCCGACACCGTTCGGATGGACATCACCAGGTTGGATGCGCTGCTGTTTCAAGCTGAAGAGCTGCTGGGTCCCAAGCTCGCGGCCGAGGAACGCGTCCATGAGGCCAAGGCGCTGTTCGGGGCGTTGACCGGCCACCATGCGGCCCCCCTTGATTCGCAGAAGACCTTTCGGGCGTTGGCAGTGCGGGCCCGGGAACTTGTCGGGCATCTCGTCCGCGATCAACGGACGGTCGCGGGAACGGTAGACGGCGTCCTGGATGAGCTCCGGCAACTGAGGATGACGCCGGCGTCAAGTGTGTTGGATGTCTTCCAGGGGATGGTCCGCAATCTCGGAAAAGACCAGGGCAAAGAAGTGGACTGGGTGGCGCAGGGGGGTGATCTGAAAGTGGACCGGAAAGTGCTGGAGGCGATCAAGGATCCCCTCATCCACCTGGTGCGCAATGCGATTGACCACGGGATTGAGCCGGCGGCGGCCCGCATTCAGGCGGGTAAACCGCCGCGAGGGCGGATGGCCGTGACCGTTACCTCGCCGGAGAGCGGGCACATAGAGGTCTGTGTGGAAGATGATGGGCGCGGGATTGACCCGGCGGACGTGCGGGCGGCGGCGATCCGGACTCGCCTTCTGACCACTGAGGCGGCGGAAGCCCTGACGGACGATCAAGCGCGTGACTTGATCTATCGTTCGGGATTCAGCACGAGCCCGCTCATCACGGATGTCTCGGGTCATGGTCTGGGCATGGCCATTGTGAAGGAACGGGTGGAGCGTCTGGGCGGACGGGTTTCTCTTCACACTCGACCAGGCCAAGGGACGGCGGTGCGGATGACACTCCCCGCCTCGATCACCACCTTCTTTGGCTTGTTGGTCCGCTCGGGCGGGCAACTCTTTTTGCTTCCCCTCTCGGCGGTCATGCAAGTCATCCGCATCGCGCCGGAGGAGGTGGAACGGATCGAAGGCCGGGACGTCATACGGTGGGGTGGGCGCCCCTTGCCCGTGGCTCGGTTGAGCGGGCTGTTGGGGCTGCCGAACGCGAACGACCATTCTCAACCCGGCGGCAAGCAAATATGCGGTGTGATCCGGTCCGGCGAGGAGCGGGTGGGCCTTCTGCTCGACGAGATCCTGGGAGACCAGGAAGCGCTGGTCAAGGATCTGAGGCCGCCGCTCATCCGGGTCAGGAACGTGGCGGCCGCGGGGCTCTTGGGAACCGGGCAGGCGGTCCTGATCCTTCGCTCAACGGATCTGATCGCGTCGCTCCGGACAAGTCCGCGCCAGCCGTCCGTCGGCGCCGTGCCGACCGAGCCGGCACAAGCGGTGCGTCAGCCGGCGATCCTCGTCGTGGACGACTCCATCACGACCAGGACGATGGAACAGAATCTTCTGGAAGCGTCAGGGTACCGGGTGCGGGTCGCAGTGGATGGAGTGGACGCCTGGACGCTCCTCAAGAGCGAAGCATTCGACCTGGTGGTGTCGGATGTGGACATGCCCCGCATGGACGGCTTTGAGCTGACGGCCCGGATTCGGGCCGATCGGAAGCTGGCCGATCTCCCCGTGGTCCTGGTGACGGCGTTGGAAGCCCGGGAAGACAAGGAACGGGGCATCGAGGTCGGCGCGAACGCCTACATCATCAAATCGAGCTTCGACCAATCGAACCTGCTGGAGATCATTCGGCGGCTGATATGACCGCACAACCTGAGGAGGAGACATGATCCGCGTCCTGGTGGTGGAAGACTCGGCTGTGACCCGCGAGTACCTCGTCGCGCTGTTGGAAGAAGACCCCGCGCTTGAAGTCGCGGGCACGGCACGAGACGGCCTTGACGCCATCGAACAGGCCGAACGACTCAAGCCCGACGTGATCGTGATGGATGTCCACATGCCGCGAATGAACGGGTACGAAGCGACCAGCCGGATCATGGAACAGGTCCCCACCCCCATTGTGATCGTGAGCGCCAGCTCCAGTCGGGACGAGACATTCACGGCGTTTGAGGCCCTGCAGGCCGGCGCCTTGGTAGTGATGGAGAAGCCCGGAGGGCCGGATCATCCGGACCAGCCGGAGAGCACTCGGCGGCTGGTCGAGACGGTCAAGCTCATGGCGGAGGTCAAGGTGGTGCGGCGCTGGCGGAAACGGGAACGCCCGGCGCCGCCCTCCCCACTTCCCGTTCGGCCGAGCCGGAAAATCCGGCTCATCGCGATCGGCGCCTCCACCGGCGGGCCGCAGGTGCTTGCCGGGCTCCTCGCCAAGCTGCCCGGCGACCTTGCCGCTCCCGTCCTCATCGTGCAACACATCGCCACCGGCTTCACCCCGGGGCTCGTTGAGTGGCTGAGCCAGACCACGTGCCTCCGGGTGAAAGTGGCCGAGACGGGGGAGACGGTTCGTTCCGGCGCCGTGTACTTTGCGCCGCCGGATGCTCAGATGGGGATTTCAACGGAGGGGCGCATTCGCCTAGCCAAAGAACCCGCAGAGGACGGATTCTGCCCTTCGGCGTCCTACCTGTTCCAGTCGGTCGCGCAGTCTTACGGTGGCGCGGCGATCGGCGTGCTGCTCACCGGGATGGGCCGGGACGGCGCGGCTGGGCTCCTCCAACTCCGTCAAGCCGGCGGGGTGACCATCGCCCAGGACGAGGAGACCAGCGTGATCTTCGGGATGCCGGCGGAGGCCATCCGCCTTGGAGCGGTTCAGCACGTGCTCTCGCCGGAGCGGATTGCGGAGATGATCCGCAACCTGGCGACCGCGTGATAGAGGAGGCAGCGGCGATGCAGCGTAGAATCCTGATCGCGGAGGACAGTCCGACCCAGGCGGAGCGCGTTCGCCTCATCCTTGAAGATGCGAGCTATATGGTCGAGGTGGTGTCGGACGGCCGCGAGGGGCTCCGGCGCGTCAACGAAAAACCGCCGGACCTCATCATCTCTGACGTGATGATGCCGGAGATGGACGGGTACACTTTCTGCCGAGCGATCAAGTCCAACGAAACGACCAAGCGCATCCCCTTCGTGTTACTGACCGACCGCAAGTCGCCGCTGGACATCATCAAGGGCCTGGAGCGGGGCGCCGACAACTTCATCACGAAGCCGTTCGAGGACGACATTTTTCTGGAGCGGATTCACCGCATCTTCGTGCATTTGGAACATCGCAAGACTGCCTCCATGGAGATGGAAGTCTCCATTCGGGTGGGCCGGCGAGAGATCATCGTTTCTCCAGACAAGCAGCAGATCATCGAACTCCTGTTCTCCACGTTCGAGGACCTGTCCCGGACAAACAAACAACTCGAAGAGTCGCAGCGTGCGGTGGAAGATTACGCCAGAAACTTGGAGGAACGGGTCGATGAGCGTACCAAGGCCGTGCAACAGAGCGAGGCGCGTTACCGTTCCCTGGTCTTTGCGACCGCGCAGATCGTCTGGCACATGGATCGCCGGGGTCAGGTCAGCGAGCCGCTGCCGAGTTGGCAGGAGTACACCGGCCAGAACTTTGAGGAGATACGGGGCTCGGGCTGGGCCAAAACCCTGCACCCCGATGACGTCGAGCGGACGCTCAAGGCTTGGAGACACGCGGTCGAGACTGAGACGTTCTACGAGGGTGAGTACCGCATCCGGCGGCACGATGGGGTCTATCGTGATTTCGTCGTGCGAGGCGTGCCGGTCCTGGAGGACGGCGGGAGCGTCCGCGAATGGGTGGGGACATGCGCCGACATCACCGAACTTAAGCAGCTCGAAGAGCAGTTTCGCCAGGCCCAAAAGATGGAAGCCATCGGGCAGCTCACCGGCGGCATCGCCCATGACTTCAACAATCTCCTCACGGTCATCAATGGCTACAGCGAACTGACATTACAAGGCCTCAAGGCCGACGATCCTCTACGGCCCAATCTTGAACAGGTCAAAGAGGCCGGCGAACGGGCCGCTGCTCTGACCCGCCAGCTCCTGGCCTTCAGCCGCAAGCAAGTGCTCGAACCCAGAGTCTTGGATCTGAACGCCGTTGTGACCAACATCGACAAGATGCTCACGCGCATGATCGGCGAGGACATAGACCTTGTGGCAACTCTCTTGCCGGAGTTGGGTCGCGTGAAAGCCGATCCGGGCCAGGTCGAGCAGGTGATCATGAACCTGGCCGTCAACGCGCGTGATGCGATGCCGCAGGGTGGGAAGCTCACTATCGAGACTGCGGACGTCGAGCTGGATGACACCTATGTCCGAATGCACGTCGGCGCCAAGCCCGGCCGGCATGTGATGCTCGCGGTCAGCGACACCGGATGCGGTATGGACGCGGAGACGCAGAAGCGCGTCTTCGAGCCGTTCTTCACGACCAAGGAAAAAGGGAAAGGCACGGGGCTCGGCCTGGCGACGGTGTACGGGATCGTCAAGCAGAGCGGCGGGTCCATCTGGGTGTACAGCGAGGTGGGGAAAGGCACGACGTTCAAGGTGTACCTGCCGCGGGTGGAGGAGCAACCGGACGCCGTGCTACCGGGTACCGTGCGCGCGGCGTCGCTGAAGGGCTTGGAAACCATCCTGCTGATTGAAGACGATGAACCCCTCCGGAAACTGGCGCTCTCGATCCTGCGGCACGGCGGATATCACGTGCTGGAGGCGTCCGACAGGGAAAAGGCTATTCAAATCTGCGGTCAGCACCAAGGGCCGATTCATCTCATGCTGACTGATGTGGTGATGCCGGGGATAAGCGGACAGGAGGTGGCCCAACGGTTGGCCGCGACCCGCCCGGACATGAAGGCGCTCTTTATGTCCGGCTACACCGACGATACTGTCATTCGCCATGGCGTATTGAACCAAAACATGGCGTTCCTTCAGAAGCCCTTCACCACGCACGGCTTGTTGCGCAAGGTGCGGGAAGTTCTGGATGCGTCTCAGGATCTGGGTTAATTTGCTCTCACGTGAAAGGAGAGGATGATGGCAACGCTACTGGTGATAGATGACGAGCGAATGATCTGCGATCTGTTACGGGCGGCTTTCTCGGCGCATGGCCACGAGGTGTTCACGGCGACCAGCGGCCGTGAGGGCCTCGAGCTCTTCCGGCAACGGAAGCCCCGCTTCACCATGCTGGATTTGTGCATGCCCGGGATGGACGGCATCGAGGTGCTCCAGGAGATTCGCAAGATCAACCCCGATGCGCCCGTGATCGTGTTGACCGGAGGCGGCACGGATGCGCTGGAAATTCGGGCCCGCGGACTGGGCGTGACCGATTTTCTGCGAAAGGCGCTCCCGCTGGAGACCCTGGTCAAGGCCGTGGACCGAGCCATGCAGCGGCCGGTCAAGATGACGGAGGCGCCGCCGGACGTCCTGGCGGCGGACGCGCCCCGGGACGGTCCGCAGGCCACGTCCATTCTGGTCGTGGACGACGAGCCGCAGATTCGCAGCATGCTGTCACAGTTCCTGACCCGTCGTGGCTATCGGGTCCGCGTGGCGCCGGACGGGCCGACCGCCCTGACGATGGCCGAGGAAGCCATGCCGCGGTTCGTCATCCTGGACATGTACATGCCGGGAATGAACGGGCTGGAACTGTTGCGCGAGCTCAGGGCGAGAAAATACGAGGGGGGCGTCCTCGGGCTGACCGGCAGCCAGGAGGAAAATCTATTGCAAGGTGTATTGGACCTGGGCGCCGTGGACGTCATGGGCAAACCCGTGGATCTGGAGAGGGTGGAACTCGCCGTCCAGTTGGGATGCCTCCTCGCGACGCCGTAAGGAAACGCGATGGCGACGATCTTAGTGATCGATGACGAACGCCTGCTGTGCGACCTGTTGCAGGAGATGCTGCGGCGGCACGGCCATGAGGTCTTTACGGCCTACAGCGGCCGCGATGGCATAGCGCTCCACAAAGAACGGCGGCCGCACTTTACGCTTTTGGACCTCCACCTGCCTGACATGAACGGGATCGAGGCGCTCACGCGCATACGTGAGAACGATCCCACGGCGGCCGTCATGATCCTCACCGGCGCGGCGTCCGACAAGCTGGAGCGGCAGGCTCAGGAACTGGGGGTGACGGATTTCCTCATCAAGGGGCTTTCGCCGGAAGTCCTGATGAGCGCCGTGACGCGGGCGGTGCAACCTCATGCTCCGTCCGAGATAAGCTCGCTGCCTCCGGCAAAGATGAACGGCGACACCATCTTGGTGGTGGATGACGAGCAGCCGATCTGCGACATGCTCATGAAATTTCTGTCATCCAAGGGCTTTCACGTCCATGCGGCCCAGGACGGCCCGACAGCCCTGGCCCTAGCGGAAAGGGAACGGCCGCAGCTCATTGTCCTGGACATTCTTATGCCGGGCATGAACGGAGTCGAGGTGCTCCGCAGGCTGCGGGCGAAGAAGTACACGGGCGGGGTCATGATGTTGACCGGCAGCCAGGACACGGCCTTGCTGAAAGAGGCGTTGGACCTCGGCTCCATCGATATCATCGGCAAGCCCCCAGACCTCGAACGAATCGCACTGGCGATCCAGGTGAGTTTGATCTTGACGAAACGCTGAACGCGCCCCTCTACCTTATGGCCCACGCGATGTCAGAAGCCGACGCTCTCGTCGAAAACATTTTTGCGGAGCCGCCGAAAGCCGGCGCGTCCCGGACCATCACCCGTTTTCGGTTCGTCCTCCTGCAAACCCTTGTGACGATCGTGCTCTCCTATCAGTTGCTATTCAGCCGGGACACGGCTCTCCCGCTCGACGCGCGCCAGGCCCTCATCGCCGTGCTGCTGCTCGTGATCACCGGCCTGATGGTGCTCCCCGCCCGCGTGCTGGAGCACAGGCGGTTCACCGCCGCCCTGGTTGTGTGCGACACGGCCCTCACCACCGGCATCATCTATCTGTCCGGCAACGCGAGCTCCGATCTCTACATCACCTATTTTCTCATCGTCCTGCTCGCCGCCTTCACCACCTCGTTGAAACAACTGATCGGGCTCTCGACCGTCCTCTGCCTGGCCTACGGGGGGCTCTTGTTTTTCGAGCTCAAGCAGACCAGTTCGGTATCCGAGAGTCATCTCCTGCGGATTCCGATCCTGCTGATCATGGCCGCCTTCTACGGGGTGTTCGCCGAGATGGTCCGGAAGGAGCGCCGGCAGAAAACGGGATTGATAGACTACATCGCCGAGCTGAAGCAGGCGGAAGAGGAGCGCGAGCACCTCATCTGTGAACTGCAGGACGCCTTGGCGAACATCAAGACCCTCAAAGGCCTGCTGCCGATCTGCTTCTCCTGCAAGCAGATCCGCGACGACAAGGGGTACTGGAACCAGATCGAGACCTACATCCGCGACCACACAGGAGCGGAATTCACCCACGGCATCTGCCCCGCCTGCGCCACGAAGCTGTATCCGGACTTCCATCTCGACGAGAAGTAGCCCGCCTGCTAGCTTCCCCCGGGCGTCGCGCTCCCCTCCGGGGGCGGTCCGTCCAGCTTCGGCAAAAACGGCACCAGCGCGAACGCCGCACACGTGAACGCGGCCGACACCCAGATCAGCGGGCCGAGTTGTTGATTCAGCACGTTCTCATAGAGATGCGCGCCGAAGATCGCCGAGGCTTGCGACGTGGCGTTGAAGACCGACATGAGGGCGGCGAACGTGAAGCCTTCGGCGTGCGGAGGACAGGCGGCCGCTGCCAGGCTGAGCATCGTCAGGAACGGCACCATGCCGACGAGGCCGGTCGCGAAGGACAGAATGACGGCGCTCTGGCGGTCCGCCAGCAGCACATAGGCCGCCGTGCTCAGCGTGCCCAGCAGGATGCTCAAATAGATGAGGGTCGTGGCCGAGAACCGCGCGGCCAGATAGCGCTGGTAGATATAGGCGCCGAGCACGGACCCCACCGACGTCACGGACCCGAGTTGGCCGATAAAGGCCTGGTCGAAGTGCAGACGGTCGACCATGTGGTAGTACATGGGCGTGCCGAAGCTGGGGCTGAAGTTCCAGAAGGCCAGAAAGCCCGCCACGATCCACAGCGTCCTGGATTTCAGCGCGGACAGGAGGCTCGCCGTGCTGGACTGCAGCAGCGCCGGGTGCAGCGCCGTCTTTTCCTCGCGCACCAGGAAGGCCGTCGCGATCAGCACCCCGACCGGCGCGCAGGCCGTGATCAGCGCGGCCGTATGGAGCGCCGTGGCGGGCGTGAGCACGTCGCTCAGCCAGCCTCCCAGGAGTCCCACCGTGATGGCCGCGACATTGAACCACAGCCATTGCTGGCTCTGGAACCGCTTGATCTGTCCGGTGTGCTGCCCCTTCTCGACCATGATGGCGTCCACGAGCACGTCCGAGGCGGCGATGCCGAGCGCGGTGAGCACCAGCGCGACGACAATCATGTCCGTCGCGGTCAGCCCGGTGAGCCAGAGGAATCCCGCCGTGGCCAGGCCGTTCATGAGGAACAGGTAGCTTTTCCGGCGGTAGCCGAAGAGGGGGAAAAAGTCGCTGATGAGGCCGTAGAGGGGCTTGATGATCCAGGGCACGGTCAGCACCGCCAGAAGCTGCGTCGCCTGATCGGTGTTCAGCCCGAGCGTCTTCAAGTAGTTCGTCAGGGGCTGGTTGATGAGGCCGCCGGACTGCCCGAGCCCCTGGGCAAAGTACACCAGCCCGAAGAAAAACATCAGGCGGCGGATCTCGCGCTGGGGGCTTTCCTGCACGACGCCCTACCCGGCCGGCCCGCGGAGCTTCAGGGTGATCAGGGCGATCTCCGGACGGCAGAGAAAGCGGACCGGCAGGATGCTCGTCCCCACGCCCCGCGTCACGTGCATCCGGGCATATTGCCCGTAGAACCAGCCCGAGTCGTAGCCCTCGCTGCCGGCCGGCAGCCACAGCGCGCCGAGGCCCGGCAGGCGGACCTGGCCCCCGTGCGTATGCCCCGCCAGCACCAGATCGAACTTGGTGAGGTCGGCCTTCACGAAGATTTGCGGCGCATGCGCCAGCAGGATCGCGAACGGCGTCCGCTGCGTGCCGCGCAGCGATTCGCCGAGATTGTCGAGCCCGGAAAATGGGTCGTCCACGCCGACCAGCGTCAGGGTATCCAGCTTTTTCCCGATCCGCCCCCACTCGTTGACCAGCAACGCGATGCCCGCGTCGGCGAACAGCTTGCGGACCGCCCCGTCGGTGGACGCCGGCGGGTGCCAGTGGTCGTGGTTGCCGAGCACCGCCCAGATCCCGAAGGCGGGTTTCTGTCTGCTGAGGGCCTCGAGAAAGCGGCGGATCGCCGCCTGATCGCTCCCCTCCAGCGTGAAGTCGCCCGTCACGGCGATCACGTCCGGCCTGGCCTCGGCCAGCAGCTCGAGCACGCGCCGCTCGCGCGGGCCGTACCCGCGCATGTGCAGATCCGACAGGTGCGCCACGACCAGACCGTTGAACTCCTCCGGCAGGGTCGTGAACCAGCTCTCGTGGCGGGTGACGTCGATCCAGTTCGGCTCGATGATCCAGGCGTAGAC
>CAYLLY010000077.1:0-9827 GCA_964384595.1 uncultured Nitrospirales bacterium
CGGGTCCGCCTTGCGCGACCAAGCCTCCGGCGCGCTCCAACCGCCTGCGCTGCTCCACGGACGCGTTCTGGGGCGCAAGCTGTGACAGTGGATCTTCGGACATGGTCTTGGCAACGTCCGGCGGGCGACTTACGTTCCACTGCATGACGGAAAAGGTGGCCAGGGTCACCACCGCCGCCGCGCCGGCGGCCACCCAGACCGGTTTCCAGTGTCCGGGCTCTGGCCAGATCCAGCGACGGATCGTGGCCAGGAGCCCTGCTGCTTCTTCCGGTGGCCCGGGACGGAAGGGCCGCGTTCCCATCGCGAGCACGGCTTGGAGCGCCGCCGACGAGGGACGGGGCCGGGCGGGGCTCGACTCCGTGAGGAACTTCCTCAGCCGGATCAACTCCGTCAAGCAATCGGCGCAGCGAGCCAGGTGCAACTCCATGCAGTCCCGCTCCCGCCGTTTCAGGGATCGGTCCAAATAGGCCGAACACTCGCCGGGTGTGAGATGCGCCTGGTTCATTGCGGGGATTGCGCTCATCGCCTCACCATAGTGCGCTTCCACGAACTCCAGGAAGTCGAGCTTCGTGCGGCACGGGGCGCACCGCTGCGTGTGTGCCTCCACCCGCTCTTTTTCACTCGGTGGCATGACGCCATCCCGGTACCGGATGAGATCGCCGAGGCGCGCATGGCCGAATCCGAACAGGTTCATCGCGGTCGGGCCTCTCCGGCTGAAAGATGGTCTCCGCCCTGCACCATAGGACGGGTCGTCGGGCTTTTTCCCCTGTGGGGCTGGGCGCCCATTTTGGCCCTGAGCTTTTCCATGTTCTTTTCCAACACCTTATAGACCTTGCTCACCGGCTCGCCCATCAAGTCGGCCATGTCCGACGGCTTCTGGTCCTCCCAGTATTTCATCCGCAGGCAGAACTGGCTCCGCTCGGAGAGTTCCGGCAGGGCCCGGCCCATGGCCTGCAAGCGCGTCTCCTCGAAATCGCTCTCGCCGGCCGCCTCCATCTGTTGATCCGGGAGCGGGCCCGGATCGGGCGGGTCCACGGCGAGCCGCGACTCGGCACCGTCGCGGTCCCCGCCATCTCGCTCGCCCTGGATCGGGACGAACGCACGCGCGGGCGCCTGCCGCAGGCGATCGAGCACGAAATTGGTCGCGACCTGCCGCAGCCACGCGCGGAAGGACCCCTCCCCGCTAAATGTCCTCAGGCGGGCACATTGGTCCTCCATGAGATGCACGAGGAGGTGCTGGTAGAGATCGTCTGCCGCGAGGTCTGCCTGCTCGGCACGCTGGAGCAGACCTTCAATGGTCCGCAGGAGGGAAGGCTTGTAATAGGCCTCGAGCTGGTGCCAGACAGCCTCCACCACCTCGGTCCGATGGAGGTAGTCGGCGAGCGCGCGCCTCATGCAGTAGCTGTGGGCGTCGCACACCAGGTAGGTCTTCAGGACGCCCCGGCCGGTCTGATACCCCTTGAGCGCCCGGAAGTCGCCGTCCCGCAGCTGCCCGAAATACGCCGCGAACAGCTCGTCGGCGAGCGCGTTGCCTACAAACGAAACGCAAATCGCATAGATGGCGTCGCCGTACGCGCCGACGAACCGCTCCCATGCAGCGGAACCTCCGACGATCACGGCGTGAACAAGAGCAGAGTCTTCGTCTGGGAATGGCACCATGAGACTCCCTGTAAAGGCCGCCTCAGGTACGACTGGCACTGTTATGATAGTCCAGATGAGATTGAATGTATAGAATGATTGCGCGGTAGGAGATCATTCGCCAGACAGCATCTGCGGCCCTGGGAGAACCACTGCATGGGGCTCTCCCATTCAGGCCGGACCACTAGGCCGCTTTCGGATAGTCGTCGCTCTCCCGCATCTCTTCCTTCGGCGCCTCTTCGTACGTCGAGGCTTCGTGGATCGCCAGCGCAAACATCCCGAACATCGTCACCGCCGTCATCAAGATTCCCCAGGCCATCTCAGTACCCTCCTTTTAGATTGTCGAGGCCCGCCCATCGAGCCCTTTGTCGTTCTGCCTGGGTATGACGGGGCTGGGTCGGTTTTCCCCTTCAGGGGGGCTTCACTTGGAATTTCAGTGGGATGTGAACGACTAGAGGCTATTTAGGAGGAGTGACACACGGCCAGGGAACAGCCGCGCCCGATGCCCCGACTCAGAATAGCGTCGGTCTCCGCCCGGCTGTCTTTCGCACAGATGGAGCCCCGTATGGGCCGTCCGGTGCGGATGTCGTAGAGCTGAATCGGCATGCCATCGTACCGGGTCTGATACGCGCGGCACCGGGAGGCCTCGGGTTGCCCTATCGAGCCGAGCACCTCCAAATGTTCGCAGCGTAGGGTCCTCCCCCAGCTTTCAACTTCACAGCAGACGCCGCACCGGTTACAGTCCCCCACGAGTGCGATGTGTTTGGACAATTCGGCCTCCCAGGACCCAAACCTGCGACCACCGCCAAGGCTAGGCCACCCGTCGGCACCTGTCAAGCCGGACTCGGTCAACCGGGACAATGTCTGGGGGAGCTTTCAGCAACGGCCTGGGCTGGTTTTCGAAGGCAGTCAGCGTGGTTGATGGCGTTAGGGCGCCTCGCCCGCGCAGCGGAAACCGAGGAAGTTGGACCGCTGACTCGGGAGCATCCGGCCCCGGCCGGCCACGCGGGCAACAGCCATCCGTCTGGTCCACGACCCACCGCGAGTCACCTTGAAGTCGCCCGAAGCCGGGCCCGTTGGATTGTTCAGCGAAGCGGTCTTGTAGTATTCTTCGCTGTACCAATCCAGCGCCCATTCCCAGACGTTGCCGACCATGTCGTAGACCCCGTACGGACTCTTGCCGGCTTCATAACTGCCGACGGGGGAGAGGCTCTCGCCGTATGTGAACATGGTGCCCGAGGCGAAATTGGCGAACAGTGGTCCGGGATTTTCATTACCCCAAGGGTACGGCCGGCCGTCATCTCCCCTGGCGGCTTTCTCCCATTGCGCTTCGGTCGGCAGACGCTTGCCGTAGAACGCGCAATACTCGCTCGCTTCCAGCCAGTCCACGCCGACGACCGGGCGGTTCGCGTCCTCCTTCTGGTTCGCCCGATCCCAGTAGTCCGGCAGCTCGCTCCCAGACTTTTTGAGGAAGTCGGCGTATTGGGCGACCGTCACTTCATACTTGTCGATCGTGAACGCGTCCAGGTGGACTTTCCGCTGGGGCGCTTCATCGGGCACCCCTTCACCCGGATTGCTGCCCATGATGAAGGGCCCGGCGGGGACGAGCACGACCGGAGCCAAGTCTTTGGCCTTGGGCGCCTGGAACGGGCGCAGGGTGGCCTCCTCGATGACCGCCGGCTTGGCTGGCGCGCCTTCGGCCTTCTGCGCATCCGTCGCCTTCTGCATCTGCTCTTCCACAACCAACTGACGTGCGAGCAGGTTCTTCTGTTCCTCTTCGGCCTTCTTTTTCGCTTCCGCAAGCTTGCGCTGCTGCTCTTCCGCTTCTCGTGCAAGGGCTGCTAACCGCTCCTCTTCGGCTTTCCGCGCCGCACCTTCTTCATGCTTGCGCTTCAACTCGGCCAACCGCTCCTTCTCCGCTTGGGCCTTTCCCTCCGCAAGGCGTTCCTCTTCGGCGCGCCGCCTCTCTTTTGCGAGCCGCCGTTCCTCCTCCTCCCGCGTTCTCTTCAGTTCCGCCAGCCGCTTCTCTTCGCGCGCCTTGGCGGCCTGCATTTCAGCCTCGAGACGCCGGCGCTCTTCCTCCTGTTGCTTCAGCTCGGCCAAGCGTTTCCGCTCCTGCTCGCCCTGCTGCATCTTCAACTCGGCCAGTCGGCCTTCCTCTTTGCGCGCCTCCGCTTCCCGCCTGAGAGCAGCCAACCGTTCCGCCTCCGCCTTTCGCTCCTCCTCGAGCTTCCGGCGGGCCAGTTCGGCGTCCCGCGCCATCTGCTCACGTTCTCTCTGTTCCTGCTCGAATTTCTTTGCGGCAGCCAGGCGTTCCGCTTCGGCCTGTCTGCTTCGCCCCTCCTCGGCCTTCAGGCGCGCCTGCCGTTCTTCGGCTTCACGATTGGCCCTTTCTTCCGCCTCCCTGACCGACGCGGCCAGGAGCCGCTCTTCTTCCTCGGCCTTTCGCTTCGCTTCTTGGGTCTGACGGACGCGTTCGAGCATGGCCTGCTTCCTGGCGGCGATCTCTTCCATCTGCCGCTTCAAGGCTTCCTCGGCTTTCTTCAACTGTTCTTCGACCGAGCTCAGCTCGCCTTGGGCGGCCGCCACCTTGGCCCGTTCGGCCTCAAGCGCGGCCGTGTCGACGGGCGCCTTCCGAAATTCCTTGCGAAGCCGGAACACGAACTGCCCGTTGTCGTCACCCGCCCCGACGACCGCCGAGCCCCGCGGCAACTGGTCCTTGACTTCATTCGAAACGCGTTCGGCCACGGCATCCGCAATGTCTCTGGCCAGCACGTAGGGGCTCGTGTTCCGCTCCAAAAACCTCATGAAATGCCACGCAAACGTGCTGTGGCCGCCCTTGTTCTTGTCCACGACGTCCGGCACCGGATAGAATCCACCCGATGCCAGTATCCACCGCGACCTCGATTGGTAGAGTTCCTTGATCGCGCCCGGCCCGAGGACGCGCGACTTCCCCATTAAGGAGCCGCTGAAGCAGGAATCCACGACGGCAAAGATATGGCGGGCATCAATGTTGGCGAGGTAGTCCCGGACTTGTGAATTGAAGATGTACGAAGACGGATCGTCCGGTTCGGCGTCGGAGGGGATCCAATACCCCATGCCGTCTACTCTCTTTTGCTTCTCTTTGTCCTTGCTCTCTTCATACTCCCCATGACCGGCATAATAGATAAACAGACTGTCGTTATCCTTCAGACGCCGCTTGAGGTTGTTGAAGGCGCGGATGATTCCACGACGGGTTCCCTGCTCGTCGTACAGCTCAATCATGCGCTCTCGGGAGAACCCATAGCGCGCGACGAGCAGTTTGGCCACCGCTTCGGCATCCTTGCGCGCGGCATCGAGTTGCTTGTCCTTATCCATCTGGGAGTATTTGTTGACGCCGATGATCAGGGCCCAATACTCGCCTTCGATAAACTCGTCCGTGTCGGCGGCGGCCGACGGCGTTTTCGTGCTTGGAGAGATGAGCGTCACCCCGCGGGACTTGTCGGTTTCGGCCGGCGCGGCGACGGCCGATTCCAGGGGATCGCCCACAAGGAAAGGGAGGCAGGCGACTCCGATCAGAAAAAAACCGATGGCCAGTCCTGCGCCGAAAACATTCACCGCGCGCGCGCTTTGCCAGCCGGGAGGGTGAGGAGCAGGCCCCCTGGAGCTTCCTTCGCTTACGTGCCTCTTCCGCTGAACCAGATGCAACCTCGATTGACCGCCAAGGCTAGGCCACCCGTCGGAACCTGTCAAGCAGAGGGTGGCGAAGCTTGCTTACGCCTACGAGACTTGCCTATACTCCCCGCCGTAAGAAAGTTGTGAGAGGAGCCGCACATTCGCGCCCTGAACATAGATGGTGAAGCTGATGCCGTGCGTGCCCGACTGAGCGCTGACAGGAGAGCTCCGATGCTTCGCAGATGCGCACCTTGGGTATTGGCTGCCCAGATTGTGATCATGCTGGGGCTCCATTCGTCCTCCACCCCGGCGCTGGCCAAGGCCAGCATCAGCAAGAATGCTACCATCCAGGCAGACGACAAGGTCGTTCGTGCGATCCTGAACGCGTTCGCCCTGGCCGAAGAGAACCTGCACAAAAAGAACCTGGATGGTTTGATGACGATCTACTCCAACGACTTTAACTACAAAGGGATCTCGAAAGACGATCTAAGAAAATTGTGGGCAGATGTATTTGCCCGATATCACCGGGTTTCAAGCAGCCACATTTTTACAGAAATCATGGTGGAGAACGGCAAGCCTCCAACCGCGGAAGTCATTTGCACGGGAGGACTCTGGGCAACATCCAACTCGACCGGAGAGCGAACGCGCCTCGACAGTTGGGTGGAAGAGAGACACCGCCTTATTTTCGAGGATGGCGCCTGGCGGATTCGCGGACATACTGGAGAAGACCTCAAGAACACGCAATTCGGAGTCGCACACCCGTTTTTCTGATCTCGGGAACCACTAAGAAGACCCGGCAGCAGCCTCAACGAGGGATTGACGGACAGCTTGTAACAACCGCTCGGGCGTGAGGCGCGATCAATAGTATGTGATCGTGCGGTAGATGGACTCGGCCCAGAAGGTGTCCTCTTCCGCTTCTGTCTCAAAACGGGTGATCTCGGTCATCTTGGTCCAGTTGCCGTGTGAGTCGAACTCGTATTTGAAGGTGCTGTACTTTTCCAGTTTCCCGTCGGCCTTGTAGGTTGTTTCCTCGGTCTTGTTGCCTTTGGAATCGTACGTATAGGCGACCTTGTTCGCAACGTTCCCATCCGCCTTGTAGCGGATCGCTTCCGACAGATTCCCGCTCGCGTCATACGTGAACTGCACCCGCCGGTTCACCGATCCGTCGGGGTTGTAGCCGGTCTCCCAGGTTTTGTTGCCCTTCGCGTCATAGTTCCGGTTGTAGGCCCTGACGTGCGGGCCCTCCTCCCACTTGGCGCCGAACCGGCCCAAAAACTTGCCGAACTGTCTCGTCAGCTGCGCTTTTTCGACCGCCACAGCCTTCACGGGGCCGTTCAGCTCGTCCATCTCTTTGGTCGTCCTGGGTCCGGCGGCGGCCGGAAAGCTCACAAGCAGGGTCACGATCAGTGCAACGAGTGCGTTCTTCATGGTTGTCGTCCCTTGGCCCTCCCTACTTCAATCCCAGCACGTCGTGCATGTCATACAGCCCGGGCGGCCGCGTGACGACCCAGCGCGCGGCCCGGAGCGCGCCGCGCGCGAACGTGTCGCGGCTGTGAGCCCGGTGGGTGACCTCGATCCGCTCCCCCGGTCCGCCGAACAGCACGGTGTGATCGCCCACGATATCGCCCGCGCGGATCACCTGGATGCCGATCTCGCCCCGCTTGCGCTCGCCGATCATGCCCTTGCGGCCGTAGGCCGCCACCTTGTCCAAGTCCCTACCGGTGGCGTCGGCCAGCACCTGGGCCATCTTCAACGCGGTCCCGCTGGGGGCGTCTTTCTTCAGGCGGTGATGGGCTTCGGTCACTTCGATGTCGTAGTCCTCGCCGAACGTCCTGGCCATCTCGGCGAGCACCTTCAGAATGACGTTGACCCCCACGCTCATGTTCGGCGAGAAGACGCAGGGAATTTGCTTCGCCAGTTTCTGTAGTTCGGCAAGCTGCGTGGCCGATAAACCGGTCGTGCCGATCACCATGGTTTTTCGGTACGCGGCCATAACCGCCATGTGCGCGAGCGAAACGTCCGGCGCGGTGAAGTCGATCAGCACGTCGGCGCGCTCGGCGAGCGCGGTCAGGTTGTCCGTCACCGCCACCCCGATCCGGCCGCAGCCCGCCACGTCGCCGGCATCGGCGCCGATCGTCGCATGACCCTTGCGCTCGACCGCGCCGACCAGTTGGAGATCCGACGACTCTTTGATGAGGCTGACGAGCCGCCCGCCCATGCGCCCGCTCGCCCCCGCCACCACCACTTTGACCATGAAAACCCCGTTATTCGTGAATCGTGAAACGTTATTCGTGATGTCGAGGATTCGGTTTGCGTTGAACGATTAACGTATAACGCTTAACGTTTCACGTCTACCGTCAAATGAGCCCGTAATCCTTCATCACCCGCGCGAGCTTGTCGAGATTCTCCTGCGACATCGGGCAGAGCGGCAGGCGCACGTCGGCCGTGGCCTTGCCCATCAGCGCCAGCGCGTGCTTGACCGGAATGGGGTTCGTTTCCAGGAACAAGGCCTGGAACAGCGGATACAGCTTGAAGTGGAGGGCGCGGGCCTGGGCCGCATTGCCGGCCTCCCAGGCATCCACCATCGCCGCCATGTCGGCGGGCGCCACGTTGGCCGTCACCGTGATGACGCCCTTGGCCCCCACGGCCATCATCGGCAACGTCAGCGCGTCGTCGCCCGAGAGCACCGTGAACCGGTCGCCGCACGCCTGTATGATCTCGCTGACTTGTTGCAGCGACCCCGCGCCTTCCTTGATCCCGACGATGTTTTTGCATTGCGCCAGCCTCGCGACGGTCGAGGGCGCCATGTTCACGGCGGTCCGCCCGGGAATGTTGTAGAGGATCTGCGGGATCTCCACCGCCTCGGCGATCGCCTTGTGGTGCCGGTAGAGGCCCTCCTGGGTCGGCTTGTTGTAGTACGGCGAAATGAGCAGCGCGGCGTCCGCCCCGGCCGATCGGGCATGGCGGGTGAGATCGATCGCCTCGTCCGTCGCGTTGGAGCCCGTCCCGGCGATCACCGGCACGCGCCGCTTCACGGCCTCGATGGTGATCTCGACGACCCGCTTGTGCTCCTCGTGCGTGAGCGTGGCGGACTCGCCCGTCGTCCCGCACGGCACGATCCCGTCGGTCCCGCTCGCGATCTGCCACTCGATCAAATCGCCGAGCGCCTTCTCGTCGACGACGCCGTTGCGGAACGGCGTGATGATGGCGACCAGCGAGCCGTGGAACGTCATTGCATCCGGTACTCCCAGGCCTCGGGACGCATATGCCCCTCATAAACCGCCCGCGCCTCGCCGGTCAGCGTGAGATTCGTGAACTGCTCCCCGCTTCGACTGAACGCGACGCGCAGAGGCATCCGGCTGAGGGGAATGACCGTGATCGGCGACTCCACCTTGTGGACCAGGGCGGCCAGCAGGGCCGAGGCAAGCGCGCCGCTCCCGCAGGCCAGCGTCTCATCCTCGACGCCGCGCTCGTACGTCCGAATCTTGAGGGTATGGCGGTCCACCACCTGGGCGAAATTGACGTTCGTCCCGGCCGGCTTGAACGTTTCGTGCCAGCGGATCGGTCGTCCGATCCCGATGACTTCTGCCGTCGCCGTGTCCGACACGAAATACACGAAATGGGGGACGCCGGTATTGATGACATGGCCCTCCAGCGTCGTCCCTTCATGCGACACGCTCGTTTGCCCCGGGATATCATTCCTCCGCCGGCGATGCATCGGGATCGCCAGGCGGATGTGCAACCGGACGCCGCTCGGATCCGGCACGCGGACGGTGACCTGCTCCCCGTCCACCTCAGCCTCGACGACGCCCGCGACGCCTTCGAACCGCATGGCCTTGGGAGCGATTTTCTTCAGGTGCGCGAACCGCGCCACGCACCGGGCGCCGTTCCCGCAGAAGTTCGCCTCGCCCCCGTCGTTGTTGTAGAACCGCCAGCGGAAATCGTACTTGCGGGACTTCTCCACGAAGATGAGGCCGTCCGCGCCGACCGAGAGATGGCGGCGGCAGACGCCGGCCACGAAGGCGGACATCTTCTTGGGATCGACCACGCGATCCCGGTTGTCCACAACGAGGAAGTCGTTGCCCGCGCCGGAGAATTTCATAAAGGGGATTTTCTTCATGCCGCCCCCTGATTGAGGAACGCCGGGATCGTCTCGCCGCGCACGAGATCGGCGTACTCCTCCCGCGCCCGAATGACGTGGAACTCCCCGTCCCGCACCAGCACCTCCGCCACGCGAGGACGCGAATTGTAGTTCGACGCCATGCTGAACCCATAGGCGCCGGCGCTCATCACGGCGAGCAGCTCGCCCGGGTCCGCCAGCGGCATCATCCGGTCCTTGGCGAGAAAGTCGCCCGACTCGCAGATCGGGCCCACGACGTCCGCCAGGACCTGCTTTTGGAGCCTGTCGCGGGGCTCCCGCACCGGTTTGATCTCGTGGTACGCGCCATAGAGCGACGGCCGGAGCAGGTCGTTCATGGCGGCGTCCACGATCAGGAACGTCTTGTCCGGGTTGGCCTTGTGATAGAGCACCCGGG
>CAYLLY010000078.1:0-9774 GCA_964384595.1 uncultured Nitrospirales bacterium
ACTGCACCACACCGGAGCCGCTTCGTCAATTTTCAACTAACAATGGCACACCTTCTAGTAAAGTCACACCATAAGTGCAGAATTTTTCCTGGAACAAGATCCGTAGCGGCCAAGACTCAATTATAACTTACAGGTTTCTCTGAGGTGGCGCAGAATCGATTGGGCGTCCGGTAAGGTTTCTACAATATTCTTCAACGCGATCTGTTTGTTTTTTGCTGTGGCTTTCCAAGCCGCATCATGGCTTATCTTACTGAGAACAGGAAATGGTAAATCACCAAATTCCTTTCTCGCTTCTAAAAGACATTCCTTGTCCGATTCACTGAGCAGATCAAAGTCTATTGATCCAATAATTGCCAAGTTGTGATCGTAGACTTTCAGTGTTTCTTTGGCATGCCTTACAATATCAGGGTTTTTGTCCAAATAATGGCTATCACCATCCCCGCGCACACTTTTTATTAAATCAAACAAGTTGCTAGGCACAGGGCCAAAGGGCATAGCAATATATGAGTCGTTGGTGACAGTCCGTCCATACTTCGCCAAATGCGCCTTTTCGGCAAAATAGAGGACATGGACCACTCGGTGGATGTCAGGTGAGGGGAGAATCTGGACGAGAAAGGCTACAGCTTGGATAGCCTTCTCAGCATCCATGTGGCTTTTCAGCATAACTTCAACCCATTGAATCACAACTTAATTGGCCGATGCAAGGCTTAAGGGCTATCTGTAAGCCTTTATGTATTTACTGTGTTTGTACATCTTTGCAGAAGAGAATAGCCCCCCGCAATCTCCTCTCTTCGTGCAAGAAACGCATTCTTCCAGATATTCGTTCTTCCAATCGCTTATTGATTTTCTATAGTTCCCTAGCACATCGGGATTCACCGTACAAAGTTGATGGTTGTAAACAGACGCATTCATGCCATAGCCATTGAGAACTGCTACTGCTTCGCTAAGAATGTCCTTATATTCATAGGGATCTATCCAAAGAAGCTCCAGGTTCGGTCGGGTGAAACCAGTTATCTCCAGACCCATCAAGGCTATATGATCAACGAACAATAGATTGCGGGCTATGAACTCACATGTTTTAACCAGACGATCTATCGTTTGTTTGTGAATGACAATACGGATTTCAACCTTTTGCTTCACTTTCTTGAGGTTTAGTATTCCCTTGATTGTGTCATCAAATGCTCCTCTACTTTGCACCACATAGTCGTGACGAACAGGATCGTCTGAGTAGATCGGTATCCCTATGAGCATATCTGGATGTTCAACAGCCGCATACTTTTTAGCGAACTCAAGATCTTTAAAGGCCCGTCCATTCGACAAAATGTCTATCGCTGTGTTAGGCAGGGACCTTTTTGTATGGTGAAGGAGATCGATAAGCCTATCTCCATAAAGGGTGGGCTCTCCTCCTGAAAAGCCTAGGGCTTCAGTGTCAGTCGGTATCAGGCTTATGAGCTCAAAGGCTTCTTGAAGCAACCAAGAGTCATCAACATCCTTAGGTGGTTGTGAGCACATTAAGCAGTAATGATTGCATTGCTCGGTCAAAAGAATTGTGTTGTGCGGCGAGTTTCTCCTATAGAGGGAATTGAACGACCCAGAGGAAGGACCTAATCTAATGATGTCGCCCTCATTGAGATAGTCATATTCAGCCGAGACTAGAAAGACATCGCTATCACCATCAAAGACTTTGCTTCCTTGCTCTCTGGTCAATATGGCTTTATAGCCTTTCGGATCTTGATTGGGCTGCATCAGTAAGGCTCGGTTCTTTTTCAGCACTGGGGGAAGGTTTGCGTTCGTTGTGACTGTTACGAGGTATGAGTCCTTAGCTGCCGAATTCAAGACTGGCAGATTACCGTGGAGTTTTAGCATTAGTTATTGGCCCACTTCGTGAAAAGTTGCCTGACAAATCTATCGCCTTCCATTTTCTTAATCAAAAAACGAAAGGTCTCCATGTTACGAGAGCAAAATTCTGACTCGGGCTTGCGACCAACATAGTCTTTATATAAGGCATAGTGAAAGACCGGATCAGCGCCACAGTACGGTTCGAAGGCGCAGTCATTGCACATGGGCACACTGTATGCAAATGATTCCTCTAGGGGATCGAGCAAGTTAGGAGAAGTGAATATCTGCTCATAACTATTTTCTAGAACCTTGCCGAGTTTGAATTTCTCCTCACCCATCTCAGCTAGCATCCTGCTCTCGTCAGAAGCATAGACAGAGCCATCGTAGTTGTACACAACCGCTCCAATTCCAATCCCCGATGGACTCATTAGATCAACATAACCAGGATCTTCACTCGTTAGCATCTTTTTTAAGACGGTTGCCGCGTAATACTCCATGAAGTTAATGTTCTGGCGATTGAGTTCGATGATGTACTCAATGCCTTCCTTATAGAAGTCCAGCCATCGTTCAGCGTTGTAGGCTCGGTAAGACTTAGTTTTTATCGCAAATCCGTAAGGGGAAAGCGGTCTAAGAAATATTCCGTTGAAGTCTTGAGCAAGATACTCGTCGATGATTTCTTTGACACGATTCAAGCTTGCCTCCGTCGTCGTCATCAATGCTGAAACTTGGTCTCTACCCAACATCTCACGAACAAGTTTGATGCCCTCTATCGTCTTCTCATAACTATTGCCCCCCGGCCTAGGTCGGTTGGTGTTATGAAGATCTTTAGGTCCATCCAGAGAGGTCGATATTAGTATCGAATGTTCCCTACAAAACTTCAGGATCTCTTGGCTTACTAACGCTAGGTTCGTAGCAATAACAAAAGCCAAGTTCTTGCCACGTTGTTGATTCTTCTTCTTTGCTTCAAGAACTATGAATTTGATTAGTTCAAAATTTAGCAATGGCTCTCCGCCCTGAAACTCAATTTTTATATTTCGGGATGGGGACCGAAGAGCTAAATCTATTGCCCCAATCGCAATCTCAGGGGACATGTCATATCTAAGCTTATCTTCCGATTGCCTGGAAACCTGACAGTAAGGACAACTGTGTTCGCACCGCAGCGTGACAACGAAGATGTGTAGCCCTGTAAACTCAGCAAGTCGGTCGTACCTTGTTCTAAGCTTTATAGATAGTAGCTCTGGGGCTATAGAGGAGTCCTCGTCTATGAGGAAATGGCGAGCCCTCAACTCAATATAAGTCGGATCGTCATTAGAGAGTTTGTGCTGCAGAAGGTCAGAGAGTTTATCCCTTACAGATACGAGGTATTCCCCGGCCATGTTAGTCAGAACGTACCGTTCCTCATCTAAAGGTATGAAGCGAAACGGAAGGAGTCTATAGGAGGACTTGGAAGTCTTGTAGAACTCAATCGCCTGAAACTGGCTCATTGCTTACTATTCCAGTCTTAGAAAAAGCATGCGCCAAGATCAAGTTTCGTACTGGTTCGGTCTCAGCTTTTAATTTTTCTCTGAGGTCTTGGTCCAAAACCTCCTTTTTGAAGTCATCTGCGAGTCTCGCACAACTTTCATCACTTTTTGGAGAAGTAAAGTTCAACAAGCATCTGACTTCATTATTCTCAATGCTAATGTCAGCAGAGAAAGAGTCTATGTATCTGTAGGCAGCCTTCTTTATAGCAATCAGGCTGAACACTTGGCTATCAAAGTTAAGTGATATTGTTTTAGCTTCTTTTTCCATACCTTTTTACTTTTGAGAACCGACTCTTTTACCGAAGGTTTACTATCGGCCAGATCTATGTGACCTATGTGATCTATGCGAACCGTGTGAACGGTGGGACCGATGACTAGCCATTATCACATTGGCTTTCGCCTTCACTAGCATTAGATTTGATGTGTCGTCGGATAACTTGGTTTTTAGTGGAACAATTGCCACATCTTGGTTGGTGGTTAATGCAGTAGGGCTTGACACAGAAACCTTATCTTGGTTGCTAGGATCAGAAGCTAAACTTTGCTGAGAGACAAGCGCAGCGATTGCAGTTGCTAAGGGGATGAGGAACTTTTTCATAGGTTCCTCCAATACTCACTGATTAAGGCAGCTATTTCTTATCCGCCAGACCTATGCGAGCTATGAGAGAAATGAGATTCATGTGATCCGTGTGAGCCATGTGACCGATGTCCTGCATAAATTGTCCCAGAGGCTGGCTTGTGAAGAAGAAGTGCGTGTTCCTGCGCTCCAATCTGGTTGAGCAACCTCTCAATAACCGGATCAGAAGATGTTTTATGTGTCTCTACTGGAGTCTGAACGGCATGAGAATTGCCCGCAATCAAAACTGCCACAGCTACTCCAACGGGAACTAGGAATTTTTTGTAGCTCATGACAATCCCTCCTACTTTAGTGGGAGGCATTATACCCCTGTGATGCCGTGCTCGCTACAGGTTTATGTGTTTCTTAACTTAGCGCGAAAAGTTCAGTTTGCACTTTTAGATACAGATCGTTCTAAGGTAGCTTAAGACAAGCGAAAATCGCAGGGAAGGCTTTGAGCAAGCGGGTGACGCCGCATGGGCACCCAGATGCAGCGTGGGGCGTACAGCCGGGTTCCCGGGTACCCGTTGCTCCGAGACTGCAACGGGTGAAACGACGGCGGCCCGACCCGTTGCAAGATTGATGGGGTGGCGTCGAACGGGCGCCCGGGCGGAGCGGAAGAGCGTACAGCGCGAGTCTGCGGGGCTGCGACGCCGAAACGCTCTGAGCACGTCCGGGCTGTTCGACGACAGGACCCCCCCAAAGAGCAACGGGTTCCCCAGCTGCGCTGGGCTATGCGGCGGCAGGACCTGCGATCCTTCGAGAAGCGAGATCCTTCGCTTTGCTCAGGATGACACCCCTCACCCTAACCCTCTCCCTCAAAGGGGCGAGGGGATGCAGATTAAGAGGGCGCACAGCCGTGCGCCCCTACAAAGGAAGAAAACGGTGTCAGAACCCGTGCCTACTTCGTTTCCTGCCAGGTTCGCACGCGGCGGGCCTGCAAGACCCCGTCGATCTTCTCGACGGCCTTCACCACGCGGTCCAGGTGCGCCGTGTTCTGCACTTCCACGATGAAATCAAGCATCGCCTTGCGGTCCTCCCGCGTCGTGATCTCGGCCCGGCTGATGTTCGCCTCGGCATTGGTGATGGCCGCCGACACGTTGGCCAGCATCCCCGGCTTGTCGAGCGTCAGGACGGAGATCTTGACGGACACCGTGGCCAGGTGCGCCATGTCCCAATCGACCTCCACCAGCCGCGCCTTGTCATAGTCGAGCGCGTCCAGGTTGGGACAGTCCGCCGTGTGAATCGTCAATCCGCGGCCGCGGGTGATGTAGCCGATGATCCGGTCGCCCGGCACGGGCCCGCAGCACTTGGACAGATGCATCATCAGATCGTGGACGCCTTTGACCTTGACGCCCTTTTCCTCGCCCGCGGCGCGTTTCGCGACCGCCTTCTCCTCCGCGTCCACGACGGCGCCGGCGGCGGCAGGCCGCTCCTCGCCGGCGGCACAGAGACGGTTGGCGACGTGGATGGCGGACACGCGGCCGTAGCCGATGGCCGTGAACAATTCGTCCGGGCCCGGCAGACCTGACTCCCGGGCGGCGTCCTGGATGCGGGACGTCTTGAGCAGCGGCCCCAGGGCGGCGTTGTGGCGGCGGAGCTCCCGTTCCAGCAGCCGTTTGCCGACCTCCAGGCTCCGTTTGGCCTCCTCCACGCGGAGCCAATGCTTGATCTTGTTCTTGGCCCGCGCGGTCTTGACGAACTTCAGCCAGTCCCGATGGGGCACCTGGCTGGGGGACGTCGAGACCTCGATCGTGTCGCCGCTCCGGAGCTGATATTTCAGCGTCACCATCTTGCCGTTGACCTTGGCCCCGTTGCAGTGGTCGCCGATCTCGGTGTGGATGGCATAGGCAAAGTCGATCGGCGTCGAGCCCTTGACCAGTTCCTTGACCGCGCCCTTGGGCGTGAAGACGTAGACGACGTCCGAATAGAGGTCCAGCTTGACCGACTCCATGAACTGGCGGTTGTCGGTCAGGTCCTGGTGGGATTCGAGCAACTGGCGCAGCCACTTGAAGACGCGTTTCTCCGCCTCGTCGATCTCGCCCTGCTCCTTGTACGTCCAGTGCGCCGCGATGCCCTCAATAGCAACGCGGTGCATCTCCTGCGTCCGGATCTGAAACTCCACGTGCTCGCCCTTCGGCCCGGCGACGGTGGTGTGCAGCGACTGGTAGTGGTTGGACTTGGGCACGCCGATGTAGTCCTTGAAGCGGCCCGGCACCGGCCGCCAGAGGGAGTGGATGAGCCCCATGATGGCATAGCAGTTCATCTGCGTGTCGGTGATGACCCGGATGGCGGTGATATCGTAAACCTCGTCGAACGAGACGCCTTGCCGCTCCATCTTCTGGTAGATGGAGTAGAGGTGCTTGGAGCGACCGACGAGCTCACCGGCCAGCCCATGCTCCGCCAGCTTGGCCCGCACGACCCCGATGACCTCCTGGATGTACTGCTCCCGCTCTTCGATCCGCTTCCGCACCCGTTCGGCCAGCGCCGCGTAGACGTCGGGCTTCATGGCCTTGAAGCAGAGGTCTTCCAGTTCCGACTTCATCCAGCCGATGCCGAGGCGGTTCGCCAGCGGCGCGTAGATCTCGAGCGTCTCCTGGGCGATCTTCGTCTGGTGCGCCGGGCTCAGGTGCTCCAGCGTGCGCATGTTGTGCAGGCGGTCCGCGAGCTTGATCAGGATGACCCGGATGTCGTCGGCCATCGAGATCAGCATCTTGCGGAAATTCTCGGCCTGTTTTTCCTCGTAGCTTTTGAAATGGATCTGGCCGATTTTCGTGACGCCGTCCACGAGACGGGCCACGTCCTTGCCGAACGCCTCCTCGATCTGCTCCTGCGTGCAGACCGTATCCTCGACCGTATCGTGAAGGAGTCCAGCCACAATGGCCGGCACGTCCAGCTTCAAGGCCGCCAGGACCTCGGCGACGGCCAGCGGATGCCGCAGGTAGGGTTCGCCGGAGCGGCGGACCTGGCCTTCGTGCGCCCGGGCCGAGAAATCATACGCTTTCCGGATCACGTCCACCTGCGCGCCGGGATTGTAGCGCCGGACCTGTTCGATCAGCTCGTGGACACTTGGCGCGGTGGTGGTGGCCATACGCTGGTTCAGCCGTTGACGCCGGCCCGCACGTCTTTCAAGCGGAGTTGGACCCGCTCCGTGCCGTTCCAGGCATTGACGTCGAGGGCGCAGGCGACATCGATCGGCTCGGACCGGGAGATCCCGCGTGACTCCAGGGACCCCATCTTGAACCCGATCGCATCAAGCCGTGGGCCGCTCCGGCCCGTGAGGGCCAGTTTGAGATGGTTTGTCCCGACGATCCTCGCCGACGTGATCCGGAGATTTCTCAGCAGCAGCGTCGGTTCCGGATTACCCGAGCCGAACGGTCCCAAGCGCCCCAATTCCCGGACCGCGGCCGGCGACAACCCGCGAGGCTCCACCTCGGCATCGCAGATCAGCCGGGGGCGCGAGGCCGGGCTGCTGAGCGGCCCCTGCAGCACGTCCGCAAGGCGGGCGCGAAACTCCGGGATACGGTCCTCGCGAACCGTCAGGCCGGCCGCCGCCGCATGCCCCCCGAACGCGTCGAGAGAATCCCGGCATTGCGCGATCGCCTCGAACACGTTGATCCCGGCCACGCTGCGCGCCGACCCTTTCCCGATGCCCTCATCGTTCACGGCAATGAGAACGGCCGGCCGATGAAACCGTTCCACGAGCCTGGCCGCGACGATCCCGACGACGCCTTGATGCCAGCCCCGCGACGCCAGCACGAGAGGGCCACGCGGCGTCGCTTCGGCCGCCTGCATGGCCTCGGTGACGATCCCTTCTTCAACACGCTGCCGCTCCTGGTTCAGCCGGTTGAGCAGGCCGGCCAGCTCCGCGGCCTCCCGGTCGTCCTCCGTCAACAGCAACCGCACCGCGTCGGCGGCGTCCCCCAGGCGTCCCGCGGCATTGATCCGGGGAGCCAGCGTGAACCCGACCGTCCCGACCCCGCATGCTCCATCAATGCCGGCCGCCGCCTTCAGGGCCCGAATGCCCGGACGGGCGCCCCGCGACAGCAACCGGAGACCCTGACGGACCATGGTCCGGTTTTCGTCCTGGAGCGGCGCGACATCGGCGATCGTCGCGAGCGCGACCAGATCCAGGTGCGACTCCGGATCCGATTCCACCGAGCCGTACTTGGCGCGGTACGCCGACGCGACCTTGTAGGCGAGCCCTCCGGAACAGAGCCCCGCGAACGGGTAGCCCGAATCGGGCCTGCAGGGATTCAAGATCGCGAGGGCGGGCGGAAGGGTTTGCCCGGGCAAATGGTGATCCGTGACGATGACGTCCATCCCCAGGGACTGCGCCAGCGCGATCTCGTCAATCGACGTGGTCCCGCAGTCGGCCGTTATCAGGACGGCGGCGCCGGACGCGGCGATCCGCCTGACGGCGTCGGCGTTGAGCCCGTATCCTTCCTTGATGCGATTCGGGATGTAGAAGTCGGCGGAGAGGCCAAGCCCTTTCAGAAAGCTCAGATAGAGGCTGGTGGCGGAGGCCCCGTCCACATCGTAGTCCCCATAGACGAGGACCCGCTCCCGGCATTGGACGGCGCGGTGCAACCGGTCCACCGCCTGTTCCATGCCGGCCAGGAGAAAGGGATCAGGGCCCGCGGCCTCCGCTCCGTCAAGAAGCGCCCGGGCCGCCTCCGGCGTCCGGCGCCCCCTCGCCGTCAGAACGGCGGCGGTGAGGTCCCGCAGGCCGAGCGCATCGGCCAGCATCCGGCAGACCTCGGGATCGGAGGGCAGGATCACCCATTCCCTGAGCACCGGAGCGGGCACGTTGTCTCCTTTGGAAAAACGTGAACAACCGCATCGAACGCCTTCCAAAGCATAGTCCAGGGAGACACCCTTGTCAAACCGGCGCCGCGTCGATCATAGGTGAAATCGTCTAGTAGCAAACTGCACGCCGGGGAACGCGGCGCGTTCAGGAAGCAGTCTTGGCGGGAAGCACCTTGAAGCGGAGCGTGCCGATTGGATCCATATCCGACACGCCGGTCCCGGTGAAGATCTGGACTTTGTAGTCCCCGACCGGCCAGCCGGCCGAGGGCCGCTTCAGCGAGAGATAGCCCGATTCATCCTCGGTCATCAGCAGCATGACATCGGTGCCGAGCACGTGGTTCGCCGGGACCCCTTCCCCTTTTTCGACGACCCAGCGCCCGTAGACTTTAAACTCGCTTTCGTGCTGATTCACTTGGAAGACGACGAAGATCTCGGGCACGTCGGCGGAGAAGGTCTCACTGGGCTTGACGGGAATGATTTGGAAGCTGCGGGCATGGCCCATGACCATTTCATGGCCATGAGCCGCGACGACCCGGGAGAACAGCCCTTCGGGATGCCGGTCTTCATAACCAGGCTTCTCGCCGGGAGTTGACGGAAGGGACGCGGACTGGGAGAAGGACGGGAGGGGCAGGACTAAAAGGGCGGCGACGGAGTAGAAGAGCGCTCTCATTCCCCCCCCTTCTGCACGTAATTCTTGATGAACTCTTCGGCGTTCTCTTCCAGGACGTCGTCGATCTCGTCCATCACCTTATCCATATCTTCCTTGAGCTTCTTGCCGGTTTCGACGACCTTCGCGCTCGCCTTGGCTTCGTCCTTGGGCTGCGCGCCTCCCCGTTTGGCGTCGGACTTTTTCTCCTGTTTCTCCATGCGGCCCTCCTTCACCCGGTCGCGCCCGCCGGCTCATGGGGACAGATTTCAAATCTGTCCCCCGCCTCGTACACTGCGCAACCGAAATTCAGCATACCCCACGTCCGAAAGACACGTCAAGGC
>CAYLLY010000079.1:0-2145 GCA_964384595.1 uncultured Nitrospirales bacterium
GCCGGGACTTTCTTCCGCCACACGTCGTCGCGGGGAATCACGACGGTGACGCCGGTGCGGACCGGGCCCTTGCCGGGCACGAGCTTGCCGTCTCCGCTGATCAGGGTCCGGTGGCCGACTGTGACGCCCGGGACATCGGTGATGGCGTTCACTGTGCCGGTGGGATAGGCGCCGAGTGCCAGCCCGAGGCTTCGCGCGCGGACACGCGACTCATCCCCGGCTGTCGGCGAGGCCGCCTCCGACCACGCGGAAGCGGGTACCCAGAGCAGCGCCAGAAACAATAAAAAGCGGATCAACGGCGCCCGCCGGCCAGCGCGAATCCGGCCTGCATCCAGGCATTCACGCTGCCGCGGATGTTATAGACGTTCCGGTAGCCGAGTTCGGTCAAGGTGTCGGCGGCGATGTTGCTGCGCTTGCCGGACTGGCAGTACACGACGATGTGATCGTCGGGTCCCGCGCCGATCTCCTTATGGCGCTGAGCCATCTCCCGGAACTCGATGTTCAGATCGGTGCCGGGGATCGCGCCCGTGTCGTGCTCTTCGACGGACCGCACGTCCACCAGGATAAAGCCTTTCTCGCGCAAGCTGTGTGCCTTGTCGAGCGCGCCCTTCACTTCCTGCACGCTGAGTTGCCGCACGTGTGAGGCCGACGCTGGTGCAGTGATCACGCCGGCGCCCGCCAGGATCAGAACACCAAGGTATGCGAGCCAACGGAGTCTCATGGTGTGTCCCCCTTGTCTCGAATCAAACGTTGCCCGATCCCTGTATGCTACGGCGCGGGCTGGACGGTGGTCAAGTGCCGAAGGGAAGCGGGTGGAGCGGCGGGATCAGTCGTTTTTGCAGAATAAGGCGATGCTGGCGGTGTAGCCGTGGAGGAAGTTGTTCCCGCCGACCGGCCCGATCTCGCCCATGGCGAAGAAGCCCCCCACCGGAATCCCGCCCATCTGGTCACGCACGGCCGTGACGTCGTGATGGGGAGTGCGGAAAAACCGCTGGCCGCGCCCGTTGCAGCTGAAGAGCAGGGCACCGATCGGGTCGCCGGCGCTCGGGGCGGCGCGCTCGCCGGTCAACAACGCGCGCAGGTCCTCACTGGCCGAGGCGCCATCCCGGATCTGGAACTGCACGGTCTGGCCGACCCGCACGTAATCGGCCACCGCCAGGCTGCCGGTTTTCTGATCCACCCCGACCAGGTTTCGGATCAGGAAATCCCCGCGTTCGAATTGATCCTTGTGCTCGTCAATGACGATGCCCAGATGGAGCGCCCGCTCGGCCTGGCGCTGTTCGGCGGGCGAGAGGAGCGCGAAGACTTCCCGCAGACGGTCGAGCGCCGATTTGCCGCTGAGTTCGTGGATGACGTTCTGCTCGGCCTGCGTGATCATGAGGCGGTCGCCGATCGGCCGACAGCCTTGCGAGACGATGGTCCGGATGCTGACGGCGCCGGTCGCGGCCACGCCGATCACCCCGCGGTCCACCACCGTCCCGTTGAAGATGAGACGGTTTGCGCCCGGTTCCTGCGCGCCGCTGGCCATCCCGCCGATCGCGGAAGCGCCGGGGTAGCGTGTTTCGAGGTCTTCCAGAAAAGCCTCGGCCGGCGCGGTGGTGAAAGGCTCGGCGATGACCAGGAACGAGGGGTTGTGCTCGAGGCCGGGCATCGTGTCGGGCCAGCCCGTGATCCTGATCCCGTCGCCCGCTTCCACGTACTCAAGGTGGAACGGCGTGAACGTGGCGCCTGGCAGATGGCCCGCCCAGAGGCAAAGGGCCGGCCGGCCTTCCACTTCCTGAGCGCCGCCGATCACGCTTTCAGCCGAGCAGCCCAGCAGGACTTTGGGGCGGAGCCGTTCGCGTATCGTGGAGACAATCAGGTCGGCCGAGTCGGAATGGCCGGGAGAAAAGAACGCGAACGCCAGGTCGACCGACCGGCCCGCCAATCCGGCGGAGACGTCACGACAGACTTCCTCGAGCGCATCTTCTGTGCCGGTGGCTGTTGAGAGCGCCGTGAGGACCTGCATGGTCGGAGTGTAGCATACGGGAATGTTCGCTTGTCCAGCCGAAAAGCCGGGCTCAATCAGAGTTCGTGGGTGCTGCCTTCGAGGGTTCCGGTGCAGACCGGGCACGGTTGCGGCGGTGTGGCCGGAGAAGACAAGGG
>CAYLLY010000079.1:2245-9678 GCA_964384595.1 uncultured Nitrospirales bacterium
TCATGGTTCCCGATCTGGTTCTCTACCATGCCGACTGCACCGATGGGTTTGGCGCCGCATGGGCGATTTGGAAGCGATACCCTGCGGCCGAGTTCGTTCCTGCCGATCATGGCCACCCGCCGCCGGTCAGCTGTGCCGGTCGTAAGGTCGTGATCGTCGATTTCAGTTATCCCCGGCCGGTCCTGGAAGAAATGGCCAGACAGGCGGCGGCGCTCCAGGTTCTTGACCACCATATCACGGCACGAGAGGAACTGAACGGCCTGCCGTATGTCCATTTCGATCTGGAAAAGAGCGGGGCGGTGCTGGCCTGGGAGTGGGCCCACGGCACGGCGGCGCCCTGGCTGCTGCAATACGTGCAGGACAAGGACCTGTGGGCGTGGAAGCTGCCGGGCAGCCGCGAGATCAGCGCCGGGTTGAATTCCTATCCGTATGATTTCAAGTCGTGGGATTCCCTGAACAAGGATGTGCTGGAGAAGGAAGGGCGGGCCATCCTTCGGTTCGAGCAGGAATTGGTGAAGAAGATCATCCGCCATACGGTGCGGGTTCGGTTCGAGGGGGAGACGGTGCCGTGCGTGCAAAGCGCGGTGCTCACCAGCCAGATCGGCGAACAGCTTTCGCCCGGCCGGCCGTTCTGTTTGATCTGGCATGACCGCAACGGACGACGCCACTTCAGCCTGCGATCGCAAGCAGGGGGAGTCGATGTCGCCAGGATCGCCGTGAAGTACGGCGGCGGCGGTCACACCCATGCGGCTGGGTTCTCAGTTCCTCTCAGTGAGGCCGGCCCACCGCCGACTGATGGCTCGACCCGGGGCGTTCTCATCGTGCCTGCCGATCCCCCGTCGGCAAAATTTTCATAAATACATCAAGACAGTACCTGGGAGTGTGCGCCTGCATGGGAGCCCATGCATGACCGACGCACGCACCGAGAGCCCGTGATGGAGTCGCATTCCACTCCCGTTCGCAATCGCCTGATTTTACAAATAGTAACATCTTAATTCTGTCGGCGCCGCAGAGGGGCACGGGCCTGGTATCAGCCTTGCTGTAACTACAGTGGGGATGAAGGGGCAGGACTGTCCCGGAGGATTGACAAGCGCCTGCCTAAGGACGACAATGAAATACGAAGAAGGCGGGGAGGGTTCGATGAGGCACCCAACGTTCACACAAATCGCTGCGACGGCGTTGATGACCGGCTTTCTGTCCGGTCAGGCCTTGGCCGGACCTCAACTGGCGGTCGAGCCTTCCAAGACCGTGTCCGCCGATGGCAGCCAGGTGCAGGGTTCGGCCTGTTACCGCTTGGGTGACGACGAGAGCCTCCTGTCCGCCCAGAAGAAGGCCTTGGCCCTTGCCAGGGAAGCCGCTCTGAAGAAGATCAAAGCCTTCACGGAAAACGCCGACAAGCTCGGCACCCGCGGCCTGGAACCGGAAGTCGTGGCGGCGGCCAGCCGGGTCGGACTCAGCAACGAGCGTATCACCAAGCAAGAAGTGAAGGCCAACCAGGTCTGTGTCTGGATGACCGCGACGCCGAATTCCAAGGAGGTCGGCGAGCTCATCAGGCAGCGGCT
Organism: uncultured Nitrospirales bacterium; assembly: GCA_964384595.1. Classification (GTDB taxonomy): domain Bacteria; phylum Nitrospirota; class Nitrospiria; order Nitrospirales; family NS-4; genus SCTG01. Next base: position 3,808 of record CAYLLY010000079.1, read on the forward strand.
GAACGCCAAGGAACTCGCCAAGAAGATCCAGGATCCGGCGGCCGTGCCGGCCTCTTCGAATTTCGGGTTGAAGGTTGCGACCAACAAGAAAGAGGGGGAGCCTTTCGTCGAGGGTGAGCGGCTCATTATCTACGTCGAGTCCGAGAAGGACGCCTATCTGAAGCTGGATTACTACACGGCCGAGGGCAAAGTGGTGCACCTGGTCCCCAATGTGTTCAACAACGAGGCCCGCATCCAGGGCGGACAGAAATATTCGTTCGGCGATGAGGGCGCGGCGGCGGAATTCAAGATTTCCGCGCCGTTCGGTGAGGAGACCATCAAGGCCATGGCCAGCACGGTGCCGTTCGAATCTGCGCTGATCGAGGGGGACCAGGTGAGCGAGGCGACGGTCTATCTCACGAAAGTGCAGGGCATTCTGAGGAACAAGACCAAGGATCCCAACTGGGCCTCCGCGATGGTGCCGATCTACACGTCCAACAAGGACGATCTGCAGGTCGCGCGCGATCGTAAGAACATCGACATGCCGGGCGCGAAAGCCGGCCAGCGCAGTTTGGGCAAACAGCCTGACAAGCCGGAGCAGCCGATCGACATCATCGGCGTGCCGGGCCGCAAGAAGGGCGAGAAGCCGATCGAGACGATGGGAACCATGGGCCGGTCCAAGAGTGGTGGCGACAAGAACCCATAACGACGGCCGGGACACCAGTCGTGTTGGGGTCGGGCAGCAAGTCCGGGCACATGAAGGGGTGCTATGGGAGGTCGGGTAAAGCGGCCCGACATTGCCCGGTATGTTCCGCCGTTGGCCGCGGGATTGGCCGCGGCCTGCGTGATCGGGCTGGTTAAGTTAGCGCTTCCCACCTATCTTAATGAACTGGATCTCCGGATCAGCGACCGGATGCATCAGCTCCGGGGCCCGATCCGCCAGGATCCCCGCCTTGTCCACGTCAATGTCGATGACAGCAGCGTAAGCGTCCTGGGCCGATGGCCATGGCCCAGGGCGGTCAATGCACAGGTGGTCGACACGCTCCGGGATCTCGGCGCCCGCGCCGTCGTCTTCGACGTGCTCTTTCCGTTTCCCACCAACCCGAAGCAGGACCCCAAGAACGAAAACGATCGCGCGTTCTCGCAGGCGCTGGCCGCGCTGGGGAACGTCTATCTCGCCAGCGCCCTGGATCTCAGCCTGAGCATGGAGGCCGAATCGGGTGAAGATGCGGACCTGAAACGGGAAATGCAGTATCCGACCGAACTGTTGCGTCGCCATACCGCGCCCGCCCCGACCAATTCCCCGCTTACGCTCTATTATGCCAAAACGCGGTTTCTGCCCATGGAGGCCTTCGGCCAGGTGGCACGCGGCGTTGGCCATATCTCACGCACGGCCGATACCGATGGAGGCGTGCGGCGCAACCCGCTGGTCGTCCAGGTCAAGGATCGCCTGTTTCCCGCCATCGCATTCCGGGTTGCGGTCGATCTCGTGGAAAGCGACTTGTCCAAGGTGCGTCTCGAGCCGAACGCCGTGATCATCCGCGACGCCCTCTTGCCGGGTGCAACTTCGAAGCGGGACCTTCGGATTCCGGTTGATGAGCATGGCCATCTCACGGTGAATTTTGCCAATACGTGGCAGGAGTCGTTCATGCACATCTCCGCCGCCGAGCTGTTGGAGGAAGCGGAGGATCCGGAAAAACGCCCCGAGTTGGAGAAAAACCTCAAGGGCGCCGTCGCCCTGTTTGCCGCCTCCACAACGGGCGCGAGCGATACCGGTACCGTCCCCGTGGAGTCTGCCTACCCTCTCAACGGGGTCCACATGAACATGATCAATACCATCCTGACCCAGCAGTTCCTGACGGAATCGGAGCCGACCACCGTGATTATGCTGGTGCTGGGGATGGCAATCGGCGTGGCGTTCCTCTCGCTTTGGCTGAAGCCGTATATCTATCTGCTTGTGGCGATCGTCATGATCGGCGGGTATATCGCGGGGGCCTGGTACGGCTTCATCGAGTTCGGGCGCATTCTTCCGGTCGCTCCCGTCGTGCTGGTGGGAGTGCTCTCCAGCGCCGGCATGCTGACGTACCGGTATGCCGCCGGCGAGCGGGAAAAACAAAAGACCCGCGCGGCCTTCGCTCCGTACTTCGCCCCCGCGGTGGTCGAGATGCTCCTGAGCGATGCCACCCGGCTGATGGGCGGGCAGCGCAAGGAGCTCACGATCCTGTTTACCGACGTGGCCGACTTTACCACGATCTGCGAGGGCTTCGAGCCGGAGGTCCTGCAAAAGGTCCTCCAGGAATACTTCAACGAGATGACCCGCATCGGATTCGGCCACCAGGGCACGCTCGACAAGTTCATCGGCGACGGCATGCTGTGGTTTTTCGGCGACCCGCTGCCGCAGGAGGACCACGCGCTCCGCGCGGTGCACACGGCTCTCGACATGCAGGCCGCCATGGGTCCCCTCCGCGAGAAGTGGAAGCAGGAAGGACGCCCGGAGCTGGCGATGCGGGTCGGCGTCAACACGGGTGTGGTGCTGGTCGGCAACATGGGCTCGGACGCCCGTATGGAGTACACCGTGATGGGGGACGCCGTGAACCTGGCCTCCCGTGTCGAAGGCGCCAACAAGCCGTTTCATACCGAAGTCATGATGACGGAGCGGACGTTCGAGATGACCAAAGACGCCGTGGAGTGGCGGGAACTGGATCTGCTGCGGGTCAAGGGCAAGAAGCAGGGCGTGCGCGTGTACGAAGTGATGGCGGCCCGGAAGGGCGAGTTGCCCGAGCTCAAACTGCAGGTCCTGGCGGCGTATAACGAGGGGCTGGAGGCCTACAAGCGACGGGAGTGGTCCGTGGCCGCCGCCGCGTTCACCCGGGCGCTTGAGATCGACAAGACGGACGGACCGTCCCAACTCTACCTCGAACGGGCCCAGGAATTCATGAACGACCCGCCGCCCGCCGACTGGGACGGCGTGTACGAGATGAAGACCAAATGATCGAGGCCGGCGATCGTCCCAACGTTCGCCGGTTGCTGCCAGCCGGAGCGGCCTGCGGGCTGCTCGTGGCGGCGCTGCTCTGGCTCTGGCCCGGGGCCTTTCAGAGCTGGGAAGACAAGACCCTCGACATCCGGTTCGGGCTTCGCCAGGTCATTCCCACGGACCCGCGCCTCGTGCTCATCGACTGCGACGACACCAGCGTAGCCACGCTGGGCCGCTGGCCCTGGGACCGGGCGGTTCACGCGCTGATGGTGGAGATCCTGACCAACGCCGGCGCGAAGGTGATCGCCTTCGACGTGGTGTTCAGCGTGCCGTCGTCCGACGGCGACCTGCGCTTCATGAAGGCCATGGCTGAATCCCGGAGTGTGTACCTGCCGATCGGCGTGGATCTCTTTCCGGCCGGCGTCGAGAAGTCCGGCGAGGCCGCGCAGGCGCATGGCCAGTCGGTGCTGACCAATACGCTCGGGTCCGCCGGGCTGCCCTGGGAGGCCGGCCCGAACTCCGGGAAACTCCTGGCCACCGGGCGGGTCTTCATGCCGGAAGCCGACCTGGCGGCGGCCGCCAGGGGGACCGGGCACATCGCGTCCAACCGGGACCCCGACGGCGTGATCCGGCGAGTGCCGATGGTGGTACGGGTGCAGGACCGGCTGCTGCCGGCGTTTTCGCTGCGGGTGGCCATGGGGGCCCTCGGTGTGCCGCCCGACCGGGTTTCGATCGCGCCCGGGCGGCACGTGGAACTGCGCGGGGTCAACGGGGATGCCGGCCGTGTCGCGCGCATTCCGATCGATGCGCGCGGACAGATGCTGGTCAACTATGCCGGGCCGTGGACCGAGACCTTCCTCCCGCATTACGGGTTCTCGAGCGTCCTCGCCTTGGCCGCCACGCCGGAAGGCCGCCGCGAAATCGAGGCGCGGTTCAAGGGCGCGACGGTGCTCATTCTGGCGACGGCGACCGGGTTCGATCTCAAGGCTGTTCCCCTTGGCGGGGCCGCGCCGGGCGGCCTCGTCCATGCCAACGCCCTCAATACGATCTTCACGGAGCATTGGTTGCATCCACCCTCATCGCTCGGGACGTTCCTGGCGGTCGTGCTCATGGGACTCATCGGCGCGCTGGCCGTGTCGACCCGCTCGTGGACGTTTGCCTTGTTGCGGGTGGCGGGCGCCGGGCTGGTTTATGTGAGCGTGGCCTTCATCCTGTTCAAGGCCTTCGGCCAGGTCCTGCCGGTCATCGCGCCGCTGGTCGCCTTCCTCGGGACCGTGGTCGTGGTGCCCGTGTACGAGCGGGCGGCCGTGCGGGTGCGGCTCGCGGCGCTGGAGAGGCAGATGCGGGAGACGGAAACCGCGCTGGCCGCCAGTCGCGCCCGCCTGGACGCCCACGACCGGGAGTTCGATCAGGCGATCGACGAAGCGCAGAGGTTGCGCGAGGCGGCGTTGGGGTCCACGGGCCAGGTCCGCGAGATGGAGACGAAGCTCAAGTCGTTGGACGGCGCGCTGCACAAGGCGCACGTGGAGCGGGACCGGCTGGTCGCGCAGGTCGAGGAACTGGAGCAGCGGTTCCACGATCTCCGCCCTGTGGCCGTGTCGTCCCCGGCGCAGCTCCATCACGATCAGGAAGCCGCCATGGCCGAGTGCGCCGCCCACGGGCTCATCACCGGCGACCGTCGGGTGCTCGAGGTCTTCCAGATGATCAAAAAGGTCGCGGCGGCGTCCAGCCCGGTGCTGCTGACGGGCGAGACCGGCACCGGCAAGGAACTGCTGGCCAGCGCTCTCCATCGACTGAGCCCGCGGTCCGGAGGCCCGTTCGTCGCGGTCAACATGGCGGCGATTACCGAGACGCTGGCCGAGAGCGAGCTGTTCGGGCACGTGCGCGGGTCCTTCACCGGCGCCTACGCGGACAAGAAGGGACGGTTCGAGCAGGCCGATCACGGGACGCTGTTCATGGACGAGATCGGCGAGCTGCCCTTCGATCTCCAGACGAAGCTGCTCCGGGTGCTTCAGGCCGGCGAGGTGGACCGGGTGGGGGGCACGACGCCGCGCCATGTGGATGTGCGGATAATCGCCGCGACCAACCGCGATCTTGAGGCGGAGGTGGCGGCCAAGCGCTTCCGCGAGGATCTGTACTATCGGCTCAACGTCGTGCAGGTCACCCTGCCGCCGCTGCGCGAGCGGCCGGGCGATGTGGAGTTGCTGGCGCAGCACTTTCTGAAACAGTTCGCCGCGCAGGCGGGGAAGCCGATCGTCGGCTTTTCGGAGCGCGCCATGCAGACGCTGCGCCACCAGGAATGGCGGGGCAACGTGCGCGATCTCCGCAACGCCGTGGAGCGCGCGGTGGTGTTCGCCGAGGGCCAGGTGATCACCGAGACCGATCTCAACCTCAGCGCGCCGTCCCATGCGGCGGGCCGGGCGATCATCGTGGGGCCGGGGGGGCGTGACATTTCCGGCGACGGCGCCTTTCTCGAGGTCATGCGGGAGGTGCGGTTTGAGATTGATGCGGTCGCCCAGCGGCTCGGGATCAGCCGGGGCACGGTCGCCTCGCGCTTCAAGGGCATCTGCTTCCAGGCGATCGTCGCCCATGAAGGACGGATGGCGGAGGCCGCCGAAGAAGTGGCCGGCGCCAAGGACAGCCGGGTCGAGTCCAAGATCCGCGAATACTACAACAACCTGCTGGAGGCGGCGCACCAGTTTCCGAACGCCGACCTGGCCGTGCTGGAGTGCCGCCGCCGCTTCAAGAATCTGCCGCAGCGGTATTTCCCGGCGGTGGAGCAGCTTATTCGGAACAAGTTCCCCGTCGCCGCGCCTTGACGCGCCTTGCGAATTCCCCTTATACTGCGGGTCTCTTCAGCGATCGGGGCGGGAATAGCTCAGTGGTAGAGCATCGCCTTGCCAAGGCGAGGGTCGCGG
>CAYLLY010000080.1:0-9583 GCA_964384595.1 uncultured Nitrospirales bacterium
ACCTTGCGGAGGGCGGGGATCTCCTCTCCGCGGGAGAAGCGGCGCAGCAAGACAAGGACTACGACAAATCCTCCTTCGACGGGACCTTCAGCCGGATCGTGTGCATCGGCGCGATCGCCTTCTCAGACTCAATGGAACCGCAGGGGGCCATGGCCTGGTACGGCGGCCAGGAGAAAGCACTGCTCCAGCAATTCTGGGATTGGATCGGCAAGAACCGGCCCGGTCTGTTCATCACCCACAACGGCCTCGGCTTCGACCTGCCCTTCATCAAGAAACGGTCGATCATCCACCAGGTCAAGCCGACCGTCGAGATCAGCCTGGCCAAATTCCGGACCGAGCCGGTCTACGACACTCTCGCGGTCTGGAGCAATTGGGAGACGCGGGGCTGGGTGAAGCTGGACGTGCTGGCGCGCGCCCTGGGTGTGGAGAGTAAGTCCGGCTCCGGCAAGCAGGTCGCCGAGATGTGGCAGACCGGCCGCGGCAAGGAGATCGCCGAGTACTGTTTACAAGATTGTTACGTGACCTACGCCTGCTACTCGAAGATGACCTTCCGCGAACCGCTGCCGTCCGAGCGGGTGCTGGCAAAGAAGGACTTGATCGAGGTTTAGTATGCCTCCCGCGGGGACTGGCCCCCTTCCGACCGGGGCCTGTCCCCCTTCATTGTGCCGGGCTGTAACTTTTTAGATTCGCGCGCCGCCCGCCCCCTTTTTCTCCTGCATGACATTACGGAGGATGAGTGGTAGGATTCGGGGCCAATGAGTGCACTGCCCCCACTTAAATTTGAGGCAGAAAAAGGTGCCGGTCTACTCCCGCCTGAACTGAAAGAAGTGAGACGGGCGCGGCACGCGGCGCCCCTACATCGGATTTGGAATCAGGGCAGGCATGGGGCCTGCCCCTACGAAGAACGGTTCCCGGATTGGGGGAGGGCGTATCGCCATGCGCCCCTACATCGGATCTGAACAGGCCAGATTGCTTCGCTGCGCTCGCAATGACCTCTACCCCACCTTGCCTCCCCTTACAAAGGGGAGGAACCCTTCCCCCCTGCGGCCCCCCTGATTAAACTTTTCACCCCTCCGGGTGTCTCATCCTGCAGGTACGGCAGAAACACATCCGCATTCAGAGTGGGTTATGGTGATGCGCTTTCATCCTCACGCGCTTGAGCGGCTCATTGAACGTGGGGCAACCGAAGAAGAGGTGCAGGCGACCGTCCAGGAAGGGGAGTCCTTTCAGGCCAGGTTTGGGCGCATGGGGTTTCGAAAATATTTCCGCTTCGAATCAACCTGGCAAGGACGCCGGTATTCTTCCAAGGAAGTCGAAGTGTACGCTGTGCGGGAGGGAGAAGATTGGCTTGTGATTACGGTCGTGACGCGATACTATTAACTCGTTCCGGGGGGCCGCACATGACACTCACCTATGATCCACGACTCAACGTGGCTTACATCCGCCTGCATGCCAAGTCTGCCCAGGTCAAGACCGTTCGTGTCAGCGACGCAGTGAACATTGACCTGGCCCCGGACGGAATGGTCTACGGCATTGAACTGCTGAACGCCAACGCTCAACTTGCGCAGGAGGACGCCGGGCAGTTTGTATTGCAGAATGAGGCCACCGGCGAACGCACTGCAGTGAAAATCCCCCTGTCCTGATCGAAACGAGCCCTTCAAGACAGGGAAGACCATATGGCCGGGCAACCCACGCAGGGTTGCCCCTACGATGGCGTTGGGTAGACCTGCATGAACGGGTGGACTTCATAGCGGGCGAAGACGCCCTGGGTGACGTAGGGGTCGCTCGCGGCGAACGCTTTTGCCTCCTCCAACGAGGCGGCCTCAATGACGATGAGGCTTCCCGCCCCGTCGGTGAACGGCCCCGCCAGAATCACTTTGCCAGCCTTGTTCAGCGGGTCCATCCGGTCGAGGTGGGCCTTGCGACGCAGCTTGCGCCTGGCCTGGCCCTCCGGGCCGTCGTACCCGATGATGACGAAGATCACACTTGGCCCAGGCTAACTCTCAGTCAGGGTTTCGAGAGGCTGGCGGCCCGCGTAGCCGTCTTCGACCTCATGCCAGAACCGGATTTCGGGCTCGCCCAGCTTCCAGCAGAGGTAGACGACGCGGCCGTTCATCTGGTAGGGAAAGTCGCAGAGGCCGATGTCGAGGTCCTTGACCAGGACCCCCATCTCCTGGATGGCTTCGACGCTGTCGCTGATATGCTCGAGGGCCCGGATGTAGCGGGGGCCGGCGAAGCTGCCCCCATTGGCTTGGGCGTTTGCGCTGGCCTTCTTGATCTCCCCATGGGAGTGGACCAGGACTTCCTTCTCTTTCTTGACGGCCAACAGCTGTTCCTCAAGCTGGGGAAGCAGTTGTTTGGCTTCGGTCAGGGTGAAAGTCCGGTCTTCCATAAGATGGCTCATGATAGCAAGGGGGGCTGATGCTCGTCAAACCAGGCGGGCGGTGCTTGCGGGGCTCCCAAAAGACCCTTCACATTGGGGTTGACAAAGGGCTTGCCGGCGGCTATGCTTGTATCCAGATCAGGCTGTGTAGGCCGACCACCTCTGAGATTCTTCCCCAGGTCAGTTCTCAATGAAACCTAGGCGGTTTACCCGTTAGATGGTTTTGGTTCCGAGCCGGTCCTTTAATCATCGTCACATAGGAGGTAAGGGAGTGATATGTCCCAAGCGACGACAGCAAAAGAGGCGGTCATGTATCTGACCCAACTCAAACAGCGCAACATCACCGAACTGAACGAGGTCGCCAAGGATCTGAAGATCGACGGAGCCGCGAACCTCCGCAAGCAGGAATTGATCTTCGCCATTCTCCAGGCCCAGACCGAAAAGAACGGGGTCATTTATGGGGAAGGGGTGTTGGAGACGCTCCCGGACGGCTTCGGGTTCCTCCGCGCCCCCGATTCCAATTACCTCCCGGGGCCCGACGACATCTATATCTCGCCGTCCCAGATCCGGCGGTTCAATTTGCGGACCGGCGACATCGTGTCCGGCCAGATCCGCCCCCCGAAAGAGAGCGAACGCTACTTCGCTCTCCTGAAAGTCGAGAAGATCAACTTCGAGGATCCCGAAATCGCGCGTGACAAGATCCTCTTCGACAACCTCACCCCGCTCTACCCGGAGGAGCGGATCAACCTGGAGCATGATCCGGGCGAGTACTGCACCCGCGTCATGGACCTCATCACGCCGATCGGGAAAGGGCAGCGCGGGCTGATCGTGGCCGCCCCCCGGACCGGCAAGACCATGATGCTGCAGGCGATCGCCCGGGCGATCATCAAGAACCACCCGGAGATCGTCCTGATCGTCCTGCTCATCGACGAGCGTCCGGAAGAGGTCACCGACTGGCAGCGGCAGGTGAAGGCCGAGGTCATCAGCTCGACCTTCGACGAGCCGGCCCAGCGCCACGCCCAGGTGGCCGAGATGGTCATCGAGAAGGCGAAGCGGCTGGTGGAGCACAAGCGCGACGTGGTGATCCTGCTCGACAGCATCACCCGCCTGGCCCGCGCCTACAACACGATCGCGCCGCCCAGCGGCAAGGTCCTGTCCGGCGGCCTGGACTCCAACGCCTTGCAGCGGCCGAAGCGCTTCTTCGGCGCGGCGCGCAACATCGAGGACGGCGGGAGCCTGACCATCATGGCCACGGCCCTGGTGGACACCGGCAGCCGCATGGATGACGTGATCTTCGAAGAGTTCAAAGGGACCGGCAACATGGAAGTCCATCTGGACCGCCGTCTGGCCGACAAGCGGGTCTTCCCGGCGATTGAAATAGGCGCCTCGGGCACGCGCAAGGAAGAGCTGCTGGTGGATCGCGAGCGGCTCAACAAGATGTGGGTGCTCCGCAAGGTCCTCAGTCCGCTGGGAACGGTGGAGGCCATGGAATTCCTGCAGGACAAGATCGGCGGCACCAAGACCAACCGGGACTTTCTAGACTCGATGAACCGTTAATCGTAGAGGAGTGCGTGCGCCATGAAAGCTGGGATACATCCTGAGTACGGTGAAGCGACGATCAGTTGCGCCTGCGGGTACAAGCTGAAGACCCGCTCGACGGTGGGCGACATCAAGGTGGACATCTGTTCCAACTGCCATCCCTTCTTTACCGGGACGCAGAAGATCGTGGATTCCGAAGGACGTGTGGAGCGTTTCAAGAAAAAGTACGTGCGCACCAAGAAGACCGCCTGATTACGGCGGTCCGAGAGAGGTTTCCGGCAACGCCTGCCTCCCGTGGGGCAGGTGTTGTTGTTTTTTGAGAAGGGCGCAATCATGCCTGCCGTGAAAGAATCGCCCATTCTGGCCAAGCTCGAAGCGGCCGCGCAGCGGGTGGAGGAAATCGACCGCACGCTGTCCGATGCCGCCGTCCAGCCGCCGCCGCCCCAGATCCAAAAGCTGAACAAGGAACGCGCTGAGCTGGCCGCGCAGGCGGACCTCTATCACGAGTATTGCGCGTTGCTCAAGCACCTCGTCGAGGCCGAGGAGATGCTGGGAGACGCCCGCGTCGAGCCCGGCGTGAAGGACCTGGCCCGCGCGGAATTGAAGGAGCTCGAGGCCAGGCGGGCCGAGCTGGACACCCGCGCCCGCGAGTTGCTGATCCCGAAGGACCCCCGCGATGAGAAGAACACGTTCGTGGAGGTGCGCGCCGGCACCGGGGGCGATGAAGCGGCCCTCTTCGCCGCCGAGCTCGTCCGGATGTACCAGCGGTACGCCGAGCAGCGCCGCTGGCGGGTCGAGATGATGGACTCGAATGTCACCGAGATCGGCGGCGTGAAGGAGGCGGTCCTGCTGATCGAGGGCAAGGGCGCCTACAGCCGGTTCAAGCACGAGAGCGGCGTGCACCGGGTCCAGCGCGTGCCGGCCACGGAAGCCAGCGGGCGCATCCACACGTCCACCGTCACGGTGGCGGTGATGCCGGAAGTCGAGGAAGTGGACGTCCAGATCAATCCCAACGACCTGAAGATCGACACGTTCTGTTCGTCGGGCGCCGGCGGGCAGAGCGTGAACACGACCTATTCGGCCGTGCGGATCACGCACATACCGACGGGAGTCGTCGTGACGTGCCAGGACGAGCGGTCGCAGCTCAAGAACCGCAACAAGGCGATGCGCAACCTCCGGGCCCGCATCATGGAAGCCAAGCGGGAAAAGCAGGAGAGCGAGATCGCCCAGCAGCGGAAGTCCCAGGTCGGGTCGGGCGACCGGAGCGAGAAGATCCGAACCTACAATTTTCCCCAGAACCGGGTGACCGATCACCGCATTGGGCTAACGCTGCACCGCCTGGATCAGGTCCTCGAGGGCGACCTGGAGGAGATCATCGAGGCGCTGATCGCCGCGGACCAGGTTGTGGAGGCGGAGGAGAAATGAGCGCGAGCGTCGCCGCGGCGGCCGCGACCATCGGCGGGCTGCGCCCCCAGGCCCGTGACCTTCTGAGAGGCGCGGGCATCGTCAATGCGGTCCGGGAGAGCGACTGGCTGCTGGCGTTCGCCTTGGACGTGCCTTCGCACGTGCTGATTCTGGAAGGAGGCCGGACGGTCTCGCAGACCCGGGCGGAGCTGGCCTGGTCGCTCCTTAGGCGCCGCGCTGCGCGCGAGCCGATTCAGTACATTCTTGGCACGCAGGAGTTCCGTGGCCTGGACATCACGGTCACGCCGGATGTGCTGATCCCCAGGCCGGAAACCGAACTCCTTGTTGAGGAGGCGCTCCGGGCCGTCCTGGGTGTCAATGAGCCGGCGATTGCCGACGTGGGGACCGGGTCGGGCTGCATCGCCGTGGCGCTGGCACAGGCACGGCGTGATGCGACGATGTACGCGCTGGACATTTCGGCCGCTGCGTTGGCCGTCGCTAGGTCCAATGCGATCCGTCATGGGATGCATGACCGTATCCGGTTCATCCGGGCGGATTTGCTGGAGGCATTTGGCGGCGCGGTGGCGGGGGCCTTTGACGTCATCGTCTCCAACCCGCCGTACATTCCGGCCCTGGAGCTGGACGGACTCCAGCCGGAGGTCGCCCGCTATGAGCCGCGCGTGGCGCTGGCCGCCGGGCAGGACGGCTTGGCCTTTTATCGTCGGCTCCTGCGGGAGGCGCCGCCGCTGTTAAAACCGGGCGGGCGCCTGATCGTGGAACTGGGGTGCGGCCAGGCCGAAGCCGTCAAGCGGCTGGCGCGTGAGTGCGGCACGTTCGATTCCGTCGAATGCCGGAACGATGCGGCCGGGATCGAACGGGTGCTCGTCGCCCGGGTGGGTGCGGGAGGGGTGCGGGGGTCGTGATGGACTGCATGGTCATTCAAGGAGGCCGTCGCCTGGAGGGCGAAGTCCGTATCAGCGGGGCCAAGAACGCGGCGCTCCCGATCCTCGCGGCGACGCTTCTGGGCAAGGGCGCCTGCACCCTGACCAACATGCCCGCCGTGCGCGATGTGGTCACCATGTCGAAGGTCCTGGCTCATCTCGGCGCCCGCGTGGAGACCGAGCAGGACCGCTATACGGTGTCGCTTGAAGCGATCACCTCCGGCGAGGCGCCCTACGATCTGGTCAAGACGATGCGGGCCTCGGTCATGGTGCTGGGCCCGCTCGTCGCGCGATGGGGCGAGGCGGTCGTCGCGCTGCCCGGCGGGTGCGCCATCGGCGCACGGCCCATCAACTTGCATTTGTCCGCGCTCGAAAAAATGGGCGCCGAGATCCGGATCGAGCACGGGAACGTGCACGCCCGGGTTCGCGGCCGGTTGAAGGGCGCGAGGATTTACTTTGACCTGCAGACCGTCACCGGCACGGAGAACATCATGATGGCCGCCTGTCTGGCGGTGGGGACCACGGTCCTTGAGAACGCCGCCCGCGAGCCGGAGATCTCCGACCTGGCGAATTTTCTGGGCAAGCGCGGGGCGCGGATCCAGGGGGCCGGCACCGACGTCATCACGATCGAAGGCGTGCCGGAGCTGCGAGGGGCGGATCATGAGATCGTGCCCGATCGCATTGAAACGGGCACGTATCTGGTCGCCGGCGCCATCACGGGCGGCGAGGTCCGGGTCGCGCGCTGCCGGCCCGATCACTGCGAAGCCCTGCTGGCCAAGCTCCGGGAGGCAGGCGCGGAGCTGACGGTGGAAAAGGAAGCGATCCAGGTGCGGGCCGGCGGGAAGCTCCTGGCCGTCGATTTGAAGACCCTTCCGTATCCCGGCCTGCCCACCGACATGCAGGCCCAGATGATGGCCCTCATGGCGATCGCCCGCGGGAGCAGCGTGATCACCGAAACCGTCTTCGAAAGCCGCTTCATCCACGTCCTGGAGCTCCAGCGCATGGGCGCGGACATCCGGATCGAGGGGAATCACGCCGTCGTGACCGGCGTCGAGCGTCTGGGCGGGGCGCCGGTCATGGCGTCCGACCTCCGTGCCAGCGCCTGCCTCATCCTGGCCGGGCTGGCCGCCGACGGCGAGACCCGCGTGTCCCGCGTCTATCACCTGGACCGGGGCTACGAGCGCCTTGACGCCAAACTGACCGGGTTGGGGGCGCAAATCTGCCGGGAGGCGGAACGGGTATGACGGACACCCTCGCGATCGCCCTCTCGAAAGGAAAACTGCTGGAGCCCGCGCTCGACCTGTTCAAGCGCGTGGGACTCGCGCCGAAGGACGCCTCCCCCGACAGCCGGAGGCTGATCTTCGAGCATCCGGCGAGCGGGACCACGCTCATGATCGTCCGGCCCAGCGACGTGCCGACTTATGTGGAGTACGGCGCGGTGGACGCGGGGATCGTCGGCGCGGACGTGCTGACGGAGCAGGCGACCGACGTCTACGAGCCGCTCGACCTGGGGTTCGGGGCCTGCCGCCTCGCCGTCGCGGCCCCTGAATCGGCCGTCACGCGCAACGGGCGTCAGGGGATGAGGCTGCGCGTGGCGACCAAGTACCCGAACATGACGGAGCGGTACTTCACGCACAAGGGCATACCCATCGAGATCATCAAATTATACGGGTCGGTCGAGCTCGCGCCGCTGGTGGGATTGGCGGACCGCATCGTGGACCTGGTCTCTTCCGGGAAAACCCTGCGCGCCCACAACCTCGTCGTGACGGACGTGATCATGGAATCGACGGCCCGCCTCATCGTGAACCGGGCCAGCCTCAAGCTGAAGCACAAGCGGGTGCAGGGCTTGATCGAAGCGCTGCGGGCGGGTCTTCAAGGGGGACGAGCATGAAGGTCGTGACGACATCCGACCGCTCCTACAAGGCGGCCGTAAAGAAAATCATCACGCGGTCGAACGTGGGGAGCGGCAAGATCGAAGCCGCGGTGAAGGCGATTCTCAAGGCCGTGGAGCATGGGGGCGACCGTGCGGTCAGCCGCTATACCCGCAAGTTCGACAAGGTCTCCTTGAAGCCGGACCAGTTCCGGGTGAATCCGGATCAGATCAAAGAGGCCTACTACAAGATCCGCAAGGAAGAAGGGGACGCGCTGCGGTATGCGGCCCACCGCATCACGGTCTTTCACGAAAGGGAGAAGCCCCGCACGCAGACCTGGATGTGGCAGGACGGGACCATCACCCTCGGGCAGACGATCCTGCCCCTGGGCGTCGTCGGGCTCTACGTGCCGGGCGGGAAGGCCCGGTACCCCTCGTCGGTGCTGATGAGCGCGATCCCGGCCAAAGTGGCCGGCGTGAAGCGGATCGTCATGTGCGTGCCGGCGCCCAAAGGGGAGTTGAGTCCGTACCTGCTGGTGGCGGCGGACATCGCCGGCGTGGATGAGGTCTATCGCGTCGGGGGCGTGCAGGCCATCGCGGCCATGGCGTACGGCACCAGGACGATTCCCCGTGTGGACAAGATCATCGGCCCGGGCAACATCTTTGTGGCGACCGCCAAGCGGCTGGTGTACGGCGCCGTGGACATCGACATGATCGCCGGACCCAGCGAACTGCTGGTCATTGCCGACGAGGGGGCCGTTCCCGCGCACGTGGCGGCGGATCTCCTCTGCGAAGCGGAGCATGACGAGCAGGCCGCCGTCTGGCTGGTGACCACCTCCGCGCCGCTGGCGAAGGAAGTCGTCAAGCAGGTCAAGGAGCAGCTCAAGTCCCTGGCGCGCCGGAAAATCGCCGCGCGCGCCATCGACCAGAACGCGATGGCCTTCGTCGTCCCCACGATGGACGAGGTGATCGCCCTGGCGAATGAGATCGCCCCGGAGCATCTGTCGCTCTCGGTGGACAACCCCTTCACGTACATCGAGAAGGTCCGCCACGCGGGGGCGCTCTTCATCGGCCGGCACACGGCGCCGGCCGTCGCCGATTACGTGGCCGGGCCGAACCACATCCTCCCGACAGGCGGCTCGGCGCGCTTTCACTCGGCGCTTTCCCTGGAGGCTTACGTGCGGAGGTCGAACATCGTCTCGTACGCGAAGGAGGATCTCTTCAAGGCCAGGGATCACATCGTCCGCATGGCCCACATGGAGGGACTGGACGCGCACGCCCATTCCGTGGAAGTCCGTCTGCGATGAAGCACTCGCGGCGGGCCACGATCGAGCGGAACACCACCGAGAGCCGGATCACGATCGGGCTGGGCCTGGACGGGACCGGCAAGCGCCGGATCAGCACGTCCATTCCCTTCCTGGACCACATGCTGGACCTGCTGGCCAA
>CAYLLY010000081.1:0-9553 GCA_964384595.1 uncultured Nitrospirales bacterium
GCGTCCATGTCGATGTGCGCGACGATCCGCATGGAACCGCGTTACAGCAGGTGCCGCAGGATTTCCTCCCAGGACTCCACATGGCGGACGTTGGGGTGGGCGAGCGGGCGGGCGTTCCAGGGGCGCCGCAGGAGATAGACGGCGGCGCCGGTTTCCGCGATGCGGTGCGCGTGCTCGTGGCGGTCCTCGATGAAGGCGTGGTAGGAAATGCCGATCGCGTGCTTCTCGTCGTTGAAATGGAGCTGGTCGTAGGGCAGCTCCTGGGCCTGCAGCCAATATTCCGTCCCCGCCTTGGACTCCGGGTCGCGGCTCGTGACGAGGGCGATCTCGTACCGGCACGCGAGCTGCTGCAAGGCGTCCTTCGCTCCGGGCACGAGCTCCAGGGTGCGGCACGTCTCGGTATTGAACCGCTGAAAGACTGCGCCGAGTTGTTCCCAGGTGACCCCGTGCGCCTCGTATTCGTAGCGGGTCATCTGCTCTTCCCGGAGATCGATCCCGAACATCTCCCGGATCATCGCCCGCAGTCGGACGTCCGACTCGGCCAGGACGTTGTCGATGTCCACCCCGAGAATCGGTTTCGGCATCGGGCTGTTCACGGCTCCTTCAATCCCGCGGCGGCGACGCGCCGGACGTCCTCGTTGGCGTCCTTGAGGGCCGCAGTCAGCGCCGGCCTGGCGGCGACGCCTCCGAACTTGCCGAGCCGGAACGCGCTTTCAAGGCGAACGCCCGGGTCCGGATCTTTCGTCAACAGCGCGCCGAGTGGTTTGACGGCCTGCTCGTCGGCGATCTCGCCCAGGGCGGCGACGGCCCACCGGCGCACGTTGGCATCCTGATCGGCCAGGAGTCTGGTTAATCCCGTCACGGCCGAGCGCGCCTCCATGCCCCCCAGCGCCGCCGCGGCCAGCCGCCTGCTGTCGGCCGGCGTCTCCGGCTCCCGCAGCCGTTCCAGCAGCAGCTCGATGCCGGTCTGTGTGTCGCCTGTGAGGCCGAGAGCCGCCGCGGCGGCCTCGCGCACGGCCGGATCGGGGTCGAACAGGAGTTGGGCGAGGGGCGAGCGGTCCCGTCCCAGCGCGTCCTCGCCGATCATGCCCAGCGCCCACGCCGCCTGGCGGCGCACGCCCGCGTCGGGGTCGCGCAAGGCTGTAAGAAGAGCCGGGACCGCCTCTTTGCGCGCGATCTTGCCGAGGGCCTGCGCGGCGGTGCGGCGCAGTTCCGGGTTGGAGTCTTTGAGCACGGCCACGAGTCGCGGCATCGCTTGCTCCGGCGTGGGCTCTCGATGGTCCGTGGACACGATACAGGCGGTGAGGATGAGACTGATGAACAACAGCGCCCAGGGCGTACGGCGGCAGCGGGGAAAGACGGGCATTACTTGGGCGGTTCTTCGACCTTGGGGCTTTCCTTGACGTAATCAATGGAGCCCTGGAGCTCTTTCTGCGCGGCTTCCACCTCGGCCTTGATCGTGTGCATCGACGGGTCAATGGCCCGCTTCACGTCGTTCGCGGCCTCGCGGAAGGTGCGGAGCGCGTCGCCGATGCCCGACCCAAGGTTTTGAAGATCGGGGACTTTGACCATTGGTTTTGAGCCGGGGTCCGCCGGCGGAGGCTGCATGCCGGCCGCTTCCAGGGCCTGCCGATCCAGGGTGGGTGGCGCGTTCGGGGGCTGCTGCGGCGATTGCTGCTTGGCCTTCATCGCGGCCTGCTGGGCCATGACCCGCTGGACGGCGGGCTTGTTCACTTCCGCCTTGAAGCCGGAGGGCATGGCCGGAGCGGCGGGTGCCCCGGCGGGGCTGCCTGCGGTCGCGGGCACCGGCGGCGGGGCCACCGGCGGAGGGGTGACCGGTTTCCAGCTTTGCTGAGCCACCATGTAGGCGGTCGTGCCCGGCGTGGCAGCCGGGCCCATCTGCGGGGGAACGGGCGGCGGTCCGGCGGGGGCCGGTTGCGCGGTGGTTGCGGCGGCTTGAGCCGGAGCCGCTCCCGGCGCGGGCGCGACGACCTGCACGTCCACCGCTTGGCCCTGCTCGGGGGTCTGCGGAAGCGGTTCCGCCTCGCGGACCTCTTTCTTGAAACCCTTCAAGGCTTTCCCCAGACCCTCGCCGATTTTCGGCAGCTTGCCCGCGCCGAAGACGATCAACACGATCGCCAGGATCAGGATCAGCTCCGTAATGCCCATGGTGCCGAACATAGGATTACTCTAACACGCTGGCTCCAAGCGGTGTCAAGAATCGGAAAGAGGCGGGTCCTGCCGCCGCATAGCCCAGCGCAGCTGGGCGTTTCGCCGTCGAAGTCCCGGAACCCGGCTGTACGCCCTACGCTGCGTCTGGGCGCCCATGCGGTGTCACCCGCTGAACTGAATTTCGGCAAGAGGCCGGAGCGGGGTCTGCCTCAACCGCGCCCGTAAGCGAGCGGCATCTGTTTATTCGTGGCGCGCGCGCAGGGAGCGAGAGGCAGCCCCGCGATAGGACGACTCCCATCACGAGGCGAGGATCGGCACGATGGCGGTTTGGATGGGGATGCCGGTGACGAGCGCCTCGCGCTCGGTGATGTAGACGTCCACTTCGCTCCGGATGCCGAACTCACCCGTCAGGTAGATGCCCGGTTCGATCGAAAAGCAGGTGCGTGGGAGCAGGCGCCGGTTGTCCTGGGTTTCGAGGTTGTCGATGTTGGCGCCGTTGCCGTGGACTTCTTCGCCGATCGAGTGCCCGGTGCGATGGAGGAAGCGGTCGCCGTAGCCCGCGTCCCGGATCACGCGGCGGCATACGTCGTCCACGTCGCCGCCGCGCGGGAACCGGCCCACGCCCACTTCCTGCCGGACGAAGGCGATCGCGGCGTCGCGCGCGGCCGCGACGATCGCGAAGACCTCCGCGTGGCGGGCCGGCACGGTTTCGCCCACGTAGCCCGTCCACGTGATGTCCCCATACATGCTGCCGGGCGATGTGTTTTTGGCCCAGAGGTCGATCAGGACCAGGTCGTCTTTGCGGATCGGCGCGGACCCCGTTTCCGGCGGCGAGTAATGCGGGTCGGCGGCATGGGCGTTGACGGCAGCGATGGGCGGCGCGTAGGTATGCAGGCCGCGGGCTGCGATGCGGGCAAGGATGTCCTGTTGCAGGTCGCGTTCCGTGAAAACGGCGCCGCAGGCGATCTCGTGGCGGATCCGTGCGAAGGCCTCGTCCACGATCTGCCGCAAGGCGTCGGCGGCCATGCGGTGCGAGGCGTACTGGTCGTCGGTCCAGACCGCCTCGAACCGCTGCACAAGGTCGGCCGAGGTGACTACTTCGACTCCGAATGACCGGACCAGCTCGATTGTCCCCGCGTCCACCCGCGAGATATACGGAATCGCGTTCAGGGGCGAGTATTGCATCGAGACCTTGGGCGCCTGTCCGAGCGCAAACAAGGCCTGCCGGAGACATTCGTGCTGCTCCTGCCAGGACAGATAGAGCCGGCTCTCGCCCGGCACGTCGTCCAGGGAGTGCGGCTCGATCTTGTGCAGGATCTTGGTCGGGGCCCCCTGCGCGGGAATCAGGTAGTACCAGCGCCGGGTCATGTGGCGGCGCGGGTCGAGCTTCAAAATCCGGGCGGCGAGGGTGTCGCTGCCGCGGAAGTCGTAGAACAGCCAGCCGTCGAGCCCCGCGTCGCGCAGGGCCTGCTGGATGGCGGTGATGTGATCGTTAGTTGTTGACATACTAATGCTCTGCAAGAACCGAACGGCCTGTCGACGGGTGCGGCTCGTGCTCCGCGCGAAGACGGCCGGCGCGCCTCAGAAGTCGCTCGGCAGCGGCGCAGTGAGCCGCATCCCGTCGCGCGGCCGGGGACTGCGGCGCCACCCGCTTATGCCGCCGGAGGCGGAGGGGTGACGCGGCATGGGACCCGGGCGGAGCGGAAGGGCGTACAGCCCGGTCCGCGTGCCTGGTAGGGCGAAACGGACTGAGCACGTCCGGGTAATGCAGCGGCAGGACCCCGCAGCCAAAGGCGACATTAGTGTTTCCCCGCCGCCGGCTTCTTGCCGTTGTAGCCGTCCGCGAGCTGGGTGTTCACGTGCACGACCGCCTCGTTGAGGCTTTTGAACGGGTAGTCGTCCGTGATCTTCGACAGCGCGTCGGCGTCGGCCTGCTTGGTGACAACGGCGCCCGCCGGCACGTACCGGCCCGACTCGATCTTCACGCCGATGATCCTCGCGCCCGGCTCCACCACGACGCGCTCGCCGATCTCGGCTTTGAAGACCAGTGCCTGCATGCCGATGAAGGAATCGTCGCCGACCTTGGCCGGCCCATGGACCTGCGACTGGTGCGCCATCGAGACCCGCTTGCCGACGTACACCGAGTACTTTTTGCCGTTCGCCTCGACCTGGTTCCTGGCGATTTCCTTGCCGTGCTCAATGGTCTCGAGGCCGTGGAGCACCACGGCGTCCTGAACGTTGCTCTCGTCTCCGATGTAGATGGACTGCCCTTCGTCGCCGCGGACGGAGGCGGAGGGTGCCACGTACACGCGCTCGCCCAACGTGACGTGGCCAGTGACGGCGCCGAGCTGGTGCACGAAGGCGGACTTGGCGATCGCCGGTCGCTCGATGTCCGGGTTGAAGGACGTCAGGACGTTGGGCCCCGTCCAGCCGCTCAGGATGAAGGCAAAGAGAATGAGGTTGACGCTCAGGCTGACGGTCAGTAATGTGCGCTGCTTCATAGACGCTCCTTTGGTTGATCAGGGATGCCGGGGCGCAATTGTATCCTAAGGAAGCGCAGGCCCGCAAAGCCTGTTCGCGATTGACTCGGCGTCGCTTTCCCCCTACCCTGTGACCCCGATGGCCGACGAGTTCCGCACCACGTTTTTCTTCGGGCCGGAGGACGTTCCCGAACGTCCCGGCGTCCTGCGCTGCGTGTTCAACACCAAAAAACGAAGCTGGAAGGGCGGCATCCAGGTCGCGGTCGAGCTGGCCGGCGTCCAACTCGGTCGGCTCCGTGACCGTGGCCTCCTCGGGGAGCTGCTGGAGATGATCCGCGCCAAGGTCGAGTCCGAAACGTTTGCCGAGTACGAGCAGCGGGCCCGCGATCTCTTCACGCAACAAGTCTGCCGGGCGAAGCTCGACCTGGCGATCGAGCGGGGCCTGGCGCAGGAGAACCAGACCATCGGCGCCGAGGCGTATCAGGAAGAGCTGGACCGCACCGTGACTTCACGAGCCGATGCGATCCGGCAGGCGATTCTGGCGGAATTGGATCTGTAAACGGAGGAACGAGCGTGTCGGCGAAGACGGCCGCCTACAAGCAGAGCGAACGGGAAGGCTGGAACAAGTTCTCCGCCCGCTACACCAAGGTGGCGCTCCCGGAGTTCCGCCCGTTCGGCCGCCGGCTGATCGAGATGGCGGCTCTGGGCAAAGGCATGTGGGTGCTGGACGTGGCGACCGGCCCTGGCGAGCCGGCCCTCACCATCGCCCGCCGGGTGGGCCCAAGGGGCCTGGTCCTGGGGGTTGATTTCTCGCCGGTGATGGTCCGTCGGGCGCGCGGACGCGCGCAACGCGCAGGCGCGCGCAACGCGCACTTCCGCGAGATGGACGCAGAGCGGCTCCAGCTTGAAGACATGACGTTCGACCGGGCGTTCTGCCGGTTCGGTCTGATGCTGATGCCGAACGCCGAGCGCGCGCTGAAGGAGATGCGCCGCGTGCTGGTGCCGGGCGGGCGGGTCTCGGTCGCGGTCTGGAGCGCGCAGAGCAAGGTGAATACCCTGGGGATCGTCCGCCGTGCGCTCCAACGATATGACGCCTTCCACCCATCGCCCGGCACCCCCGACTTTTTCCGTTTCGGCAAGGTGGGCGCCGTCGAGCGGGCGCTGCGGGCGGCGGGTTTCCGGAAGGTGCGCGCGGAACGCGTGACGGTCGAGTGGGTCTTCAAAGGACCGGACGAGTTCTGGGACTCGATGAAGAGGGGTCCATCTCTGCGGCGGGCGTTTGCCAAGGTGTCGCCAGTTGTCCGGCGGGCCGTCAAAAACGACGTTTTTTGCGCCCTGGAGAAGTTCCGGCGCCGCGGAAAGCTCCGGATTCCCAACGAAGCCGTGCTGGCGATCGGTGTTAAATGACGGTCGCCTTGAATCGGCGGCGGAGATTGTATATAAGGAGTCAGGTGGTGGGTGGACGACCGGAACGATAGCCACAGGAGGATCGGCATGAAGAGCGTTGCGCTGCGGATGGTGGTGGTAATTCTGACCTTGGCGATCTGCGTGGCGCCGGTCGCCTGGGCGGCTGAAAAGAACAGCGGCGAGAATCCGGCGGCCGACATCGGGCTCGGGATCGCCAGCTTCCTGTGCTCCGTCCCCTACGGCGCGGCCAAAGTGGCCCTGGCGATCGTGGGCGGCGTGACGGGCGCGTTCACCTATGTCCTGTCCGGCTTCGACAAGAAATCCGCGGACGCGGTCTGGTACACGACGATCGAGGGCGACTACGTGGTGACGCCGGATCACCTCAGAGGGAAGAAGGACCTCCGCTTCACCGGCGTCCCGCCGGAGAGCAAGGGCGGGCGCTAAGCCGCCTGCCGGCCGCCTGATGCGTAAACCTGTCATTGGGATCGCTCCGGACTTCAATCCCGGGGCCGAACTGGATGGCGGGGAAAGCGAAGCGACGGTTTTCATCCGGAACCGGTACGTCGCGGCGATCGAGGCGGCCGGCGGCATTCCATTCATCCTGCCCGTCCTCACCGACCGCGCGCTCGGCGCCACCCTGCTCGACAGGCTGGACGGCCTGATGCTGACCGGCAGCGGGCCGGACATCGATCCCCGCCGCTACGGCGAGCGCAAGCGCTTCCCATTCAAGGTCATGAGCAAGGAGCGGACGGAGTCGGAGTTCGCCCTCGTCACGGCGGCGCGCAAGCGGGACGTGCCGGTTCTGGGCATCTGCGGGGGCATGCAGCTCATGAATGTGGCGCTGGGGGGCACGCTCGTGCAGGACATCGGCAGGCAGGTGGCCGGCGCGCTGCCGCATCGCATGGACGGGCCGGCGACCGGGACGTGCCACCCGGTCACGGTCGCGCGCCGGTCGCGGCTGCATGCCGTGCTCGGGCGCGGTACCGTGCAGGTGAACAGCTCGCACCACCAGGCGGTGAAAGCCGTCCCTCGCGTGCTGGCGGTCAGCGCGGTGGCGCCCGACGGGGTCATCGAGGCGCTCGAAGACAAGTCCCGCCGGTTCTTTATCGGGGTCCAGTGGCACCCGGAGTACCTGTACCGCCGCCATCGCGTCCACCGGGCCCTCTTTGAGGCCTTCGTCAAAGCCGCCCGCGCGACCCGGCGCAGCGTGAGGCAGGCCTAGCCTGTGCGCCGGGCCTTTCGCACCAAGTCCATCGAGCAGATCCTCGGCGACTGCGAAAGCCAGCCACACAAGCTGAAGCGGACTCTGACGGCCTTCGACCTGACCGCCCTCGGCATCGGCGCGATCATCGGCACGGGCATTTTCGTGCTGGTCGGGACCGCCGCCGTCGGCGACGGCGACCGTCCAGGCGCGGGGCCGGCCCTGGCCCTCTCCTTCGTCCTGTCCGGGACGGCCTGCCTGCTGGCCGCGCTCTGCTACGCCGAATTCGCGTCCATGATTCCCGTGGCGGGCTCGGCCTATACATACACCTATGCCACGCTGGGGGAGTTCTTCGCCTGGGTCACGGGATGGAGCCTGGTGTTGGAATACGGGATCGCCTGCGTGGCGGTTTCCATCGGCTGGTCCGGCTACTTCGTGAGCATTCTCGATCGGGCCGGCGTCCCCCTGCCCCCTGAGCTGATCAACGCCCCGTACGAAGGCGGCCTCATCAATCTGCCGGCCGTTCTCATTGTACTGGCCCTGACCGGCCTGCTCGCGATCGGCATCAAGGAGAGCGCCCGGGTGACCGGCGTCATCGTGATGATCAAGATCGCCGTCGTGCTGTTCTTCATCGCGGTCGGCGCCTCCGCAGTGGAGCCCGCCAACTGGTCTCCCTTCATGCCGAACGGGTTCGCGGGGGTCGGGGCCGCCGCCGCCGTCATCTTTTTCGCCTACATCGGCTTTGACGCCGTCTCGACCACCGCCGAGGAAGCCAGGAACCCCCAGCGCGACGTGCCGATCGGGATCATCGCCTCGCTGGGCATCTGCACGATCCTCTATGTCGTCGTTGCGGCGGTCCTGACGGGCATCGTGCCCTATACCCGGATCCACGTGAAGGCGCCGGTGGCCGAAGCCCTGAACCAGGCTGGCATCCAATGGGGCGGGGCGCTGGTGGCGACGGGCGCGGTGGCCGGGATCACCAGCGTACTGATCGTGATGCTCCTGGGGCAGATCCGGGTGTTCTACGCGATGTCCCGGGACGGGCTGCTGTGGCCGTGGCTCTCGGCCGTCCATCCCAGGTACGGCACACCGCACCATGCGACTCTGGTCACGGGCGTCACGGTGGCGGTCCTGGCGGGCTTTGTCCCGATCGGGGTCGCCGCGGAACTCACCAATATCGGGACGCTCTTCGCCTTCACCCTCGTCTGCGGCGCCGTGCTGGTCTTGCGGAGGACGCGCCCCGACCTGAAGCGCCCGTTTCGGACGCCCTTCGTGCCGCTTGTTCCGGCGCTGGGCATGGGAGCCTGCCTTGGGCTTATCTGGTTTCTGCCCGTCATCACGTGGATAGGGTTCCTGGTCTGGGCCGCCGCCGGCCTAGTCCTCTATGCCGTCTATGGCTTCCGCCGCAGTAGATTAGGGAGGCAGGCCCTTGTAACGGACAAGGCCGGCGCTTGACTATTTATATGGAGGCAGGCACTCTACCCGGCACCCTGTCCAAGCATTCCTGCATGGAGTCCGTTTAAGAGCGCGTAAGGGTTGGAAGGAGGCGACTGTGGAAAACCGGAGGACAGCACGGGGGTTCTTGTTCTTGCTGATTGGAGCGGTTGGCATCAGCCTCATCGGCGGATTCCCGGCCGTGGCCGCGGCCCAGAAAATGGAAGAGGTCGTGGTCACCGATACGAAACTCAGGACGGACGACAGCGCCGGGGATTATGATCCCTGGGAGTCCTACAATGAACCCGTCTTCCGGTTCAACTACAATCTCGACAAGCATGTCATCAAGCCGGTGGCCAAGGGCTACAACCTCTTCATCGGAGACGGCGAGAAGCAGATCATCGCGAACGTGTTCGACAACGTCGCCTTTCCGAAACGATTCGTGAACAGTCTCCTGCAGGGCAAGTTTGCGGGGGCCGGCCGGGAGATTTCGCGATTTTTGATCAACACGACGCTCGGGGGCGCCGGCATGACCGATGTCGCCAAGTACCAATTCGGCATCGAGAGGAGCAACGAGGACACGGGCCAGACATTCGCGACGTGGGGCTGGAACCAGAGCCGCTACTTCGTGCTGCCGCTGCTGTCGCCCCTCACGGTCCGTGACACGGTGGGCTATGTCTTCGACCTGGCCTTGGATCCGGTCAACTATTTCATTCCGCTGGCGGGCGGGATCGGGAGGACGGCCGAGGATCGGCTCAACGAGCGGGCGCTGAACATCGAAACCTTCGAGGCCGTGGAGGAAGGCACGCTCGATCTCTACGCCGCCGTCCGCAACGCCTACCTGAAGAAGCGCGAGAAG
>CAYLLY010000082.1:0-9476 GCA_964384595.1 uncultured Nitrospirales bacterium
GTGCGGTCGTAGACCTGGAGCTTGTGGAAGATATTCCGCACGTGGTTCTTGACCGTCTTTTCGCTGAGGTCGAGATCGTTGGCGATTTCCTTGTTCGTCTTGCCGTCGGCCACAAGACGCAGCACCGTGATTTCGCGTTCGGTCAGGTCGTGCTCGGTCCGGGCCTGCTTCTTCCCCTTCCCCTCAGACAGCAGGGAAAACTCCGCCAGGATCTTGCTGGCCACCGACGGATGGATGAGCGATTCGCCTTTGGAGATCGAC
The DNA here is from genome assembly GCA_964384595.1 of uncultured Nitrospirales bacterium. GTDB lineage: Bacteria > Nitrospirota > Nitrospiria > Nitrospirales > NS-4 > SCTG01. The sequence continues at coordinate 262 of CAYLLY010000082.1, forward strand.
CGGATGGCGGAAATGATCTGCGACGAGTCGGAATCCTTCAATAAATACCCGGTCGCGCCCGCGCGGACGAGATCGAAGATGTATTTCTCGTCGTCATACATCGTCAAGGCCACGATGCCGATGTGGGGGGATTCCCGCTTGATGGCGCGGGTGGCCTCCACCCCGGACATCCGGGGCATGCTGACGTCCATCAGGATGACGTCGGGCTGCAGCTCACGGGCCTTCTCCACGGCCTCCTGACCGTCACGGGCCTCGCCGACGACTTCCAAGTCTCTGCTTTCCCGCAAGATGGCGGAGAGGCCTTCCCGGACCACCCGGTGATCGTCCGTGATCAGGACCTTGATTTTGTCCACCGCGTCAGGTCTCCTGCCCCGACGGGAGGGGGATGTCGACGAGCACCCTGGTCCCCCCCCCTTTCCGTGACTCCACTCTGGCCGTTCCGCCGACAAAGCGCGCCCGCTCCGGGATGCCCTTCAAGCCGAACGACTGCCATTTGGTCGGATCCTGTGAGACGGCATCCACATCGAACCCCACCCCGTTGTCCTCGATCACTCCCTTGATGCGGCCGTCCGCCACCGTCAGCGTGATCACGACCCGATCGGCCCGGGCATGCTTCTGCACGTTGCTGAGCGCCTCCTGGACGATCCGGAACAGGAAAATCTTGGCTTTCGGCGACAGCGCCGGCTCGTCGCCCGTGCAGACAAACTCGGTCCGGATGTGCGACTGCGTCTCATACGACTTGAGAAACGACTTCAACGCCGGGACCAGGTCCATCGACTCGAAGTACAGCGGGCGCAGGTTGAAGATCACCTGCCGCGATTCCTCGACGGCCGCTTTGAGCTGGGCCTTGGCGTCGCTCAACAACTCGAAGCACCGCGTCGGGTCCGAGAAGATGAGCTCGCGGCAGAGGTCCAGCTTGAGGTTGATGCCGACCAGGGTCTGCACCAGACCGTCGTGGATTTCGCAGGCGATGCGGCTGCGCTCGCCCGTCACCGCGGAGCCGGCTTCCTGCTCGTACAGCCGGGAGAGCTCCTGGAACTTTTTCACTTGCCGCTTGATCTCGGCGTTCCCGCGCACGCGCGCCTCGATCAGTTGCCACATGAACTTGGCGCTGGTTCCCCGAATGACGGCCACCCCGACCCGATCGAGCTCGGAGAGGGCCTCCTCCACCTCCTGGTTCCCGGTCACATCAATGACCAGGTCCACCTCCTCGGACGACACCAGGTCGCGGAAGTTCCGCGACACGGGAATGCCGTAGCGCTTGGCCAGGCGAAGGCCCGGCGCCTTCGGATTGACTTCGGCGACTCCGACGATCCGGACCAGCGGGTCCGGCGCCAGAACCGACAGCAGGGCGGATCCTCCTTCGCCCGCTCCGATGATCGCCACGTTCGTCACGGCAGGGACCGCTGCAGTCTGACGGGAAGGGCGCCGCCCGGAGGCGGGACGGCGGGGGGAGGCGGGCTTGGTCTTGACGGGCATTGAGCGCGCGCTAATCCGGCCCTTCGCCCTTTTCACGGAGCAGTCCTTTCACCTCGTCCATGAACTGCTCGACGTCCTTGAATTCACGATACACCGACGCGAACCGCACATACGCCACCTGGTCGAGCTGATGGAGTTCGGCCATGACTTCCTCGCCCACCACGCGGCACGGCACCTCGGCCTCCCCGCGCTCCTGGATGCGCTTCTCGATCCGATCGGCGACGGTTTCCAGTACCGCCATGCTGATGGGACGCTTCTCGCAGGCCCGCTTCAGGCCCGCCAGGACCTTGGCCCGGTCGAAGGGTTCCCGGCGCCCGTCCTTCTTGATGATCATGGGGAGGATTTCATCCACCCGCTCGTAGGTGGTGAACCGCCGCTTGCAGCCCAGGCACTCCCGGCGGCGGCGGATGGCCTCGCCTTCCTTGGCCATGCGCGAGTCCACGACCTTGTCTTCTACGTGGCTGCAGAACGGGCATCGCACGGGTGGCTGCGCCTCTTGTTACCGGTATTCCTCGAAGACGGGAAATTTCCCGCACAAGGTCCGCATGCGGGATCGGACCAGCTTGCGGACGGCCGGGTCGCTCGGATGGGACAGGACCCTGTCGATCGCATCGGCGATCTCGTCCATCTCCTTCTCGCGCATCCCGCGGGTGGAGACGATCGGGGTTCCGAGCCGGATGCCGCTGGCGACGGCCGGCGGCTTGTCGTCATAGGGGATGGCGTTCTTGTTGACCGTAATGCCGGCCTCGTCGAGAGCCGCTTCGGCTTCCTTCCCCGTGATCCCTTTCGACGTGACGTCCACCAGCATCAAGTGCGTGTCCGTTCCGCCCGACACGATGCGGAATCCCCGTTTCTGCAGACCGGTCGCCAAGGCGTTCGCGTTCGCCAGGACCTGCTTCTGGTATTTCTTGAAGCCCGGCGCCAGCGCCTCCTTGAGGGCCACGGCCTTGGCGGCGATGACATGCATCAGCGGCCCGCCCTGCAGGCCCGGGAAGATCGCCTTGTCGATGGCCTTGGCATGCTCGGCCTTGCACATGACCATGCCGCCTCTCGGTCCACGCAACGTTTTGTGCGTGGTGGTCGTGACGAAGTCGGCATAGGGCACCGGGCTCGGATGCAGGCCGGCGGCGATCAGGCCGGCGATGTGGGCGATGTCCACCATGAGGTACGCCCCGACCGCCTTGGCGATGTCCTGGAACTTGGGAAAGTCGAGGATGCGGGGATAGGCGCTGGCGCCGACGACGATCATGCGCGGGCGGCATTCCTCGGCGATCTTCCGCACGGCCTCGTGGTCGATCCGCTCGGTGGCCCGGTCCACGCCGTAAAAAAAGGCGCGGTAGAGGATGCCGGAGAAGCTCACGCGGCTCCCGTGGGTGAGATGGCCTCCATGGGCCAGGTCCATGCCCAGAATCGAATCGCCCGGCTTGAGGACCGAGAAATAGACGGCCATGTTGGCCTGCGATCCGGAATGCGGCTGGACATTGACGTGCTCCGCGCCGAAGATCTGCTTGGCCCGCTCGATCGCCAGCGACTCCACGACGTCCATGTACTGGCAGCCGCCGTAGTACCGCCGGCCGGCGTACCCTTCGGCGTACTTGTTCGTCATGACGGAGCCCTGCGCGGCCAGCACGGCCGCGCTGGCGAAGTTCTCCGACGCGATCAGCAGGATTTTTTCGCGTTGCCGGCGGCCCTCCCGCCGGATGGCCTCGTAGACTTCAGGATCGGTCGTCCGTAACGGACTGGCCATCGTTGCGCTAGCCTTCCTGGGCGGGAACCGCGGCTTCGGCCGGCGCCTCGGCCTTCGTCACCGTGACGCTCACCGTCGCCGTCACTTGCGAATGCAGTTTGACCGGGACCGCCGTCGTCCCCAGTTCCTTGATCGGATGGTCCATGTGAATCTTGCGCTTGTCCACCTCGATCCCCTGGGCGGCCAACGCCTCGGCGATGTCTTTCGCCGTCACGGACCCGAAGAGCTTGTCGTCCTTGCCCACCTGCACCGTGATCGTCACGGCGGCGGCGCTGACTTTCTTCGCATACTCCTCGACCGCGGCTTTTTCCTTCTTGGCCTTCTCGGCGATCACCCGCTTGGCGTGGTCCACCGCCTTCAGGTTGCGGCCGGTCGCCTCCACCGCCTTGTTGCGCGGCAGCAGAAAATTGCGCGCATACCCCCGCGCGACCTCAAGAACATCCCCTATGCTTCCCACCCCTTGCACGTCTTCTCGCAGGATCACTTTCATTGCACAAACTCCTTGTGATGGAAGGCTTGGATACTACAAGAGCTAGGGGGTAAAGTCAATGAACAGCGCTTGTTCTGGCGGCCCCGCTTCGCTAGAATAAGGGCATGATTTTCCGCATACTTTTGGTGGTTGTCGCGATTATCTTTGCGCCTCTCCCGGGCGCCACGCAAACGGGCTTCGATCCGCTCCTTCTGAACATCCGTATGAGCCCCAGCGCCCTCCAGCCCCCCACCGACATGATCAAGCAGCAGTGGACACTGGACGGGTACCGCCTGGGACGGCTCGGCCCGCAGGCCCCCCGGGCCGCGATCATCGAGGATGACGCCCGCCGGCGGCTGCTGATTCTGTCGGCCGCCGCCGATGGGACGGTCCTGGTCTACCGCGTCGGGGACCTGCCGGTGGACGTGGCCAAACAGCTGCCCCGGACGCTGACCTGCAGCCGCGCCCGTCAGTGCCCCAACAACCGGAACGATCCCGCCGGCGAGCTCGGCTGCCTCGCCCTCTGCCTCCTGGAGCACCTGAACGAGTGAAGGCCTTCGAGCTCCTCCCCACCCTGATCGGTCTTGTGGCCGACGAAGCGAAGGGCGCTGCCGACCCGGCCGGCCTCCTGTCGAAAGTCCGCCAGCGGCTGGAAGACATCCTGCACCATTCGTCGGCCTATCACTTCGGCCCCGCGGATCGCCTGATGCCGTGGGTGGCTCCGGAGACGCCCGTCGCCGACCCGACGCTCCGCTCGACCATCGTGACCTCCGTGCTGACCACCATTTGGGACGCCGACCGGGCGGCGCGCCGGACGAAACTGGCGGCCACAGTCACCGAGCTGGTCAAGGCGAACAAGCGGGTCCTGCTGATCGCGCCCAACACCCGGACCCTGACCGAAGCGTTGCTGGCCGCCGCCAGAGGGCTTCGCGGCGCGGGCCTCCAGTACCGCAGCTTTCTGTGCTGCTACGACCCTCCCGACAAGACCGTGGACAGCGGGATCAACCTGCGTGAGCTGACCTTCGACTTCCAAGTCTCCACCTTCCTCGGCAAGTCTCAGGCCGACAAGGCGGGCCTGCGGCGCAAGCTGGAACGCTACCTGGAACTCGCGCCCATTCTGCGCTACAAGGCCGAGAAACAGAAAGACCTCGACGAGGTGCGCCACCTCGAATGGCGCCTCCTCACGGCCCTCGGCGACGCCCAGGCCCAGATCAAAAAACTCCAGGGCCTGGTGACGTCGTACGAGGCCCTGCCCGTCTGGCAGCGCCTCAGCATGCAAGTGCTGGGCAGCAACGTGGCCACGATGAACGAGAACTGCGTGCTGTACGAGGCCCAGAAGCGGGAGTACATGAACGAGTTGGAGATCGTGCAGGCGCGCATCAACGAGCTGAAGCCGGAAGCCTACATCGATCCGGAAATGCGCCCCGAGTACGAGGATCTCAAAGAGGAGATCGAGCGCCTGGGGGGCGCCGCCAAAGTGCGGGAGGTCCTGGCCATGGAAGAGGACGTGAAGCGCCTGCCGTTCCTTCAGGCCAAGCGCGTGCTGGCCGCGACGGCAACCCGCGTGGTCGGCGATTCCATTTTCCGCCCTATCCGGTACGACGCATTGGTCATCGACGAGGGGCCCCGCATTCCCCTCCCCCTGCTGTTTGCCTGCGCCTGCCTCGCGCGCGAGCGGATCGTGCTGGCAGGCGACCCGCAAGATATCCCGCCCTCCACACCGGCACCCGGCGGCGCATCACGCGGCTGGCTGACGGCGCTGTCCGGTTCTTTCGCAGCGCCCGCGCGGCCCACACCGGCGTAGGGGCGGTTCGCGAACCGCCCTCCCCAATCCCACCCCTGTATCTTTTTAGATTCGCGCGCCGGCCGCCCATAACCCCGCTGTCCGTGACAATTCAAAAGGGGGTTGGCTCTGAAAGTAACTTTGGCCGGGAACCCGTGTCAAAAGAATAGAGGGCTTCCAGCATTGACTTTCCGGGCGGTCCGGTCGACAATAGCATTGTTGAAGATTTCAACAATATGGAGGTCCCATGGCAACGGTCAATTTCAGCGTGCCGGAGGCGGTCAAGCAGAAATTCAACAAGATGTTTGCCGGCAAGAACAAGAGCCAGGTCATTGCGGAGTTGATGATGCGGGCGGTGGAGGAGCGGGCATTGCACAAGCGCAGGGTGAAGGCGATGGAGGGTTTGTTGAAGTTGCGAGTCAGGAAACCCCATTTCAGTGATGCGGCCATCCGGGCCGCGCGCGAGTACGGGCGCCCGTGAGTCGGCTTGTGTTGGATGCAAGCGTCCTGGTGAAGTGGATTCTTCAGGACGACGACGGTGAGCCGGACACTGCTCAGGCCCTTGCGCTGTTCGAGAGTGTTCGTGCCGGCCGTGCCGGTCTGGTCCAGCCCATTCACTGGCTGGCCGAGGTGGCCGCAGTCTGTGTCCGTCTCAAGCCGGACATCGCGGCGCCGGCGACGGGCCTGCTCTACGCTATGGAGATCCCCGTCCGGAACAGCGTCGACGTCTACCACCGTGCCTGCGCGCTGGCGGTCGAGCTCGACCATCATTTGTTCGACACCCTGTACCACGCCGTTGCGCTCGATCTGCCCGACGCCACGCTGGTGACGGCCGACCGGCGCTACTATCGAAAGGCCAGGCGGCATGGCGCCATCGCGCTATTGGCTGACTTTTCCGTGCCCTAGCTTCCGCAATTCCGCCCCCTCGGCTTCAGCTCTGTTGTGCTCCACTTAAAATTTGGACAGGTATAAATTGGTCAGGAGGGAGATCAATGGAAACCGCAGTGAGGCCTGTCCAGAACAACGGTCGTGGGGTGAGACGTCGGTGGAACGCCGAGCAGAAGCCGGCGGTCTTGCAGGAGTGGAAGAACGGCGTGCCCCTAGAGGAAGTCTGCCGTAAATACGCCGTGAACGCGGCCCAGATGTACCGCTGGATACGGAGTCTCGACCAAGGGTTTAAGGAGCCGGGCGAGATGGTGCCGAAGAGCCTGGTGCTCGGGCTGCAGAAGTGGGTTGAGGAACTGGAGCGGGCGATGGGGCTGATCCCGTGCCATACACCCAGACGGAGCCCGGAATCGAACGGCTTGGCGGAGGCGTTCTTCGGGAGCTTCAAGCGGGATTACGTGTATCAGGCGTGCCTCGAAACGTTAGCGGCAGTGGAGTGCCAGCTCCCGGCGTGGATCGAGCACTACAACCAACACGCGCCACACAGCGCGTTAGGGATGCAGGCGCCGGCCGAGTTCTATGCGGAATGGAGAGTCAAAAACAAGACACAACCTGTCCCCAATTAAGTGGGGCAGTACAATATCTACTTCGGACAGGGATAGGGAAACGATGTCTCCGGCGGCGCGGGGATCATGACGTGGATCGTGCAGGGCTGGCGCTCCATGAGGAGCTGGCGGTTGGAGGAATAGACGATCTCTTCCACCGTCAAGGCCGGCCCGTACCGGACCCGGATCGTGTCCACGCCGATGTCGCTGGTCGCGCGCGTCCTCCGCAGAAAGACCTGCTCGCGCGCGTTCCGCTCCGGCTCATGCCCCGGCTTCAAGCCCCAGGGAATAAAAACGAGCGTGGCCCGCGACAGCTCCGGCCAGAGCTGCCGGCGGACGGCCGCGTCCCTCTCGTCCAGATACCGCGCCGCTTCTTCCTGGAGCCTCCGATGCCGGCTGCGATCCGTCTCCATGGACACCGGCAGCGCCGCATTCAGCTCGACGATACGCTGTTCCATCTCAGCGCGAGGCATCCCGGCCCGCATCACGCCCACCGCTTGCGTGATCTGCTCAACGGTCCGGGTATCGAGGTTGAAGGCCGCCGGGTACAGTCCGCAGGAAACGGGGTGCAGGAACGCCAGGATCCAGATCCCCATCGTCGCGCGCCAACGGGCAAACGGCCGAGGCCCGGGATGGGCCGTTTCATCGTCGTAATATTGCCTGAGCCAGCTCAGGACGAGAAACAAGATCAGGGAAACCGGGGCGAGAAACAGGTGCGTGGTGGCGACGTCGTTGATGTCGGGCAGTCGCGCCGGGATGTCCCAGGCCCCCCAGAAGGACAAGGCGGCCACCAGCAGCATCCAGGCCCAGGCGGCAGGGACGACCGTCTGCCCTATCCGATACGGATTCTTCAGACTGGACACGGCCGGAACTGTACCATATAATTCTTGCTCTCCGCTCTGTGCCGAAGTGGCGGAACTGGCAGACGCACTAGATTCAGGGTCTAGCGGGAGCAATCCCGTGCAGGTTCAAATCCTGTCTTCGGCACCAACACGCTCTCCTCGATGACGCAACTCCAACCCGCCACGCTCCAAGCCATCGCGCGGATCTTCGATGCCGTGGACTACACCGCCCTCGGCCCCATCTATTGCCACGAGGGCGGCGACGCGTTTTGGGAGGAACGGCGGGGGCCCTGCCAGGATCTCGGCATCAAGCTGGCCGGCCTGTTGCGCGACCGGCTTGCCCCGAATGGCCGGAGCCTGTACGTCGGCGCGGGCATCGCCGAGCTGCCCGTGCTGGCGATGGAGACGATGGAATTGAATCGCACGGTGGAAGCCTACAACCTCCGCGCGGAGGAAGTGACGGTGCTCAACACAGCCTGCGCTGGCCTGCCATTTGCGTTCCGGGCCAGGGACGCGCGGGAGGCGGTCGGCGCCTTTGACCATCTGTGGCTCGTCAGCGTGCTCAACGACCCGGAATGCTTTCCCGAGCTCGGCGCGCTGTCCTCCGGCCGCGCCAATCCCGTCACGTTCCATCCGGCCGAGTTCTCGATCGAGCGACAGGCCGTCTTCGCGCTCGCCGCCGGATGTCTCGACAAAGTGGCGCGTCCCGGCCTGGTCACCACGTCGGTGGAGGAGATTCCCTGGATCACGGACTGGTGCGAGCGCCGGGGCTTCGCGTGCGTGGTCGAAGACGAGGACTACCCGACGGCCATCGTCGAGGACCCCATCTGCTTCATCCGCATCGGCGCATGACGCCGACCGGCATCTGGCGCTATACTAGCCGCATGTTCCGGACCATCATCGAGCCATTCAAAATCAAGGTCGTCGAGCCGATCCGCATGACCACGCAGGAGGAACGGCAGGCGGTCCTGCGGCAGGCCCGCTACAACATGTTCGCCATCCGCGCGAAGGACATCCTCATCGACCTCCTGACCGACAGCGGCACGGCGGCCATGTCCTCAGAGCAGTGGGCCGCCATGATGCGCGGCGACAATGCCTACGCGGGCTCCAACAGCTTTTACCGGTTCGAAGCGGAGGTCAAAGGCCTGACCGGCTACGCCCACATCATCCCGACCCACCAGGGCCGGGCCGCGGAGCGCATCCTCTTCTCGACGGTATGCGGGAAGGGCCAGATCGTCCCGAACAACACGCACTTCGACACGACGCGGGCCAACATCGAGCACACCGGCGCCGAGGCGGTGGACCTCGTGATCCCGGAAGGCAAACAGCCGCAGGCCAGGCACCCGTTCAAGGGGAACATGGATCTGAACCGGCTGGAGGCGCTCTTCAAAGAAGCGAAGCCCGG
>CAYLLY010000083.1:0-9359 GCA_964384595.1 uncultured Nitrospirales bacterium
GCGCGACCACCGCGCCGTGGCTCAAGACGCCGCCGACTTCGGTGATCAACGCGCCGGCTGTGAAGAACAGCGGGGTCCAGGCGGGATCGGTGTAGCGGGTGACCAGGATCTCGCCCTGGCGCAGGTCGGCGTGGTGGGGGTTTGTGATCACGCGCGCGGTGCCTTCGGCGTGGCCGGCCGAGACCGGCGTGCCGCGCAGCAGGCGTGATCCGGCCAGCGGCACAGTCAGGAGATTGACGTCTTCGATTCCCCTGGAGCCGATGATCAACGAGGGCGGACGGAGCGTCGTCCATACCCGCCACTCGCGCTCACGCGACTCCAGCGTCGCCTGTGCCCAGGCCACCGTTCCTGAGTCGGCCCAGGCGCGCACCTCCTGCAGCCGCAGCCAGAAGACATCATCCGCGGTCTTGAGGTGTCCTGCTGCGACGAGTCGTCGGCCCAGTTCCCGGTACACCTGCCGCGCTTGTTCCAATCCCAGCAGCCACGTGTACTTCATGGCCTCCCGGAACGGCAGCCACAGGACATACCGTTCGTAGAGCCGGCGGAACAGACCGCGCAGTGGCCAGGGAAGCTGTGTCCGAATGGCCGCGGCCGCTTTTTCGCGCCGACGCAGGCCTTCGGCCAGCATGTCCGGCGGGGTCGGCGTTCCTGTCGGATGCCGCAGGTAGTTGGTGACCGACTGCAAGAGGAAGGTCGGGTCCTCCCGCCAGCGCGGCGTCGTGATGTCCAGCTCCACTTCGCCCCGGTGGCCGTGCCGGGCAAGAAATTCTTCGAAGCACTGCCACCAGCGTCGCCCTTCTGCCGTCGTCTGAAGCGCGCGTGCCAGTTGATCGGACGGCGTCTTTTCAAAAACGTCGGCGAGCGGACGCGCCTCCTGCGCGAGGGCCCAGAGGTCAAGCGAGATCGTCGTGGTGGGATTGTGGGGGATACCCTTGGAGAGGTCGTCGATCAATTCAGGAGGGACGCGTTTGTCGCAAAGGCGTTGCAGGGCCATATGGAGGAACATAGCCAGGCCGAGATGCTGCAGGCCGTCCTTGGTCGGATCGGACTCATCGTTGAATTCGCAGTCCAGGTCCGCAAGCAGGACGGACGGAGAGTCCTGATCGAGCGGGCGGCGGACCAATGACCGAAGCCGTTCGGTCATACGGGCGTAAGCCTTGCGAAGATCTATCGGGGTTCTTCGGCTTAACATCCACCAGAGCGAGCGCAGGCCCATCCGGGAGTAGGCGAGATGCAGCGTGAGCCGTGCGGTCAAGGGAATGGGAACAGGATTCAGCCGTCCGGCCCGTGCCAGGTCCGCGATGGCTTTGCCCTTGGTCTGGTCCACGGCCTCCAGCATGTGAAGCTGGTAGGCGATGCCGGGCAGATTAATGTAGGCCGAGAGGTCCATGTAAGGCCGGCCGGCGACGAACGCGATGGGATTCAGGTCCAGGACGAGCGGGTCATTCCGGCTGAGGCCGGCGACTTGGCCGCCGAGCATCGGGCCGATGTAGCGGGCCAGCCCGTCCCGGGCGAGAGGTTTGGTGACGAACGGGAAGACTTCGCCGAAGTTGATGTCCGACAGGACGCCGTCGGCGCGTCCCACCGCCAGCCGCGCCGCCCGCTCCACCGGCCAGTCTGTCATGTCATCACTCATATCTTTTGAGCGGGTCCTGTCCTCGGGGAGCAGAGCGGCCTGCTTGGGTGCGCCCCGTGCTCCGCTGTGAACCTCGGCGCGCCGGGCCCGTTCACGAACGGGCCCTCGTCGCTCCTCATGCGCCGCAGTTGGGGCGCATCCCGGCGCGCGGCCGCCAAGATGTCATGGAGTTTGACCCGTTGCAAGATAAACAGGGGTGGCGCAGGGTTGTCCGGACCGGCGCAGGACTTAAGCGCGGAGCGCAGTTCCGCGGGGCCGCACCAGCGTAGACGCGGTCCGAGCCGGCCGGACGCCCGGCGACAGGACCCCCGCCAAGAGCAACGAGTCGTCGAAGTAGTTCGGCGGCAGGACCCCCCGCCTGCGGGAGTTGCGGGTACACCCACGCAGGCCGCCTTATTTCTTCTTGAAGAGGTTGTCGAACGCGCGGCGGGCGTCGTCGGGGCGCGCAGACCCCGACGAGGTCTCGCGCTCCACCGTGGCATGCAGCGAGAAAACCGTGCACGCATTGCGAGCGCCCTTGGCGGAGATGCGCTCCGGCACAGGCTGGGTGCACTCGAACCGGTGGCCGGGGTCGAAGTGGGCGCACTGCCGGCAGGAATGAAGCTCTGACCTGCACTTGGGACACTGGCCGAGCGGATCGGTCAGAGGGGGGAGTGGTGTTCCGCAGTCCACGCAGCGGGAGACGGTCCGAGTCGGAGGCATCGCAGGCGCGTCCGGTCGGGAAGGATCTTGGGGCTTTCCTGGCCGCTCCTTCTCGTGTTCCCGATAACCCCGCTGGCCGTATCTTCTGTCTTCCATAAGGGCGTGCGGCTACTCGCCGCCGAGGACGCCGATGCGGCGGTATTTCTTGGAGCGCCGCCGGAGGAGCTCCTCGAGCGGGAGTTCGAGCAGCGCGCTGAGGTGGAGCTCGACCGCCTTCTTCACGGCGTCGCACATGGCCATCGGGTCCCGGTGGGCGCCCCCGGGCGGCTCGGGCAGGATCTCGTCGATCACGCCCAGGCGCAGCAAGTCCTCGGCGGTCATCTTCATCGCCTCCGCCGCCTCCGGCGCCTTGCGCTGATCGTCCCAGAGGATCGCCGCGCAGCCTTCCGGCGAGATGACCGAATAGACGGCGTTTTGCAGCATCAGCAGCCGGTCGGCCACGCCGATCGCGAGCGCCCCGCCGCTGCCGCCCTCGCCGATGACGACGGACACGATCGGGACTCTGAGTGACGCCATCGTGAAGAGATTCCGGGCGATGGCTTCAGCCTGACCGCGCTCCTCGGCGCCGATGCCGGGGTACGCGCCGGGCGTGTCGATGAGGGTGATGACCGGTTTGTTGAATTTCTCGGCCAGGCGCATCAGGCGCAGGGCCTTGCGGTAGCCCTCCGGATTGGGCATCCCGAAGTTTCGCTGCATCCGCTCCTTCAGCGTCTTGCCCTTTTGCGGCCCGATCACGACGACCGCCCGGCCGTTCAGTTGGGCGAGCCCCGCCACGATGGCCTGATCGTCGCCGTAGAGGCGGTCGCCGTGCAGTTCCTGAAAGCTGTCACAGAGTCGCGCGATGTAGTCCAGCGTGGAGGGCCGCTGCGGGTGCCGTGCCACCTGGGTGCGCTGCCATGGCGTGAGGGAGGCGTAGATCTCGCCCTGGAGCTGATGGAGCCGCGTGCGGAGCTTGCGGAGGTCGTCCTGGGCACTCGCCCGGCCCTGCGCCGCGGCCGTCAGCTTCTCGATCTTCTCCTCGATCTCGGCGATCGGTTTCTCGAATTCCAGATATTCCCGCATGTCGTCCTTACTGTAACGTCACCGCGCCCTTGCCGATCAACGCTTCGATGTCACCCACCAGCCGGTCGTTCGGCAGCACGCGCAGGTCATGGCCCACCGCGATCATGGATTCGAAATGGTCCGGGATCGTGACATTGAGATACACCGGGCAGGGGCCCGGATGGCGGCGCAGGACGTCCCGGAGTTGATGCAGCGACTGGGACGACGCGTTGCTGGAGGAGACCTGGATTGAGACCCGTGTGTAGGCCGACGTCTGCAGGTCAGCGAGCCCCGCGATCTTCGTCGCCTTGATCCGGGTGGCCTTCTCGCCGCGGTCGAGGGTCCCCGTGACCTGGATGGCCGAATCAGGCGTGATGAGGGCGGAGGCCGACTTGTACAGGTCGGGGAAGACGATCACCTCGACCATCCCGTGCAGGTCTTCCAGGGTGAGGTAAGCCATGCGGTCGCCCCTCTTGGTCATCGTCTGCTTCACGGTCCCGACGAGCCCGCAGAGCTTGACCTCCTTGGCCTCCGTGACCTCGCTGAGCCGCTCGGTGCTGGTGGTGGAGAAGCGCGTGACGGCGTCCGCGTAACGGGCGAGCGGGTGGCTGGTGATGTAGAAGCCGATCAATTCCTTCTCGCACTTGAGCAACTGGTCCTCGTCCCATTCCGGCAGGTCGGGCAGGCTCTCATCGAATGGGAGGGTGCCGCGGCGCGACGCCGGATCGTCCGAAGATTCGAAGGCGGCGAAGATGCTGGTTTGTCCCTGGGATGCCGCTTGCTGCGCGGCCATCGCCTGATCCACGGTACGGTCGAGAACGGCGGCCAACTGGGCGCGCCGGGCGCCGGTCGAGTCGAACACGCCGGCCTTGATGAGGCATTCCAACGCCCGCTTGTTGAGTTTGCGGATATCGATGCGGTGGCAGAAATCGAAGAATGAAACATAGGGGCCGCCGTCCGCCCGCGCCGTGATGATGGCCTCGATCGCGCCCTCGCCCACGTTCTTGATGGCCGCGAGGCCGAACCGGATGCCCTCCTGGACGACCGAGAAGTCTTTCCCGCTCTCATTCACGTCCGGCGGCAGGACCTTGATCTGCAGGTCGCGGCACTCGTTGATGTACCGCACGACCTTGTCGGTGTTGCCCATTTCGCTGGTCAGCAGAGCGGCCATGAATTCGTTCGGGTGGTGGGCCTTGAGGTACGCGGTCTGGTAGGTGACCACGGCATAGGCGGCGGCGTGGGACTTGTTGAACCCGTAGCCGGCGAACTTCTGGATGAGCTCGAACAGCTTCTCGGCCTTCTTGTCCGTGATTTTCCGTTTCTTCGCGCCCTCCAGGAACTGCGCGCGCAGCTTGGCCATCTCCTCCGGCTTCTTCTTCCCCATGGCGCGCCGGAGGATGTCCGCCTGGCCGAGGGTGAAGCCGGCGGCCTTGTTGGCGATCGCCATCACCTGCTCCTGGTACACGATGACGCCGTAGGTCTCCTTGAGGATCTCCTCCAAGGCCGGCACCTCGTAGGTGATTGGGATCTTGCCCTGCTTGCGCTTGACGAAGTCGGGGATCAGGTCCATGGGTCCCGGCCGGTAGAGGGCGATACTGGCGATAATGTCCTCGAAGCGGTCGGGGCGCAGGCCGGTCAGGAGGTCCCGCATGCCGGCGCTTTCCAACTGGAAGACACCCGCGGTCTGCCCCAAGGAGATCAGCTCGAACGTCCTGGCGTCGTCGAACGGGATGGTGGCGATGGAGAACGGCGGCCCTTGCGGTCGCGCGCCATTAATCAACCGCTCGGCGTGGGCGATCATCGTCAGGGTCTTCAGCCCGAGGAAGTCGAACTTGACCAGGCCGACTTTCTCCACGTCCCCCATCGGGAACTGCGTCACGATTTCGTCGGTCTCTTTGGTGCCCTTGTAGAGGGGCACGTGGGCGTTCAGGGGGTCCTGCGAGATCACCACGCCGGCGGCGTGGGTGGCGGCGTGGCGCGGGGATTTCTCCAGCGCGCACGCCGTCTCGAACACCTCGCGGATCTTGGCGTCGGTGTCCACCAGTTCCTTGAGCCGCGGCTCGGCTTTCAGCGCCTCGTCCAACGTGATGTTGAGCTGGTCGGGGACCAGCTTGGCGAGGCGATCCACTTCCGCGTAGGGCATCTCCATCACGCGGCCGACGTCGCGGATGGCGGCCTTGGCCTTCATGGTGCCGAAGGTGATGATCTGGCAGACGTGATCCTTCCCGTACTTGTCCACCACGTAGTTGATGACCTCCGGGCGGCGGTCCATGCAGAAGTCCATGTCGATGTCGGGGAGGGAGACGCGCTCGGGGTTCAGGAAGCGCTCGAACAGCAGGCCGTAGACGAGCGGGTCCAGGTCGGTGATGCGCAGGGCGTAGGCGACCAGGCTGCCGGCGCTCGAGCCGCGTCCCGGGCCGACGGGAATGCCGCGCGACCGGGCGAAGTTGATGATGTCCCAGACGATCAGAAAGTAGCCCGCGAAGCCCATCGAGGTGATGACGGTCAGCTCGTCCCGGAGGCGCTGGCGATACTGCGCGTCCGGAATCCGCGGGGGCCGCTCGCGCAGCCGGTCCGCCAGGCCCTTCTGGGCAAGCTTGTCGAGGTACGTCTCCAGCGTGTCCCCTTGCGGAACCGTGTAATGCGGCAGGTGTGACTTGCCGAACGTGAAATTGAGCTCGCAGAGCTCCGCCACGCGGCTCGTGTTCCAGACAGCCTCGGGCCATTCGTGAAACGCGGCGAGCATCTCTTCCGTGGATTTCACATAAAGCTGGTCGGTGTTGAAGCGCAGCCGGTTCGGATCGTTCACCGTCTTGCCGGTCTGCAGGCAGAGCAGAATATCGTGGACCTTGGCGTCGGTCTTCTTGAGATAGTGACAGTCGTTGGTGGCCACCAGCGGGATGCCGAGGCGCTTATGGATCTCCCGCAGGCCCTGGTTGGCGACCTGCTGCTCGGGGACGCCGTTTTCCTGGACCTCCAGGAAATAGCTGTCCTTGCCGAACAGGTCGCGGTATTCGGCGGCCGTGCGGACGGCGTCATCGAAGCGGTCCTTGCCGATGAGGGACGGGACTTCGCCGCTCAGGCAGCCGGAGAGCGCGACCAGGCCCTCGTGGTGCTCGGCGAGCAGCTCCTTGTCGACGCGCGGTTTGTAGTAGAAGCCCTCGAGGTACGCCTTACTGGCGAGCTTGAGCAGATTCTGGTAGCCGGTCCGGTTCGCCGCGAGGAGAATCAGGTGATAATACTCGTTGTGGGCGAACTGGCTTTCCCGGTCGAAGCGGCTCTTGGGGGCGAGATAGGCCTCGCAGCCGATGATCGGCTTGATGCCGGCGGCGGTGGCCTTCTGGTAAAACTCGATGGCGCCGAAGAGGTTCCCGTGGTCGGTGACGGCCACGGCCGGCATGCCGAAATTCTTCGCTTCCTGGACGAGAGCATCGATTTGATTCGCCCCGTCGAGGAGACTGTATTGGGTGTGAACGTGGAGGTGGACGAACTGGGACGCCACGCGGCCTTCCTTATCTTCCCGGCGTCTCTGGTGAACGCCGAGTCATTCTAGTCAGGCCCGCGAGTGAAGTCAATCCGCGGCGCGGGGTCCGGCTCCGCTGCCGAGCGGTGCCTGGCACCCTTCCTGCGCCGCTGTATCCGGTTAGATACAACCCGTTCCCCCCGCCGCCCGCTGAATAAATCCAAGTAACTTTTCCCCAAGAGCCCGTGTCTAACTGTTTGACCTCGCGGATTGCGGGGTCAAAGGGTGGTTGTGGATACCCAATGAACCTGCTTGACACCTACAACGGCACCGACTGTATAATGCCACTTGAACTTGCTCCCCGTCCGACACGCCGAAAGGCCCGGGCGGGGTTATTTATTTCAGGGGGCAGCGATGCCCTCTGAACCCTCCATCAAACGGGTCGTCGCCTTCGTTGATGGCCAGAACCTCTTTCACGCCGCCCGTGAGGCATTCGGCTATACCTACCCCAACTACGACGTCGGTGCCCTGGCCCGGAGCGTTTGTCAGGGCAAGGGCTGGGACATAGTTCAAGTGCGCTTCTACACCGGTATTCCCGATCCTGCAGACGACGCTTTCTGGAACGCGTTCTGGGTCAGCAAGCTGAGAGTACTGAGCTGGAACAAAATCTATGTCTATTCTCGCCCGCTCCGCTATCGCAACAAGCGGGTGACCTTGCCTGACGGGACGACACACACCTTCCTTGCGGGGGAAGAAAAGGGGATTGACGTGCGTATGGCCATTGATGTGATCCGTATGGCGCACCACAAAGAGTACGACGTCGCTCTTATCTTCAGCCAGG
The DNA here is from genome assembly GCA_964384595.1 of uncultured Nitrospirales bacterium. Lineage (GTDB taxonomy): Bacteria > Nitrospirota > Nitrospiria > Nitrospirales > NS-4 > SCTG01. Next base: position 7,684 of record CAYLLY010000083.1, read on the forward strand.
ATCAGGACCTTTCGGAGGTGGCCCAGGAAATCCGTGCGATCGCGAAAGAGCAGGATCGCTGGATCAAGGTGGCCTGCGCCTTTCCCATCAGCCCAACGACGCACAACCGGCGCGGGATTGAGAAGACCGACTGGATTCAAATCGAACGGCCTGCCTACGATGTCTGCCTGGATCGTCGCGACTACCGACCCAGGTCATCCCGTGGGGAATAAACCCTGCCGCATCGGCTTCCGCACGTAACGGCACGGGGCCTGGCTCCGCTTCTGAGCGGTGCCTGGCCCCCTTCTTGTGCCGACGTGTATCCTTTTAGATTCACGCTCCACCCTTTCCTTTTTCTCCTGCATGACTTTACGGAGGAGGAGTGGTAGGGCTTGCAAGTTTGAAGTGACGAATGGAGCGGCACCCGTGTCTAAACTGGCAAAGGAGGGCGCCGCGTCATGCCTGAGATCTGCCGGTTTTTGGGTGTCGTCATCAAGATGTTTTACCGCGAGCACGAGCCGGCTCATTTTCACGCGGTTTATGCGGAACATCGGATTGTGGTATATTTGGAAACCGGAGTTGTTGAAGGGCATTTCCCGCGACGGGCCTTGGGGCATGTCCTCGAATGGTATCAACTCCATCGGGCAGAATTGGAGGAGGACTGGCGGCTGGCTGCGCAGCGTAAGCCGCTCAAGCTGATTCCTCCATTGGAGTAGCGTCATGGTGATTGAAGTTGTAGAAGCAGTCTATCGCGATGGCCACCGTGTGTGGCTCAAGTTCAACGACGGCCTCGAAGGCGAAGTGGACCTGGGTTCCGAATTGTGGGGCGAAGTGTTCGAACCATTGCGTGATCCCGCCTATTTCGCCGCCTTCCGGGTCGATCAGACGCTCACCTGGCCGAACGGCGCGGACTTTGCCCCAGAGTTCCTGCACAGCCTGGTCCAGGAATCCCTGCGGACACACGCCAATCGCGGCCGCTGACCGCTCCCTCGGCTTCCGCGCCTAACTGATTTTTCCTCCCTTTTCTTCCCAGCGTCGCCTTCTCCCTTCTTAGCGGGTGGCGGCGGATGGGCGCCCAGATCGAGCGCAGCGCGTACAGCCGGGTTCCGGGACTTCGACGGCGAAACGCGCAGCTCGGCTGGGTTATCCGCCGACAGGACCCGCCCTTCATTTCATCGCGGCGCCCCTCTTCCTGCATGACATTACGGAGGAGGAGTGGTAGGATTCGGGGCCGATGATCTGGGTCTGGAAAAAGTGAGTGACGTTCTTATCGTGGCGCTACAGAAATCCAGTGCTTTGGTGTTCTAACGAGGGTCCTCGCTTGCCGGATAAGCCCACCCAGTCGAATCTCTTCCCTGTTTTAAACCAAGGCCTCTTCTCCTCAAACTTCCTCGACACCAAATTCCTCGAATTCTCGATTTGGCGTGAGACATCTGGCGTCTTGGACCGAACGGCCCAAGCCCAAGCTGCCGTGCAAGCGACCTACGATGCGGCCAAGCGTGCCGGCGTTTTCGAAGCGAAAGATGAGCAAAAGACCGAAGACAAGTTTATCCGGCCGGTCTTGATAGCCCTTGGATGGGCTTACGACCCGCAGCCCCGCCACAAGCGGCGGAAGAAAAAGGTCCGTCCAGACTATGCGCTTTTCGCCACATCCGCTGATTACGAATCAGCAGGCCAGGTCTCGAATGAGCCAAAGG
>CAYLLY010000084.1:0-9277 GCA_964384595.1 uncultured Nitrospirales bacterium
GCTGACGCGCGCGCCGCCGGCATGCTTGGCGACATTCGTGAGCGCCTCCTGCACGATACGGTAGAGCGTCGTTTCCACCGCGAGCGGGAGTCTGTGCCCATCCAGTCCATTCATATGCAGGTCCACCATGAGCCCGTGAGCATGGACAAACTCCTCGGTGAGGCGGGTGAGCGCCGTTTCCAGCCCCAAGTCATCCAGCACGCTGGGGTGAAGCCCCAGCGCCAGCCGTTTGATCTCGTTGATGGCACGCGCGGCGGTTTTCCGCAACTCGGACACCCGCTTCCGCACCGCTTTCCTCATGGGCATCTCCGCCAGCGCCCGCATCCCGATAAGGAGCGACGTGAGAGTTTGGCCGGTCTCATCATGAAGCTCCCGCGCGATCCGGCGACGCTCGAGCTCCTGCGCCTCCAGCAGCCGTTGGGAGAGCGTTCGCAAGCTCTTGTGGCTCTCCTGCAACCGCTCGTAGAGGTCCCGTCGTTCCGCCTCCGCTTGCCTGCGCTTGGTGATGTCTTCCTGGACGCACACCCAGCACTTCTTTCCCTGCAACTCAAGCGCCGTGATGCGAGCGAAGGTTGTAAACGGTGTGCCGTCCTTTCTCCGATTGCTAAACTCGCCTTCCCATCCACCCCTCGCCTTCAACTGCCCGATGACTCCTTCGACGATCCGGGCGTTCTCCTCGGGCGGATAAGCGTTGAGCACCATCACATGCTTGCCGATCAGTTCGCCCGGCTCATAGCCGAACATGGCGTCCTCAGCCAGGTTGGTGTAAAGGATCACGCCGTTCTCATCGGACAGGCTAACCCCCTCCAGCATGGATTCCAACACGCGGGCCTGCATCCGAAGCGCCTCCTCCGCCCATTTGCGCTCGGTGATGTCGCGGGCCACAAGCAGCCGGCCGACCACCTTTCCGTCCTCCAACACGCTGGTAAAGTTCGCTTCTACCCAAACCACACTGCCGTCAGGACGGACGACCTCAAACTCCACCAGAGGCGGCACGGATTCCCCCCGGCGTATGGCGGCCAGCCGTCTTTCGGCCAACTCCGCGCCCGCCGGGGTGAACAGAGACATGATGGGGTGACCGATCAACTCGGCCATCGTTCTGCCGGTGATGACCGTGGCCTGCCGGCTGACCCATTGGATCGTCCCGTCTAAGGTCAGATAAAAGATCGCATCGCTGGCATGGTCGATAATGAAACGGAATCGCGTCTCCTGCTCCCGTAACACTTCCTCCGCCCGCACGCGCTCGGTGATATCCCGGTCCACCCCACGGTAACCCAGAAGCTGCCCTTCACGATCGAGGATTGGCACTCCGCCGCACTCCATGGAGATCAGACTGCCGTCTTTGCAGCGAAACCCATGCTTCAGCAATGAAAACGGCTTCTTGGCGGCCACGATCGCTCCGAAGATCTCTCCGACATGCCGGACCTCATCAGGAGGCATGAAATCGAACGGCGTCTTGCCGAGAATCTCCGACGGCTCGTAACCGCACACGGCGGTAACGTTGGGGCTGCAATAGGTGTACGCGCCGTTCCGGTCCGTCTCCCACAGCAGGTCGTTCGTGTGCTCCGCAAGGTTGCGAAATTTCGCTTCGCTCTCCCGCAGCGCCTCTTCCGCCCGCTTGCGCTCACCGATGTCGGTATCCGTCCCTACCATCCTCAGCGGTTTGCCGTCTGCGTCCCACTCCACGACTTTGCCCCGGTCGAGGTTCCAGCGCCAGGAGCCGGTCTTTGTGCGCAAACGATTCTCGCACACGTATACGGGTGTGCGACCCTCCCAATGCTCCTTCAAGGCCTCCTTCACTCGAGGCATGTCATCGGGATGAACGATGCTCTCCCAGAAGGTGACGTGGGCAGGCACCTCTTCGAGCGCGTAACCAAGCGATTCGATCCAACGCGGGCTGCAATAAACCGTTCCTGTCTTGATATTCCAGTCCCACACGCCTTCGCTGGTGGCGCCTAACATGAGATCGATGCGTCGCTCGCTCTCCCGCAATACCTCCTCCATCCGCTTGCGTTGGATAATCTTGTTCTCGAGCGCTCCGACTACCTTCTTGCGATGTTCGAGGAAAACCGCCGTCATCCACACCGCGGCTATTCCAAGGGAACGATTGAAGGTCACCTGCCCCGGCATGCCGCCCGCGGGGGAGAAGATCCATCCCAGGATGATCAGCGCGGAACACAGGACGGCAAGACCGGCCAGGTAGCGCGGCGGAGCAAACTTGAACGTGAGAATCAATGGGATCAAATACAAGAACCCGTCAGCCCATCCCAACGGCGTCGACAAATCCCAGGTGAAGATGAGAACGACCAAGACTGCATTCATCACGAAAAACTTGGACCTGTGCGCGGGGTCCAGCGCCTTTTGGTCAGCGGACGTGCGATGCGGCTCGCTCGGCGTGTCGGAAAGGGTAGACGCAGCGGACCGGAATATATTGAAGACCGGGCAGGGGATTGATAGCTTGAACATGAGGCCACCCCCCTCAAAAACCGGCCTAAGTCTAACGCAGTCGTATGCGGGAAAGAAAGGCGCTTGCCTGGAACTGTAAGGAAAAACCTTACTCCTCCAGCGTCGAGAGGTCGCCGGGGTTCTGGCCGTCGCACTTGCCAGAATAACGCCGATCGAATACACTCCTTTGCATGAGTGCGCGACCTGCACCGCCCCCGACCACTGCCTTGAAACTCCTGCCCGGGTATACCGGAGCCTTGTCCATGGATGAAGCCCTTCGAGACCCGCGTGCGGTACGGCTGCTTTGGCTCGAAATCCTGGTGAACGACCGGCTCGATCTCGCACCCTGGATGGATCGAGCGGAAACCCGGGAAGCACATACCAAGGCATGCCGGTGGTTCACGACGTATCGGAGTCTCATTGCGTCGGTACTGCCCCGCGCTCCTCTCCCTCCGGACTCAGGCCCGGTCGATCCACGTGACTATCGGGTATTTGCAGAGGCGCTCCGGTTTGTCGCCGATCACGACTGATCGCCTGACTTCTCTGCTCGTCGAATACGTGCGGAAGACCGGCACGACCGTGGACCTCCTTCTGGTAGGGGGGCTTGCGTTGCAGGCTTACGGTTACACGGATCGCAGTACCCTGGACGTGGACGGCGAATTGGCAGGGAACCTCGACCCGCTTGTCCATTTCCTTCGGGACCATCAGGTGCCGGCTGATCTTGGCGAGAACATGTCCGGGTGGTCGGTGGTTGCCATGCCGCCCGGATATCGAGACCGTGCGTCGGTTCATCTTGAACAGCCGGGGCTCCGCCTTCGGCTGTTGCACCCCGGCGACTTTATCATTGCCAAGCTCCGGCGGGGGACCGATCTTGATCTGGAAGACGCCGAGTATGTGGCCCGCCGCTTCCATGTCTCTGCCAAAGCAGTCAGGGACGCGGCCGAGGCGGCGATCGCTGCCTCGCCGCAAGACACGGCGATTTTTCTGTTTCGCAAGGCCGTTGAGTTATTCTGTTCTCGGATTGAGACCCGCTAGTCTTACTCCTCCAGCGTCGAGATGTCGCCGGGACTCTGGCCGAGTTCCTTGGCCTTCAGCACGCGGCGCATGATCTTGCCCGAGCGGGTCTTGGGCAGGCCGGCGACGATTTCAATTTCCCTGGGCACGGCGATCTTGCCGAGTTCGTGCTTGACGTGATCCTTTAGTTGTTGAATGAGTTCAGGCGATTCGTTAAAGCCGTGCTTTAAGATCAAAAAGGCCTTGATAGACTCCCCGGCGGTCTTGTGCGGCTTGCCGATCACGGCCGCCTCGGCTACCGCCTGGTGACTGACCAGGGCGCTCTCCACTTCGGCTGTCCCGATGCGGTTGCCGGCCACCTTGATCACGTCGTCGGCCCGGCCCATGAAGAAGAAGTAGCCGTCCTCGTCCTTCCGGCAAACATCCCCGGCGGTGTAGCATCCCGGAATCGTGTTCCAGTAGACCTTGTAGCGGTCCGGGTCCTTATAGATGGTACGCATCATGGAGGGCCAGGGCTGTTTGATCACGGCGAAGCCCCCGGCGTTGGGCGGGAGCGGTTTGCCTTGGCGGTCCACCACGTCGGCCTCGATGCCGAGGAACGGCTTCGCCGCGGATCCCGGCTTGAGTGTGGTGCAGGGGAGAGGGGTGACGAGGATCATACCGGTTTCGGTCTGCCACCAGGTGTCCATGATCGGGAGCCTGCCGCCGGTGACGCGATGGAACCAGAGCCAGGCCTCCGGGTTGATCGGTTCGCCGACCGTCCCGAGGATCCGCAGGCCGCTGAGGTCGTACTTTTTCGGCCACTCCTCTCCGTACTTCATCAGGAGGCGGATCGCCGTCGGGGTGGTATAGAAGATGTTCACGCCGTGCCGCTCGATCAGGTCCCACCAGCGGCCCGGGTTGGGATAGTCGGGCTTGCCTTCCACCATTAAGATGGTTGCGCCGTTCAGCAGCGGCCCGTAGACGATGTAGCTGTGCCCCGTGACCCAGCCGGGGTCGGCCACGCAGAAGTAGACGTCGTCGTCCTTGAGGTCGAAGACGAGCTTCGTGGTGAGGTAGGTGCCGACCATGTAGCCGCCGTGCACATGCTGGACGCCCTTGGGCGTGCCTGTGGTACCGGACGTGTAAAGGAAATAGAGCGGATCCTCGGCGTCCATCACCTCCGGCGGGCAGACCGCTTTTTCGCCCTTCAGCCAGTCGTTCCAGTCAATCTCCTTGGGACCGGACAGCGGAATGCCCGGTTTCTGCCGCCGCACGACGACCACCGTCTCGATGGACGGGGAGTTGGCGACGGCTTCATCCACGACGGGTTTGAGAGGAATGCTCTTGCCCCGGTCGTAGCCCACGTCGGCGGTGATGATCACGCGGGGCCGGCTGTCGTCGATGCGGCTGGCCAGCGCGGGCGCGCTGAACCCGGAATAGACGACGGTGTGGATGGCGCCGATGCGGGCGCAGGCCAGCATCGCCACGGTCTGCTCGGGAATTTTGGGGAGATAGATGGCCACCCGGTCGCCCTTGCGGATGCCCAGCGCCTTCAGGGCATTGGCGCAGCGGCAGACCTGCCGGTAGAGCTCGCCGTAGGTGAAGATGCGTGAGCTGTCGTCCTCGCCGACCCAGATCAGCGCCACCTTGTTTTTTCGCCAGGTCGTGAGGTGCCGGTCCAGGCAGTTGTGCGTGATGTTGCACGTGGCGCCGACGAACCACTTGGCCCAGGGATAGTTCCACTCAAGCACCTGCGTCCAGGGCGCGAACCATTCCAATTCGCGCGCGGCCTTCTCCCAAAACCCGGAAACGTCCTCGATGGACTCCGCATAGGCCTTGTCGTAGTCCTTGATCCAGGCCTTCTTCATGGTCTCGGCCGAGGGAGGGAACACCTCGGCGCCCTTCTGGAAGCTATCGACTTTTTCGTCCATATATCAGTCCGCTCCGCCTTTGAGGTAGTTGAGGCCGATTTTGAGCGCGCGCCGGGTCATTTCAGGCCACTGGCTCTCCGGGTACTCGGCCAGGATCGCGGCCGCCTTGGGATCTTGTAGATAGAGGTTGGTGATATACACGATGCCGTCTTCGATCCTGATTTCTTTGGCTTGGTCCATTGCCGCTCCTTCTTAGACCTTCTTAGACATTTCCGCAGCTTAGGGCCCATTTTACCTTTTACGTTCTGCCGTGTCTAACTGATACAGGAAGGAAATCGGCACCCCGGTTTTCTTGACAGGGGGGGGACAGCATGTTAGCCTTTTTTACGGTGATCAAGGAGGATCGGCCATGAGGTTCCACGGCGCGATGAAGCTGACCGGAATGGTGATGGTGACCTTGTTGCTGGCCGCCTGTTCGAGCACGCCCAAGTGGGTGGAAAAGGGCGGCGGGTACATGAATGAGAAGAACAGCAAGGCCTTCTACGGCGTGGGAGGCGTCAGCGGCGTCAAGAACGAACCCCTGGCGCGGGAAACGGCCGACAACCGGGCCCGGGCGGACCTCGCCAAATTCGTCGATACCTACACGGCCTACCTGATGCGAGACTACGCCGCGTCCACCACGGCCGGTGATTTTACGAAATCCAGCGAGGAGCAGAACGTCGAGCGCGCCCTCAAGACGTTCGTGAACACCACCCTCGCCGGCGTCGCGGTCGTGGACCGCTGGGAAAAGGAAGAAAAGAACGGCATGACCATCTACTCGCTGGCCAAGATGGACCTCGTCACCTTCAAGGAGCAGGTGGGCCAGTTGAAGGAGCTCAACGCGGCGGCGCGGGATTTCGTGCGAAAGAACGCCGAGCAGGCCTTCGAGCGGCTGCAGCAGGAAGAAGACAAACGTGGCAACTACTAAAAAGGGGGCTGCCCCCCTTCGTGGCATCTGGTGGAAATGGGGTCTGACCCCGTTTTGCGTTCTGCTGCTGTTTTCAGGCGGCTGCGCCTCCACCTCGGTCTCGCGCGTGGACGCGGCGACCGTCACCGACCTGAGCGGGCGGTGGAACGACACCGACTCGCGGATGGTCGCCGAGGCGATGATCCAGGAAGCCCTCTCCCGTCCCTGGCTCGACGGCTATACCACCGCCCACAGACGCCCGCCCGTGGTCGTCGTGGGAACGGTGGCCAACCGGAGCCACGAGCACATCAACGTGCAGACCTTCATCACCGACTTGGAACGGGAGCTGACCAACTCAGGCCGGGTCACGTTCGTGGCGGCCAAAGGCCAGCGGGAGGAGCTTCGCGAGGAGCGCCGCGAGCAGGCGGCCAACGCCCTCGAGTCCACGCAGAAGCCGCCCGGCAAGGAGATCGGCGCCGACTACCTCCTGCGCGGCTCCATCAGCACCATCCAGGACGAGGCCGACGGCACCAAGGCGATCTTCTACCAGGTGGATCTCGAGATGGTGGACATCTCCAACAACGTCAAGTCCTGGTACGGCCAGAAGAAGATCAAGAAAGTCGTGGAACGGAAGCGCGTCATCTTTTGACGCGGCTGTTCGGCTTGTCCAGACCTCCCATCCTGCTCCTCCTCGTCGTTCTCGCTACGACTTCCGCCTGCGGGACCGCCGTGCTGCCGTATGCGCGCATCGACCGCGCGCTCATGGAAGGCAACCCCGCCGAGGGAGTCGTCATCCTGGAAAAAACGCAGGGCGTTTACGGGAGCCGGAGCGAGGCGCTCTACTTGATGGATAAGGGAATGCTCCAGCACCTGGCCGGCCATTACACCGACAGCATCCAATCGCTGTCGAAGGCCGAAGCGCTCACGGAGGACTTCTCCACCCACCGCATCCGGTCCGAGGTCGAGGCCTTTCTGACGTCGGACAACGCCTTGCCGTATGAGGGCGAGGAGTTCGAGAAGGTCCTGCTGAACGTCCTCATGGCCGTGAACTACGCCCAATTGGGGTTGTGGGACGAGGCGCTGGTCGAGGCGCGCAAAGTGGACCACAAGCTCACGGTGTTGAGCGACCGGAACCAGCAGCGGATGACCTACAGCAAGGACGCGCTGGCCCGCTACCTGAGCGGGATACTCTATGAAGCCGCCGGAGATATGAGCAACGCCTTCGTCTCCTACCGGCTGGCGTTCGACGCGTTTCAGCAGTACGGCAAGACCTACGGCCTCACCGCGCCGGACCTTCTTCGACAGGACCTCCTGCGCGTCTCTGATGCCCTGGGACTGGCGCAGGAGCACGAGGAATACAGGCAGGCGTTTCACGGCACCACCTGGCAGGCGGAGTCGGCGTCGCAGGGCTCCGGCGAGATCATCTTTATCACCTATGCGGGGCGCGCGCCCGTCAAGCGCGACATCTTCGTGGACATCCCGTTCAGCGCCGACGCCCTCGGTCTCATCCTGGCCACAAAACGCTATGATCGCCGTTATTCCGGCGACCATCGCGCGGCCGAAAGCATCCTCTATGGTTTGAACGGGCGGATTGTGCGGCTGGCGGTGCCCCAGTTCGTCCCGCGCCGGTCGGGCATCGCCTTCACCGAGGCGGTCATTGCCGGCGGTGGGTCGAGGTATGCGAGCCGTTCCGCCGTGATGGAAGACATCACGGCGATCGCCGCCAAGGACCTGGAGGAACGCCTCCTGCGAACGATGGTCAAAGCGGTGGCGCGCGCGGCCTGGAAATACGCGCTGGCGGAAGCCGTGCGGGTCGGGGTGCGCGAGGCGGTGGGCCAGAAGGACGGGGGCGCGCTGGCCGGCGCCGTGGCGGGCGCGATGGCCAGGATGGTCGCCGTCGCATCGGAGGAAGCGGACAAGCGAAGCTGGGCAACCCTGCCGGACCGGGTCCATGTCGGCCGGTTGAAGGTCCCGCCGGGAACCTATGATGTGGAACTCCGGCACGTCGGCACGTTCGGAGGCATTGTGGAGACACAGGTGGTACGGGGCATCACCGTCACCGACCGGGGCAAGCGCTTCGTCAGCGCGCGGGTGCTGCAATGACAGGGACTGTCCCCTTTTCGATCTTGTCGCTGAAAAGGGGACTGTCCCTATTCTTTGTTATTCTGTTCCTTCTCGCCGCCTGCGCGACCACTCCCACGGCGCCCGACTGGGTGGCGGGGACGAAGGCCACGACGTATCCCGACGATCAATTCCTGATCGGCGTCGGGCAGGCGGATGCCAAACCGGTGGCGGAAGAGCGCGCCTACGCGGCGGTCGCGCGGATCTTCAAGGCGGAGGTCTCGAGCCGGGCGAAGGATTGGGAGACGTATCTGACGCTCGAAAAGCGGGGGAACGTCCAGACCGAGCGCCGGCTGACGTTGGACTCGGTCACGAAAGTGTCCACCGACAAGCTGCTGGAGAACGTGAAGATCGCCGAGACCTGGCGCGATCCGAAGACCGGGCTTCATTCGGCTCTGGCGGTGATGAACCGCGCGGCGGCGCAAGCCTCCTTCAGGGGCAAGATCGCGGAACTCGACGAGGCGATCGGACGCGACGTGAAAGAGGCGCGGGGGGGACAGGATAAGTATCTCAAGGTGCGTGGGCTGCGGCGGGCAATCAGGGCACTGATCACGAGGGACACGTACAACAGCGATCTGCGGGTCGTGACCGGCGGGCAGGGCGTCCCGGCCGGCTATTCCGTGGGGGGGCTGACCGGCGAACTGGAGAAGCTGTTGAACGCGAGCATCGTCGTCGCGGTCGAAGTGAAGGGAGACCAGGCTGAGGCGGTCCGTCAGGCGGTCATGGAAGGGTTGGCCCGCGAGGGTCTTCCGGTGACGGCGCACACGGCATCAGGAGACGCCGTGACTGCGGATTTATTGGTGAAAGGGGAGGCGCGTCTCTGGCCAGCGGATCTGCCCGATCCCAAGTTTCGCTACGTCAAGTGGTGCGCCGACTTCGTCGTGCTGAACCAGGGCGA
>CAYLLY010000085.1:0-8963 GCA_964384595.1 uncultured Nitrospirales bacterium
TAAGACCACGATCGGGGCCGCTTCGGAATTTCAACTAGGAATGGGATTGACTCCTTTACTATCCCTCCCAAGGATAAGTTCATAGTCATTGCTTGCCTAAGTCCTGAGCTGCTGTTTTTCTTCGTTAATACAGCCCCTAACCATTTCAATAGCGATGTCGCCAAGCAGCAGGTCTTGCTGCCACGAAAAGATCATGCATTTCTAGGTCACGATTCATATATTGATTGCTCTGAACTACGGAACGACTTTACTGTCCAAGACATCGAGAGACAGATTGATCAACTTAAAATAGGTTCGCCCAAAGGGATGATTAGTCATCAAGTAAAGCAGGAAATCATTGAAAGCACGAAATGGTCGAGAACATTAGGGCCTCGTCACCAAAGCCTTGTGCTCAGTGCTTTTGGTGATATAGCCACCTAATTGAAAGAGGAGAAGGGAGCCAGACACCGTTTTCTGAGTCTAGAAGAAGTCCTACCCGACCACTTTCACGAACAGCTCGGCCAGAGCCGGATCGAACAGGATGCCGGACTGTTGCCGGACGAACCTTCCGGCTTCTTCAGGGGAGAGCGGCGCGCGCTCGGGCTGCCGGGTGGTTAGGTCATCGAAGACATTGGCGAGCGACACGACGCGCGCGAGGTAGGGAATGTCTTCGCCTTTCAGCCCGTCCGGATAGCCGGCGCCGTCGTACTGCTCGTGGTGGTGGCGGATGATCTCGCCGACCGCCGGATGGAACGGCAGCGTCTGCACGATGCGGGCGCCGATCGCCGGGTGGCATTTGACCAGTTCGGGGTTCCGCTGGTCGAGCTTGGCTGCTTTCGACAGAATCCGGACGTCGAGGCAGACCATGCCCATGTCGTGCAGCCAGGACCCGACCCGGAGCGCCTCGCGGTCCTCCGGCTTCAGCGCCAGGTGCTCCGCCAGGAGCGAGGAGTAAAAACACACGCGCTCTGAGTGGCGGACCAGGTCTGGATCCTTCGCTTCGAGCGACCGCGCGAGATTCTTCCATGCCGTTTCGGCATCGACGTCGGTGTCCCACACGTTCCCGAACGTTCGCAGGATTTCCCGCAGACCGTCGAGGCGGCGCTTTTTCTCCAGCGCGTGCGTGACGACCTCGATGAGTTCCATGACGTTAAAGGGCTTTAATAGATATCCCGCGGCCCCGTACCGGATGCCTTCCATGGCGGACTTCAGGCTGCCGTAGCCGGTGATGATGATGACTTCCACGTGCTCCTGGTCCCGTTTGATCTCCTGCAGGAGGTCTGTCCCATTCCCGTCCGGCAGCTTGAGATCCAGCGTCACCACGTCGATCTTATGCGCTTTCAGGGCCTGCTGGGCCGCCGCGGCGCTCTCCACCGCATGGATATTGAAGAACGGGCGGAGGATCATCTTCAGGGCTTCGCGAGGGCCGGCCTCGTCATCCACGATGAGGACGGACGGCTTGGAAGAAGCCCCCGGCGCCTGGGGTGCCTGCCGTTCGTCGGGGGTGCTGATCTGGGGGGTCTCGACCTTCATACGCGAATCCTCAGGTCTTCCCGCTCTCCGTAGTGGTGGGTAATGCAACACTCATACCGTCACCCTGAAAGCTCACGGCCTGCGACCGCACCCGGGCAAGGACACAAAATCTTGAAGCGAACTTGTCGAGGGGCCCATTACACCACATCCAGCCGTTAAATCCTAGCCCGTAAATGAACACAGCGCGGTGGTCTTCGACCCATACCGGCAAGGCGATAAAACTCCTTATCTGCCAATAAGATTTGATCATGTTAGCAAGGCTGAAACATACGGCAGGGTGCACAAAAATGGACGCGGTACCGGTCATTTATTCGGGGTCCTTGGGGACCGTGGAGGATTGCGTCTCAGTGCCTCCGATGCCCAGCGCGTCCATCCGGTATTTGAGCATCCGTCTGGTGATGCCCAGCATGGCTGCGGCGTGGGTCTGCACGTAGCCGGTCCGCGTCAGCGCTTCCTGGAGCAGCTCCCGCTCGAATTCCTGGACCGCTTTTTCGAGCGACAACCGCCCGCCGAGCGCGTGCTCCCGCAAGGAGGCGGAATGCGTGTCGGCGCGGAGCGCCGTCGGCAGATGTTCCGGCGCGATCGTCGCTCCGCGGCACCAGATGAGCGCCTGCTCGAGCACGTTTTCGAGCTCGCGGACGTTGCCGGGCCAGTGGTATTTCGCCAGGACTTCCAGCGCCTCTTTCGAGATCTCCAGCGGGGCGCGTCCATCCGCTTCCAGGCGTCTGGTCAGGATATGCTGGACCAGGTGCGGAATGTCTTCCCGCCGGTCACGGAGGGGCGGGAGATAGAGCGAGACGACGTTGATCCGATAGTAGAGGTCCTCCCGGAATTCCTGGCGCCGGATCAGTTCTTCCAGGACCTTGTTGGTCGCGGCGACGATCCGCACGTCCACTTTGATGGTCTGCGCGCCGCCGACCCGGGTGAATTCCCGTTCCTGCAGGAATCGGAGCAGTTTGGCCTGCGTGGGAAGGCCGAGATCGCCGACTTCGTCCAGAAAGAGGGTTCCGCCGTGGGCGAGCTCGACCTTGCCGATGCGGCGCGCCAGGGCCCCCGTGAAGGAGCCCTTCTCGTGCCCGAACAGTTCGCTTTCGATGAGCGTGTCGGGGATCGAGGCGCAGTTGATGGCGATGAACGGACGGTCCCGGCGGACGCTGTTGAAATGGAGGGCCCGGGCGACCAGTTCCTTGCCCGTCCCGCTCTCGCCGTTGATGAGCACGGTCGTGCGGGTGTCGGCGACCTGCTCGATCTTGGAATAGATCTCCCGCATGGCCGGGCTCTTGCCGACGAGGTTGTGGAAGCCGTACGAGCTGACGACCTGCGCGCGCAGATACCGGACCTCCTGCTCAAGCTCCTGCGTGGCCAGGGTCTTCGCCACGATCAGGCGCAGCTCTTCGATGTCGAAGGGTTTGGTGAGGTAATCGGCCGCGCCGATCTTCATGGCGTCCACGGCGGTTTTCACCGTCTTGATGGCGGTCAGCATGATTACCGGCACGCCGGGGTCCTCCGACCGCATCGCCTGGAGCAGCGCAATCCCGTCGGCGCCGGGCAGTATCACGTCCAGGAACACCAGGTTCGGCAGCTCCTGCCGGAATCGCGCGAGGCCGTCCTCGGCGTTCGACGCGCACAGGACCTCGTACGCCGGTTCCAGCGTCATCTGTAGGGAGGCGCGGATCCCCTGTTCGTCGTCAACCACGAGGATTCGCTTCTTCATACCCGGGCGTGACCCATCGTGGAGTGCGCGGCGACTGGGTTGATGGGCAGGCTCACCAGGAAGGTCGTGCCCCGGCCCACCTTGCTGTCCACGGTGATGTGCCCGCCGTGCTCCTGGACGATTTGATGGACGATGGTCAGGCCGAGCCCCGTGCCCTCCCGTTCGTCGCTGGCGTGCTTGGTCGTGTAGAACGGGTCGAAGATATGGTCCAGATCGCCGGGAGCGATGCCGCACCCGGTGTCCGTTACTTCAACCTGGACCCACGAGTCGCCGCCCGATTTGGCCAGCCGGTGGGTTTTCACGATCAGCCGGCCGCCGGCGGGCCCCATCGCCTCGATGGCGTTCAGCAGCAAGTTGAGGAGGACCTGCTTGATCTGCTGGCGGTCGAGCGTCACCGGCGGCAGGTTCCGCGCCAGGTCCTTCTGGAGCGCCACGGACTTGGTGTCCGCCTTGATCCGCACGAAATAGAGGCAGGACTCCACGATGTCGTTGATGTCCTCTTCCATGAACTTGGGTTCCATGTACCGGGCGTAGTCCAGGATCTCCTGGATCAGCCGCTCGATCCGGGCCACGTCCTCGGCGACCACGGTGCTGAAGTGGCCGATGAACTCCGGATCGTCCTTCCGCTCCGGGGTGAGCTGGATGAACGTCTTGATGGAGGTCAAGGGATTCCGGACTTCGTGCGCGAAGCCGCCGGCGATCGTCTCCAGGGAACGGAGACGGTCCGCCCGCCGGACCAGGGTCTGGGACCGTTTCAACTCTTCGTACAGGACCGCGTTGTCCAGCGCGATGGCCGCGGCCTGCGCGAGCGTCATCAGGAGACCGAAGTCCTGGTCGGAATACATGCGGTGCGTGGTCCTGGGGCCCAGGACGCAGAACCCGACCAGGGCGTTTTTGTTGATGAACGGGATACAGACGTCGGCTTTCAGGGCGCGCAGGCTCTCGATGACCGGGGCGAGTGGCTCGTTCCCGGAGGCATGCTCCAATTCCTCCCTGACGACGAGGGCCTGGTTCTTGGACACATGGCGAAGCAAGGGGTCCCCCACTGTCAGACGGTGGATCAGCACGTCCTCCCATTTGAGGCCGTGGGAGGAGGCGGGCACATACAAGCTCTTTTCCTTGTCGAGGAGATAGAGCGCGACCGTTCTGATGCCCATGGCGTTGACCAGCGTCCTGACGATTTCCTCCGTGAGCGTCTTCAAATCGAGGATCGACACCAAGGCTTTCGAGAAGGTCGAGAGCGTTTCGTACATATCGTACCGGCTTTTGAACAGAATGCGGGCCACGGCCGCTTGCGCCTGGTGCTTCATCTTGTAGCCCGCCAGCACGATGAGGGAGAACAGCAGGGCCGCCACCGCCGAAAACGGGTAGCTGATCTCCCCGAAGTAGGCCTTCTGCGCCTGAAGCAGGACCGCGTAGGCGGGCAGCACGACCAGCGTGATCAGCAGGAGATAGGTCAGCCCTTTCTCGACCGCGACGCTGAAATCGAGGAGCCGATACCGCAGCATGGTGTAGGCGATGATCGACACGTAGACCGACACCAGGATCGTCCCGTTGGGCGGAATCTGAATGCCGTACCAGAGGGGGAAATTCGTGGCGCCTCCCACATACCCGATGATCGAGCCGATCGTCAGGTACAGGTATTGGTTGCGTCGGAAGACCGTGGTGTGACGATACTCGGCGGCGATCAGATAGGTGGAATAGACGGCGTATCCTGCGAACCAGGCGAGAAAGGCATGGAAGAGCACGCCCGGTTTGGGCCAATAGGGGAACGCCATCTCGGGTTGCAGGTCGCGCACCATGAGGGGTGTGGCGTCGGCCAGAAGGAAGATGCCCGCCAGCGCGTAACCGGCGGTCAGCATGAGCCGGTGACGCTGGACGCGGTCCAGCAGGATCAGCACATGGTGGAAATAGAAGATGGGAATGAGGACCGCCCCCGCCATCAGGAGGCGGACGAACAGCAGCGCCAGTTCACGTGATTCCGTCAACTGCCACGCGAAGTAGGAGTAGCTCCAAATGGAGACGCTGAGACAGAACAACCCGTAGGTCTGGTGCTTGGGGTCGCGGGGGGCCCGTGAGTAGATGAAAAACCCCAGCGTGGTCGCGGCGATCGCGTTGAACAGGCCGCTGAGCGCGTAGAAGTTCATGCCTGGATGACCGGTCCCTGAGGCCTGAGGCCGGCGGCGCTATGGAGGGCGCGGGCCTCGGGCAGGGGGTCGGCCTTGTCGGCCGCCACAAGGTACGCCTGGTTGGCGAACGTGGAGTACACTCGGGGCTGAGCCGCGCCGCTTGCCAGTAACAGCATCGTCAGTTCCTGCCGGTCGAAGAAGCGAAATACGCCGTCGCTTTCCGCCTGGATGATTTTACCTGAATTGTTCAACAAGTGCCTGGCTTCCTGCAATTCCTCGGGTCGGTCGGTGCTCTGGACGAAGTTGCGGTAGATTTGGGACAGGTCGGGATGGGGCTTCAAGTTCGTGATGACCAGTCTTCCCGCCGGGGCCAGCACCCGCAGGAATTCTGTGATGAGGAACGAGGGATCCTGCAGGTACCCGATGACCAGGTTGCAGACGATCCGGTCGAACTGGCCGTCGCGGAACGGGAGCGGCATGTTGAGATCGGCGGCGAGCAGCGAAAAGTCCATCGGCAAGGGCGGCGTTCCGGCGGACAAGGAAAACCTCCCGCGGATCTCGGCGGCCGTTCGTACGAGGTTGAGCCCGGCGGCGGCGAGCGCCGGCTGGATGAAGTCCACGCCCACGTACTGAATCGGCTCGGCGCCTCGCGCGGCGCCGTTCCGGAGGCGATACGCCTGATTGATCAGCAGGAACATGCCGAAATTCCCATTGCCGCACCCGGCGTCCAGGAGCCGCATTCCTCCCTCAAGGCTCCCGGCCATGCGGTAGATGTGGTCGAGGAGCTGCCAATAGTCGGAGACGTTGGCGATATAGTGGAAATTATCGAGATAATCCCTCCAAAACTCAACCATGTCGGTCTTCGCCATGTGATGATGCGCCCGCGCCCGCTCGCGTTCGAGCCGGCTTTGCAGGCCGATCGCGCGCTTCGACGGTTCCAGGATGGTCCGCGCCAGCGCCTCGGGGACGAGCCGTTCCAGGCAGCAGGCGACGAGCCGCCGAAAGACCGCGCGGGCCTTTCTCGGGTTCTCCTGCACGCGGTGGAGGGCTTCCGGAATGAGATACACGCGGACCCGTTCGTCGCCGAGGGCGTGCTGGATCGCTTTCACCGACTCCAGCGCCACCCACGCATCGCGCTCGGCGGCGAAGAAGATGACCGGCGTCCGGATCTGCCGGGCATCCTCAAGCGTGTTGGCCAGCGTTGCATAGCCGGCCTTGATCGCGTCGCCCAGGAAGCGGTCGGCGTCGATGTTGAACCCGAGCACGTTCATCACGCCGAGCCGGCTTCCCCGTAGGAACGCCACCATGTGGTCTTCCTGATGGACCGCGGTCAGCGTTGCTTGCAGGTCGACAATGCCGGTGAGCAGCACCAGCAGGTCCGCCTGGGGCGCCCGCGCCATGTGCTTGAAGGCAACGCGTCCCGACAGGCTCGTGGCGATCACCGCGCGCGGGGCGCCGGGCCAGGTCCGGCTCGCGTAGTCCAGCACGGCGCCGAGGTCCTGCTCCATGCCGGACAGGGTCGCGTCCGCGATGTCGCCCTCGCTCTCGCCCACGTGGTTTGTGTGGTCGTAGCGGAGGACGTGCAACCCGTTACCCGCGAGGTAATAGGCCAAGGGAACGTACTCTTTCTTGGTGCCGCCGTAGCCGGGCGCAATGACCACGAGCGGAGCGTGGAGGGCCGGCTCGAGGGGCGCGTCATGGTATGCGGCGATGCGGCGACCGAGGGGGTTGCGGCATTCGACCGGCAGGCTGATGATCGGCGGCGCGTCTACAGCGCCGTCTTCGGCGGCGGAGTCGGAAAGGGCCTCTGCGGGTTCGACCGGTTCGGCACCGGCGGCGCTGAGTTCAAGGAGCAGGTCCCCCGTGTCCTGGGGAATGAGGAGCCCCACGAGCCTGACGGACACCGATCGCTCGCGCAGGGCGTCCAGGATGGAGACGAAGATCTGTCCCCTGAGCGCGTCAAGCGTTTCGAATTCAACGGCGAGACCCTGCACCGCGTCGGCTACGGCCAAAGGTTCCTGTTCGATCTCCCTGAGGCTCCGGATCGTCCCTTTCAGCTCCAGCAACCCCGCGTCGGTCTGGAGGCCCATTTGGATCGGCTGGTTTTCGGTCGCGGAGACGTTTCGGGCAAACGTCATGAAGGTGCCGCCCAGGCTCAGGTTCTGCGCCAGGCCTTCCCAGGCAGTCCCATTGAGGCTGAGCCGGGCCGGAGTGGCGGTCTTGACACGGACCCATCGCCGCCGTTCCGGGTGTGCGGCTGGGAATGGGGCGCTGGACATGCGCAATGGCCTCCGGGTCATGGGAGCCGACCTGCCGGCTCTGAAACCTGACTGTGGGATCGAGAGGAGAAAGTGTCAGCAATTTCAGTGCCCATTCCCGTGAATTGTTTATGCCGTTGTAGCCCCCAGTCTTTCATGGCGTGGCACGCTCTTTCCATACACTACCCAACGGGCAGGGGCGCGACATTGCGGCGTTTACCCGAAAGGGGCACCGATCTTATCAATTTTTCGTGTTTTTTGTGAGCAATCGTTTCTTGCGGGAGGACAGGGGCAGCAGGCGGGACGTCCGGAGATGTACAAAATTGAACGCCAAGTCGGGCCCTCAGCGGTAAAGAGGACGTATCATGGCGACCATCCTCGTCGTTGATGATGAGCGGCTGACCTGCGATCTCTTGCAGATCGTGTTGAGCGGCCACGGGCATGAAGTGATTATCGCATTGAACGGCCATGATGCCCTGAAGCTCTTCGTCGCGCGGCGGCCCCGGCTGATCTTGGTGGACCTCTGCATGCCGGGGCTCGACGGCATCGAGCTGCTGAAGCAAATCCATTGGATGGACCCCCACGCCGCCGTGATGGTGCTGACCGGCGAGGAGTCGGACAGCTTGAAAAATTACGCAACGGTGTGGGGTGCCACCGACTGTTTTAATAAAGGGGTTTCCTTGGAGCGGCTGATCAAAGCGGTGCACATGGCATTGAGGCGGGCGGAGCGGGAGTCGAACGCGCGCCTGGGTTCCGGGGAACAGGACAGGCCGGTAGGGCTTCTGCAGGGGCCGACGTCGGTCATGGTTGTGGATGACGACCCGGTCATCCGGGAGTTGCTCGCCGATTTCCTGACGCAACGGGGCTATCGGGTGCTGACGGCCCGGGACGGCGCCGCGGCCCTGGCGGTCGTGGACGAGAAACCGCCGGGGCTTGTCGTCCTGGACATTTATCTGCCCGACATGAACGGTGTGGCGGTGCTGCGTGAACTTCGGGCCAGGAAATACTTCGGGGCCGTGATCGTGCTGAGCGGCAGCCAGGAGGAGCGGTTGCTGAAAGACATGCTGGGCATGGGGGCCGTGGAACTCATAGCCAAACCGTTCGATCTCGAGCGGCTCGCCCTGGCCATCCAGGTCGGGCTGATTCTGACCAACCGCCCGGAGCCTTCGCTCAAATCCGCCTGACCCGTTCACTCTCTTCTTCCCGCCTGGCGAGTCGGACTTCAGAGAGGGCGCGCGGTTGCAGGCGCGCCCTGAAGGTGCTACACCTGTAAACCTATGGCCGGGCGGGGTGAGGGACCATGATCGACGAAGAAATCAAACTGCTTCACGACCTGCTGCTGAAGCTCGG
>CAYLLY010000086.1:0-8928 GCA_964384595.1 uncultured Nitrospirales bacterium
CCTGCCTGGCCTTCAGCCGCGCCTTCGACGTGCCGCTCCTGATGTGGGAGTTCGACCACTTCATCGAGTACGGCATCGAAAAACGCGCCGGCACATCGCTACCCGAGTCGGACCGCGAGGCGATCCGCGCCGAGATGCGGAAGATCGCCGAGTTGCTGGCCAGCCAGCCGCGCGTCTTCACCCACCGCGACTACCACAGCCGCAACCTTATGGTGCAGGACGAGCGGCTGCGGGTCCTCGACTTTCAGGACGCCCTGATGGGGCCCGCCTCGTACGACCTGGCGTCCCTGCTGCGCGACTCCTACGTCGCGCTCGAGGAAGAGCTGATCGACGAGTTGGTCATCCGCTACCTGGAGGGACGGGCCAAGGCCGGCGCGCCGCTCGACCGCCTGACGTTCATGCGCATTTTCGACCTGACCAGCATCCAGCGCAATCTCAAGGCGGCCGGGCGCTTCGTGTACATTCTGCTGGAGAAAAACAACGACCGCTACCTCCCATACGTCCCGCGCACGCTGGGCTATGTGAAGCGGAACCTTGAGCGGCATCAGAGCCTGTACCCGCTCCGGAAAGCGTTGGCGAAGCATGTGCCGGAACTGAAATAATTGTGGCTATAGGCAATAGGCTAGAGGCTATGGGTTGGACCTGCGCGGGCATCCGATGCGCGCGATGATTCTGGCGGCGGGCCTCGGCATGCGCCTGCGGCCCCTGACCGAGACGACGCCGAAGTCCCTGTTGTCGATCGCCGGGCGCCCGATCCTCGCCTGGAACCTCCTGCTCCTCAAACACCACGGGATCACCGACGTCATCATCAATCTCCACCACCTGGGCGAGCAGATCGTGCAGGCGCTCGGAGACGGATCGCGCCTGGGCCTGCGCGTGGCGTACTCGCACGAACCCGAGATCCAGGGCACGGCCGGCGGCATCAGGCAAGCCGCGCCCTTCCTCAAGGACGGGCCGTTCCTGGTGCTGAACGGCGACACCCTCTCCCAATGCGACCTGACCGCTCTGGTCGCCGCGCACCGGGCTGGCAAGGCCCTGGCCACCCTGGCTCTCCGGAAAGACCCGGCGGCCACCACGTGGGGCCCGGTCACCGTGGGCCCGGACTCCCGCATTCTCCAGATCAACGGCAAGCCACCGCTCGCGCCTCAGGCCAAGCCCCTCCCCGCGCCCGGCATGTTCGCGGGGATTCACGTGATGGAGCCCGACATCCTCGATACCATCACGCCGGGGCCCGGCTCGATCATCGATGTCTATCACGCGTTGCTCGGGAAGGGGCTGGTGTTGCGGGGCTGGTGGATGACCGGCTACTGGTCGGACATCGGCACGCGGGAGCGGTACGAGCAGGCCGAGCGGGACGCCGCGGAAGGCCGCCTGGCTATCACTTGACCTTGGCCGCCAGGAGATTCTTGCGGGCGTTCAGGGCCGCGCGCTGGGCCTCGGTCGGCGCGTCGGGCCCTTTCTTCTTCTCCCCATACTCACGCAAACACTGCTCGACCAGATCGAGCGCCTCGGATGCCTTTCCGGATTTCTCCAACAGCTCGCTGAGCCGGAGATACGTGGGCACCATGAGGGCGAGATCGCGATCTTCCTCGGCGTGGCTCAGGATGTAGCGATAGTGCTCGATGGCGGCTTCCGCCTGACTGCCCTCGGCGCGCAGGGCGTTCAGCATCCGGAGCGAGATCCGGTCGGCGGAGGCGCCCGCGCGCGCGTCCGCCGACTTTTCGATCAGGGCCTTGAGTTCCGCGTCGTTCAACCGCCCCTTGCCGCCGCTTTTCTTGGCGATCGCCAGCGCGCTGAGCGCTTGCGCCCAGCCGCCGTAGAGACCCACCATGACGCAGCGGCAACCGGCCGGGTTCGTGCAGGGCTTGTCCTGGGGGTTGAATCTCTTGGACGTCACCAGGCTGGGCAGGAACACGAAGTGGGCCGTTTCCTTGCACGCGGTGCAGGCCTGCGCGTCGCTGGGGGTCGCGCGGAGGAAGATCCGGACGCCGGACCGCTCCCAGAAGTCCTTGGCCTGGATGCGGCCGGCCTTCACCTGCATGTCGTGGAATTTCCAGATGACGACGAGGCCCAGGATGCCCATGAGGTAGGGATAGGTGTCGGGGAGCGTGATCTGGTTGAGCAAGTTCAGCAGGTCGTCCATGGCGCTTCCCTCCCCGAACAGATGGAGAATTTTGTATCACGGCCTTGGGAAAAAAGGAAGGGAAATGATCCCTAGGCAGTCGGAGTGAAGAAGCGCAGGCGGAGGGCGTTGCTGACGACGCTGACGGAGGATGCCCCCATCGCGCCCGCGGCCAGGATCGGATTGAGCCAGCCGAGCGCCGCGGCCGGAATCAGGACGATATTGTAGATGAACGCCCAGAAGAGATTCTGTTTGATGTTACGCATGGTGGCGCGGCTCAGCGCGATGGCGGCCGACACGCCGCGCAGGTCGCCGCCCACCAGTGTGATGTCCGCCGCTTCCAAGGCCACGTCGGCGCCCGCGCCGATCGCGATCCCGACGTCGGCCTGGGCCAAGGCCGGCGCGTCGTTGATGCCGTCGCCGACCATCGCCACCGTCTTCCCTTCACCCTGCAGGCGCTTCACCTCGCGCGCCTTCGCCTCCGGCAACACCTCGGCCAGGACCCGTTCGATGCCGACCTCCCTGGCCACCGCCGCCGCCGTGCGCGGGTTGTCCCCGGTTATCATGACCACCTCGAGGCCCAGGCCCTTGAGGGCCGCCACCGCCTCGCGGGCATGCTCTTTCACCTGATCGGCCACGGCCACGACGCCGACGACGCTCGCCCCGACCGCCACGAACATCGGCGTCAGGCCGGCTTCCGCCAGGCGCGCGACCTCCGCCTCCAGCCCGGCCACCGGCAGGCCGTCCGTTTCCATCAGCCGGAGGTTGCCCACGCGCACCGGCTCTCCCCGCACCGTCGCCCGGATGCCGTGACCCGGCACGGCGGCAAAGTCCTTCGCGGTTTCCAGCGCGCGCTGCGCGTCCCGGGCCGTCTTGACGATCGCCTCGCCGATCGGATGCTCGGACCCCTGCTCGGCGGACGCGGCATACAGAAGAATTTTCTCGCGCGACCAGCCTTCCTTCTGGACAACGATCTCCTTGACCGCGAGCGCGCCCTTCGTGAGGGTCCCGGTCTTGTCCAGCACGACGGCCGTCAGCGCCCGCGCCTGCTCCAGGGCCGCGCCGCTGCGGATCAGGATGCCGTGCTCCGCCCCGCGGCCGATCCCCACCATGATCGAGGTGGGCGTGGCCAGCCCCAGCGCGCAGGGGCAGGCGATGATCAGCACCGCGACGAAATTCAGCAGCGCGGGCGTGAAGGCCGGCTCCGGGCCGAACGCGAACCACAGCCCGAACGTCAGCAGGGCGGCGCCGATGACGATCGGCACGAAGACCGACGCCACCTGATCCACGAGCCTCGCGATCGGCGGCTTGGAGCCCTGCGCCTCCTCGACCAACCGCACGATACGGGCCAGCGCGGTGTCGGCGCCGACCTGGGTCGCCGTGAAGCGGAAGCTGCCGGTGCAGTTCAGCGTGGCGCCGATGACCGTCTCGCCGGGCCCCTTATCCACCGGCACGGACTCGCCGGTCAGCATGGACTCATCCAGCGAGGAATTGCCCTCCAGGATGACGCCGTCCACCGGAACTTTCTCGCCGGGACGGACGATCACCACGTCGCCGACCCGCACCTCCTCGATCGGCATGTCCAGCTCGCGTCCGTCCCGGATCACGCGGGCCTGCTTGGCCTGGAGACCGATCAGCCGGGTCAGGGCTTCGGATGTCCGCCCCTTGGCGCGGGCCTCCAGGAGACGCCCCAGCAGGATGAGCGTGATGATCGCCGCGGACGAATCGAAATAGACCTGCGGCGCCACACCCGCGGCGGTGAAGACGCCGGGCGCGAGGGTCGCCGCCACGCTGTAGCCATAGGCGGCGGACGTACCGACCGCAATGAGGGTGTTCATGTCGGTGGTCCCGTGCCGGGCCACCGCGATCGCTCCTTTATAGAACTGCCACCCGGCCCAGAACTGAATGGGCGTCGTCAGCAGGAGCTGGAGCCAGAAGGAGGCCGCTTGGGAAAGCGGCAGGCCGAGATGCTCCGACATGCTCAGGACCATCACCGGCACCGTCAGGGCGGCGGCGGACCAGAACCTTGTGCGGAGTTGCCGGTAGGCGGCTTGCTTGCGGGCTTCCTTCGACGCGGGCGTCTCCGCTTCGCGCGCGGCCGGCATGACCGGGGTGTAGCCGAGGCTGCGAATAGCCCCCTCAATCGCGGCGGGCGCCGCGACGCCGGGCTGGTACTCGACCGTCGCCTTCTCCGTCGCCAGGTTCACCGAGGCATGCACAACGCCGGGCACTTCGCGCAATCCGTGCTCGATCTTGGCGACGCAGGACGCGCAGGACATGCCTTCGATGGGAATTGTAAGGGTCGTAGGGGCGGTTCGCGAACCGCCCCTACCTGCCGCCTTCGCCCGCATGGGCATCATCGGCATGATAGGGGACAGATTTGAAATCTGTCCCCGGTTTGCCATGCCTTTCGGCCCGCCCTTGAGGACCGCGGCCGGGTCCTTCTCGAAGGTCCGCTTGCAGCCCGGCGCGCAGAAATAGTACGTGGTGCCGTTGTGCACCGCCGTCGCCGGGGCCTTCTGTTCGTCCACGGTCATCCCGCAGACCGGATCAATAGGCATAGAAGAAGACTATAGGGTGGACGGCGAAAGGGTCAAGCTCCTCCTTCAACGCTGCACCATATCTTCTTGACAAGCCCTCGCCGCGTAAGAGTATTCTTCCGGCGCGAGGTCGCTGCTGCGCGGCCGAGAGAGACGGGTGTACGCAGGAATATCGCTGGTGGGGGGAATGGAAATCAGGGTGGTCCGGGATGCCATTTCGCGGGACGAACTGAGGGCGGTGGCGAAGGTACAGTTCGGCGATCTGGTCAAGGCCGTGGTGGACGTGGAACGAGGGATCATGGCGATCGGCGGGGAACTCCATTCGGACGAGGAGGCCGTGCTCCTGGACCAGGACTCCGGCCAACAACACCTGTGGGGGATCAACCTGTATCCCGACAAACCCCCTGGAGAATGGATCGAATTCGACTCCATGATCAACGTCCGGCCGTCCCAGGGTAACCGTTCACGCAACGTGGAAAACCCGGAGATCCGGGACGCCATCGCAATGATCGTCAACCGATTGGTCCGAGGCTGACCGGATGTCCTACCAGCATGCAAGCTTGGCCGCAGGGCGCTGGCGGACATTGACGCTGACGGAACAGCTCGCCAACGTTGGGAGCGAAGTCGCGCGCGCGCGCCGGTGGCACGATCAAGACCCGCACCTGTGCTCGCAGGCTTTCGCGCGCGCCTTGGAACTTCTCGATCTCACGATCAGCGATCCTCGCTGGAAAGGACGCCGAAAAGAACTCGCCCGCGCGCGGGAAATCGTCTGCGACGCCATGCTGGGCGGGAACGTCTACGGCAGCGACCTGGAAGGCTTGGACCGCTATTTCCTCGCCTTCGCCGTCGCTGCGCGAGCCAAGCGCTGACGCCATCCCTCCTTCCCCTGATAAAGCCGCTTGGCGCCTTTTTCTCCTCCCGGGTCCTTCTCGACGGTCCGTTAGAGTTTTCTGAGGTTGTGGATGAGGTCCTTGAGAAAATCGCCGATGGAGTCGTCTTTCAAATCCCTGAATTCTCCGGCGTCAAAGAACACGCCATTGCAGACCCGGCACTGCTCGAACCAGATGTGGAGCTGCTGAAGGTCCCGCGCCCGAATCATCAGGTTGTCTCCGCCGCATTTGGGACACGGAACCTGATCGATTTTGGTGAATTGCTTGCCGACTCCGCCCTTCCCGACATCAATAACCTCGGATCCCTTCAGCCACCGGAGGTCCTCCCTCTCAAACTCGTCCAACCACACCCCCTTGCAGTTGGTGCAACGGTCCACCTGGACGTCTTGAAACACGACCTCTTCCATCAGCGCGTGGCATTTGGGGCAGTTCATGCATCCTCCCCGGAGGGGTCGAAAGGGGTCGGGAGTCGTTTCTCACGAGCCCTTCGGCCGGCCCGGCGGACGAAGCGTGGGCTCGAGGCCAAGCCGCTTGGCCGTGCGCAGCACCCAGGTCTCACTCCCAAACGGCCGGCCCCGTTGCACGCTCGTCCGCAATACCTCCAGCTCGGCTGCCGTCTCCGGGTGATTGACCCGCGCGACCCAATCGCGCGGCCGCTCCACGGGCCAGTCACTGAGCCACCGCGTCAGCTTCGGACCGCACTGCGCTCGTCGCCACAGGCTGCCCCATTGCCACGCTTCTGCCCGGTCCACTAGCTTTGCCCGCAAGGCGTTCCGCTCCACATAGCGCGCCACGGTCAGGAAATGCTCGTCCGTCTGCACCGGAAAGGACTTGAACCGGCCCTGATAGACGGGGCCGGTCCCCGAGGTCTTCCGATGCGCATGCCACCGCTGCGTGTGCGTCACCGTGATCCAGCGCAACACCTCCGACAACTCCCCGTCGGCCCGCGGCCACAGCAGGAGGTGCCAATGATTGGGCATCAGGCAATAGGTCGCAATCCGAAAGCGGGTCCGCTCGTGGGCTTCCTCAAGAATCTTCTCAAACGCGGCATAGTCGGCGGGTTTCTCAAAGAGGGGCAGGCGGCCCACCCGCCGGTTCAGCACGTGATACGCCAGGCCTCCGGTGGCCACTCGCGGACGGCGCGGCATGGGCCCTTCTACCTCAGCCGCCGCGAGATGTCAAGAAACGACTCCCGACCCCTTTTCTTCCCACCTTTTCTTCCCACTCTTGTGTTTAGCTTTATGAATAGAAGTCCTGAACCTAGGCAACGTGAAGAGTTCGGTAAAGGTACAGAAAAAGTAAGGCGCAACGCCTATCGTCCCTTTGGGGGAACCTCAGCGTTACGCCTTCAACTTGCAGGCCGTTTTCCTGCCCGCTAAGGCTCGGCTTTCAAGCCAGTAAGCACAAACGCCCGCGCGGCGCGTGGTGTCAGAAAAAGATGTCAGACACTTTTTCACTTGCCTCCTCCATTCTTTGCGGCCTGGGTCTAATGTGAACCCAGACCGGTTTAAGGGTACAGACTATTAAAATCCGAAAGAAAGCAACGCGACGATCCCAGTCAGTGTTCTATCTTTAAAGCGAACTTGCGTTTCGCCCGGAGGAAGTGGTTGACCCTCGTTGATCCCATCCCCAAGTGTCTTAGATGAAGGTTCCACCGAGACACCCACGCCAAAATTCCAACTCCTGTTGTCAGCTTCATCTTTGCTGTATTTAAACCCCCACATTACACCGGCCGCAATCGCCTGTATGATTTCATCAGTGCCAGGCTGCAATGCAACGAATGGTCCCGCTCCCCATCCATTCGTATCCATGCAAAACAAGGGAATCCCAAGGAAGCAAAATTGCGTGAAACTTGGGTTAGGAACCAGGCTGCCTTTTTCATCTTTGGTCTGAGGACTAGGGGTAAAAAAATGATGGCTCTCAAGCATTACTCTTGGAATAGCATTATTCTCGCTATCCACTCGTACGAGATTATTGACTACGCTTGCCGATTTGATCCGATCCCGACCTAAGGTCTGCGCGAAGGAGATTCCCACGCCGAAATGAAGCCCGGCGAATTCCCTGGTTGTACGTTCGCCTATTTTTTTGACCTCCTCTCCCTGCTTTCTTACCTCCTCTTTCAGCTTTTCTACCTCCGCTTTACTACCTTCAGGTCCTGCCACGTCAGGAGGATCTTGTTTGGGGTCGGTGGATGACTTTTCTTCTTTCTGTGGTTTTCCCTCAGCAGTCCGCTTCTCCTCTGCAGGCTTTTCCTCCGCCTTCGCTACTGTTCCCTCGGCCTCTCGTCGTTTCTTTTTTTCTGTGAATTCCTTGGCATACCCTATTTCTAGGATCTTGTTTTGGACCTGCTTAATATTCTTTGCCTTCGGAGTCGCCAACAGATACCACTTAAAGCTATTTATCGCGTCGTCATACTTCCCAGCTCTTTCTTGCGCTTCACCAAGATTGAAATACATCTCTGCCCACCAAGGGGCGAGTTGCAGAGCTTTTTCAAATTCTGAGACCACATCATCGAAGTCTGCTTTAGTCGAGGCAAGCTTGACAGCTACTTCCCCTTTTTTTGCATGTTGAAGAGCAGAGTTAGGGATCTCTGGAGGCCGCTTCATTTTTCGGACAAGGTTAATGATCTTTTCTCGGAGCCTCTTATCGTCCTCTTGCGAGGCATTCTGAAGAGCAGCAACGTAATGGCTCATGGCCTCATAGGACTTGCCGACTATCTCAGCGGCCTGTCCCAGAGTCTCTTCATCAACATCAACCGCCGGCCAGCAAGGAGCAGAATCTAAGACGAATAACAGAATTGCAATTGCTCCGATTGCCCTGTTTAGATTTCTCATCAGGCTCCTCCTCAGGGAGCAAAGACTCTTGGTACCAA
The DNA here is from genome assembly GCA_964384595.1 of uncultured Nitrospirales bacterium. Lineage (GTDB taxonomy): Bacteria > Nitrospirota > Nitrospiria > Nitrospirales > NS-4 > SCTG01. The sequence continues at coordinate 8,425 of CAYLLY010000086.1, forward strand.
ACCCTCCTCCTCACCCCCGTTCGATGAACCCTCGAAACAAATGCTCCACAAAAAAGGCGCAAATTTCGTCCCCATCGCGAGAACTCCCAGATCGCGCCTTCAACTTGCATGCCGTTAATCCTGCCAGCAAGGCTCGGCTCTAAACCCATCAAACCAAAACGCCCGCGCGGCGTGTATGCCGGGCGGGCGTCACATCGAGTCGCTCGCGGAAAGTCTCCGCGGGCCGGTTCCCTCTCGAGATCAGGAGGCCTGGACATTACAGGTACCTCCGTACGGGCCAAAGATTGACTAAATTATCATGTCTTGTCAAGATATTTCATAGGAAATACTCTTGTTGGGACGTCGGCCTTAACCACCGACCCTCTTTCCCAACTGATTTTCTGTCCCCTGTCTCAATTCCTTGTACGAAACGATGGGATCATTCAACGCCGCATTCTGTCCCACGGCCCTCCCGATCACCGCCAAGAGCTCGTCCTGCAGCACCGGTTTCACGATAAAATCCAT
>CAYLLY010000087.1:0-8636 GCA_964384595.1 uncultured Nitrospirales bacterium
TCAGGCGGTCGATGTAGAAGCCGATGTTGACGTCGAAGGCGCCGGAGGTGATCCAGGAGTAGAGGGTCAGGCGGATCGGCTCGCCCTCTGCGATGTCCATGAATGTCGAGAGGGACAGGAGGAACGAGATGCCCACGGCCGGCACGGCGACCCAGTGCGCGCGCTCCCTGATCCAGTGGCCGAACAGGCCGATCACGATGAACGCGGCAAACGGCAGCAATGGGATAAGAGCGTATTTCACCGGCCGTTCCTTCTAACTACTCTCTCGCCCCTTGCTTGAGAAGGCAAGGCTAAGGAGGCTCTCTTCTTCACCCTCGCCCCTTGAGGGAGAGGGTAGGGTGAGGGGTGATTCAGTTCGTTGACAATCTTCTGCAACACAGCCTCTGCATCGCTCAGCACCTCATTGTCCCAGAACCGCAGCACCCGATAGCCCGCCTTGGTCAGAAACTCAGTCCTCCGCTGATCCGCTTCAATCTGATCAGCATGATGTCCGCCATCCAGCTCAACGACCAACCTAGATTCTGGACAGAAGAAGTCCACGATGTAGCGACCGATTGGCTGTTGCCGTCGGAACTTAAAGCCGTTCATCTGTCGGCTGCGCAATTGCATCCACAGTTTGCGCTCGGCGTCGGTCTGATCATGACGGAGGCGTTTAGCGCGTGGACTAAGCATTCTGGAAGCTAGCATCCTTTAAGCGCCCCGTCTCTTATAATTCCGCTTGCATCCGCCCTAAACAGCGTCTGGCACGTAACGTAATAGTATTGGCCAGGTCTATCTGCGTATCCTTTACGATAGCGTGTTTTTACTTCTTCCCAAACCATCATGGTACTTCCATCGCTTAGCTTCGATTCCCGGAGTGGAGGGCCAAACTGTGCAATCATTTCGTCTTTATGTGTGCCCATCCAACTTGAGACAACTTCTTGAATCACCTCTTCACGAGACTGGACAGGCGCACAGCTAGTGGATATCCCTGCACAGATAAATAGGCAGAGGAAAAAGTAAAGCTTTTGGCGGTCCGCTGGAACAACTGTTGAGCGTCTATCGCCGATAGACATGTGTATTTACCTCGCCTTCTAACCAATCGGTGAACCGCTCAACCTCCGCAATTGCCGCTGAGAGCTTTTCGCCGGTGACGTGCAGAGTCGGAGGGGTGAGCCATGATTTTTCTCCCTCATCCACGTCAGTAAGAAGACTACGATCACGATCATCGACAAAGAACGGGTGCGGTAGCTTCTTAAGGTCATCATCCGCGTAGTGAGTGCGATGACTGAAAATGCATTCGGGATGCTGAACCCGATTTCTCGCAAGAACAATTTCTCCAAGCACTTCCAAGTCAACTTGGCTGTCGTCGAATTGAATACCAACATGGCGCGCGAAGTAGACCTTGTATCCGTTCAACCAGCCCTTCTTGAAGGCTGACTGTAGCGAATTATCAACAGGAATACCGAATTGTCTTTCCCACGTCTTGAAGTAAAGATGTAGAGCTGCGGCGAGCATCGAAACACATGAATACGCAAGAACATGAAGAGACTCATCGGCTTCAAGCCATTCCTCAAGAAATGCAGGCTCACCATCCTCGCTGTAGGGCGGCACGAACGGATCTTCTTCGGCTTCGATTTTTCGCATTCGTTCGATATACGGCGCCGATGCCGTGTTATACAACTGGCGAATGAACGCGGTCCTTTTCTTCAAGAAGAAACCGACGTTCATGCCGTCATCTCCCTGACGTCCAACTTGGACTTATCTTTCTCATAACTCCACCGGTCTGATCCGCCCACCGTATAATCCCCCTCACCCTTGCCCTCTCCCTCTGTGGGGAGAGGGTTGAAGAAGTGTAGACTTCCACCGGCGGGTGACACCGGTTGGGGGCCCCCCGTCGCCTAGAGGCCAGTCTTCGTAGCCGAAGCCGATGGGGGAGACCGGGGGCAGGACCCGCCGGGCTAGCACTTTATCGGCTTGAGATGTTTCCAAGACCCCCTCACCCTTCCCTCTCCCTCGGTGGGGAGAGGGGAAAGAATTGTGACCCGCCGGCCATAGCCTGTTCTTTGTGTGTTGTGCCTTACCATTTCATCAAATTCAGTTCTGCGACGTTGACGGTGGCCTTGCTGCGATAGAGCGCGATGATGATCGCCAGCCCCACCGCCACTTCCGCCGCCGCGACCGTGAGCGCGAAGAAGACGAAGACCTGCCCCGCGATGTTGTCGAGGTAGTACGAGAAGGCCACGAAGTTGATGTTTGTGGCGTTCAGCATCAGCTCGATGGAGAGCAGCAGCATGATGATGTTGCGCCGGATCAGCACGCCGACGACGCCGGTGACGAACACGATCGCGCTGAGGATCATGTAATAGGACAACGGGACCATGGTTTATTTGGCCTCCGGCCCCATGATCCCCTTCTTGGCCATGATGATGGCGCCGATCATGGCGACCAGCAGGATCAGCGAGGCCACTTCGAAGGGGAACAGGTACGTGGTATAGAGCGCCTTCCCGACCGCCTCGGTGTTGCCGGCGGCGGCGGCCGCGGCGATCTTCTCCTCCGCCGGCTCCTCCGGCAGCGCCACCTTGCTGATGATGGCGATCACTTCCGCAAGCGCGAGCAGGCCGAGCCCCAGCCCCCACTTCACCTGCCGCTGATAGGAATCGTCCTGCTGGAGGTTGAGGAGCATGACGACGAACAAGTAGAGCACCAGGATGGCGCCCGCGTAGACGATCAGCTGGACCGCCGCCAGGAACTCGGCATGCAAGGTGACGAACAGGCCCGCGATGTGGAAGAACATGACGAGCAGCGAGATGACGCTGTACACGGGGTTGCGCAGGGCGACCACGAGGACGGCGGTCAGGACGATGACGCTCCCGAAATAGAAGAAAGCCAGTGTGGCCACGATCGCGTCGGGTCCCTAGGAGACTTTGGAGGGCAGGTTTTTGTGGCCGATGTTGAAGTAGGCCACGTTGGGATGCTGGAACTCCAGCTTCTTTTCGCGCTCCGGGAAGTTGCGGTCGCCCAGCGCCAGCAATTGCGGCTTGTCGAGCCGGAGGTCGCGCTTGTTGTACCGGGCCCACTCATACTCCTTCGTCATGGCCAGGGCGTCCACCGGGCAGGCGTCCACGCACAGGCCGCAGAAGAGACAGCGGGTCATGTCCATGTAGTATTCCTTGGCGTACCGCTTCATCGGCTCGCCCTCGACTTCGGCGCTGATGACCGTGATGACGCGGGACGGGCAGGCCGCCTCGCAGAGGTCGCAGCCGACGCACTTCTCGGTCCCGTCGTCGTACTTGAGGAGCGCGATCATCCCGCGGTAGGTGCCGGGCAGGTCCCGCTTCTCGTGCGGGTACTGCAACGTGACGGCCTTGCGGTTGCGGAGGATGATCCGCTGGATGAACACCGTCATCGTGGCCTTCATGCCGACCAGGATTTCATAGAAGGTGAACGTCTTGACCAAGTCTGCGACGGCCATGGCGGTTCGCGCTCCTTTCTACCTGAGGACGTACACGACGATGGACGTGACCACGATGTTCGCCAGCGCCAGCGGCAGCATCACCTTCCACCCGAACCGCATAAGCTGATCATAGCGCAGGCGCGGGAGCGTGGCGCGGATCCAGAAGAACAGGAACAGGAAGAAGTACACCTTCACCGTGAACCAGGCGATGCCCTCGACCCAGGCGAGATGCTCCGGCAGCAGCGTGCCGGGATACGGCGCGTTGTACCCGCCGAGGAACAGGACCGACGCGATGCAGGACACCAGGATCATGTTCGCGTATTCCGCCATGAAGAAGAAGGCGAACCGCATCCCGCTGTATTCGGTCATCCACCCGGCGACCAGCTCGCTGTCCGCCTCCGGCAGATCGAAGGGGAGGCGGTTCGTCTCCGCGACGGACGAGATGACGTAGACGACGAAGCTGATGATCTGCAGGCCCCCGAAGAGGTTCCAGTGCCAGAACCCTCCCGCCTGTTTCTCCGCGATCGTCACCATGCTGAGCGATCCCGACAGGATCAGGACGCCGATGATCGCCAGGCCGACGTTCAGCTCGTAGCTGATCACCTGCGCGGCCGCGCGCAGGCCGCCGAGCAGGGAATACTTGTTGTTGGAAGCCCAGCCGCCCAGGATGACCCCGTAGGCGCCGATGGAGGCGAAGGCCAGGATATACAGGATACCGATGTTGATGTCGGTGATGATGAACGGCTTGATCGTGACGCCGAAGAGCTCGATCTCCTGGTTGGGGCCGTACGGGATGACCGCGAAGCCGATGAAGGCCGGCACGAGCGAGAGGATCGGCGCCAGCGAGAAGAGCAGCCAGTTCGCCCCCGCCGGGATGATGTCCTCCTTGAAGAACAGCTTGATGCCGTCGGCGATCGGCTGGAGAATGCCGTACGGGCCCACTTCCATCGGGCCCATGCGGTCCTGCATCCAGCTCAGGATCTTCCGTTCGGCCAGTGTGAGGACGGCCACGGTGATCAGCACGGTGACCATGACGATGGCGATCTTGGCCGTCGCCGCGCCTGCAAACACGAGCATTTCCATCCGCTAATTTCCTCCCGCGATCTTTTCCACGGACACACGCAGTTGTTTGAAATAGGGCACGCCGGTCACCGGATCAACGGACATATTCAGGAGGGCAGCCAGTCCCTCGCGGAACGACTCGGGGAAGAACAGGGCGCCTTCCGGGATACGGCCCAGCATCGTCACCGGGACCGTCGCCTCGCCGGACGGTGACGTCAGCCGCACGCGACCGCCTTCCGTGATGCCCAGGCGCTGCGCGTCGGCCGGGTTCATGAGGAGCTTCCCTTCGTGCTGCAGCTCCAGCAGGCCCTGGGCCCTGGTGGACATCGCGCCCGAGTGGAACAGGGTTTGGCCGACCGCCAGCGACCAACGATGACGGTTGGTCTGTGGCGCGGCCCCTGCGCCGTACCGGGCCGAGAGATCATCGGCAAAGCCGGTGGTGACGTAGCGCTCGACCGCGTCGGCGTCCACCTTGGCCGGCTCGGCCGTCGCGCCCAGGACGCGGTAGCCGGGGATGACCGCGCGGATCTCCTTCAGGATCTCCTTCGCGTCGCCGTACTCCAGAGGGTACCCCATCATCACGGAGAGGGCAGAGAGGATTTCCCAGTCCGGGCGGCTGTCGCCGACCGGCTCCAGCGCGGGGCGGACCTTCTGGACGAAGCCCTCGGAGTTCGTGAAGGTGCCGGTCTTTTCGGCATAGGAGCAGGCCGGCAGCACGACATCGGCCCGTTTGGCGGTCTCCGTCAGGAAGAGCTCCTGCACGACGAGCAGGTCCAGCTTCTCCAGCGCACCGGCGACCTTTGCGGAGGACGCCGGCAGGCTCCGCACCGGATTCTCGCCCACGATGATCATGGCCTTCAGCTTCCCCGCGCGGGCCGCGTCGAGCATCTCCAGCAGGCGCATCCCTTTCGCGGCCGGCGGCTCGCCCTTCCACGCGCCTGCCATCTGCGCGCGCGCGGCGGCATCGCCGACGTCGGCCGGGCCGGGGAGGTAGTCCGCCGTGGCGCCCATCTCGACGGCGCCCTGCTCGTTGTTCTCTTCGGTGAGCGGGGCGAGGCCCCAGCCGGGCTGGGCCAGCTTGCCGATCAGCAGCAGGAAATCCAGAAGGTTCACGGCGGCCTCGTGGCCGCCCGGCGCCTGCAGCAGATCCTGGCCGATCAGGATCACCCCGCGCCGCGCGCTCGCAAAAGTTTTGGCCATGGTCCGGAGCGCGGGCTCGTCCAATCCGTCCGGATACGGCAAGGCCGCAGCCGCCGCGCGGACGCGTGACGCGAAGTCGCCGGCGCGCGCGTTTAGCCCCGCGTCCACGAGGTTCTCGTCGAAGGCGGCCTTGACGAGGCCCCGCACGGCGGCGCTGTGGCGGCCGACCGGCACCGTGAGATGCGTCGTCGAGAGATTGGTGATGTTGCTGGTGGTCTCGATCGACGGGACGAGCGTCTCGAGGGTCAGGAGCTTGGCCCCGCGCTTCTTGACGGCTTCCTTGACCTTCAATCCGACGATCGGGTTGGCGGCCGTGACCTGAGTCCCGATCAGCAGCAGGGCGTCGGCCTGGACGAGGTCCTCGTAGGAGACGGTCCAGCGGTTGGTGCCCTGCACGCGGCGCAGCGCCCGCGCGGCGTTGACGTGCCCATAGCGGGCCGTGCTGTCCAGATGGTTCGAGCCGATCGCCAAGCGCATGAACTTCTGGAAGAGATAGAGGTCCTCGTTGGTGCAGCGGGCGGAGATCAGCCCGCCGATGGCATCCGCGCCGTGCTCAAGCTTCAGTTGGGTGAGCCGCTCGGCGAGGAGCGGCAGCGCCTCGTCCCAGGTGACGGGATGCAGCTTGCCGTCCGCCTGCCGGACGAGCGGGGTCGTGAGCCGGTCTTCGTGGTTGACGTACTGGTAGCCGAAGAAGCCGCGCGCGCAAAGGTCCCCGTTGTTGCGGCCGTTCCCGTGGGACGACATGACCTCGATGACTTTGTTCCCCCGCGTCTCGAGGATGAGCGAGCAGCCGTCCCCGCAGTAGCCGCACGTGGTGTCCGCCCGCTTCATCATCCAGGGCCGGAACTCGTACATCGAGAGCCGGCTCGTGATCGCGCCCACCGGGCAGATCTGCACGCAGCCGCCGCAGAACTCGCAGTCCAACTGGTGGCCGGCGAAGTGCACGATCTCGGTCATCGTGCTGCGGCCGGCGTTGGCCAGCGCCTTGACGTCCATGATCTCGTCGCAGTACCGCACGCACCGGAGGCAGGAAACGCAGCGGTTCATTTCCTTCTCGATCAGCGGGCTGAAGAACTCCTTCTGGTACACCCGCTTGGTATCGCTGAACTTGCTGGTGGTGGGCGTGTACTGGTGCGAGAAGTCCTGGAGATCGCAACGGCCTCCTTGGTCGCAGATCGGGCAGTCAAGCGGGTGGTTGGCCAGGATGAATTCCAGGACGGACTTGTGGGCCTCGTCCACGACGGGGGTATTGGTGCGGACCACCATGCCTTCGGCGACCACCGTGCTGCAGGACGTCTGCAGCTTCGGCATCTTCTCCACCTCGACGAGGCACATGCGGCAGTTCGCGTCGTACTTGAGCTTGGGGTGGTAGCAGAAGTGCGGGATCATGACCCCGAGCCGCCGCGCGGCTTCGATGACGAGCGTGCCCTTCTCCACCGCGATCGGCTTGCCGTCGATCAGGACGTTGACCATGTCAGCCATGCGTGCTCCTAATGCCCCACCGTGAGCAGCTCCGGCGCCGGCTGCGGCCTGAACGGGCAGCGCTGCTCCCGGATGTGCGCCTCGTACTCGTCCCGGAAATACTGAAGGGTGCTGGTGATCGGCGCGATCTCGGCGTCGCCGAACGCGCAGACCGTGCGGCCGGCGATGTTGCCGCACAAGCGTGAGAGGGTCGCGAGGTCGTCCATCTTCCCCTTACCGTGGTCGATCCTCCTGAGGATCTGCAGCAGCCAGGAGCTGCCCTCCCGGCAGGGCGTGCACTTGCCGCACGATTCATGGTTGAAGAAGTGCAGGAGATTTTCGGCGGCCCAGACCATGCAGGTGCCTTCCTCCATCACCGTGACCCCTCCGGACCCGAGCATGGAGCCCGCTTGCGCGACCGATTCGAAGTCCAGCTTCACGTCCAGGTGGTCGGGCGTCAGAAAGGCCGCCGAGGCCCCGCCCGGAATGAGTGCCTTGAGCGGCTTGTCGCTCCGCATGCCGCCGGCAATGTCATAGATCATCTCCCGGAACGTGATCCCCATCGGCACTTCGTAGTTGCCCGGCCGTTTCACGTGCCCGCTCATGCAGAAGATCCGCGTCCCGGTGCTCTTGGGCGGGTTCCCGATGGACGCGAACCACTCGGGCCCGCGGTTCACGATGTGGGGGATGTTGGCCAGCGTTTCTACGTTGTTGACCACCGTCGGCTTCTGGAACAGGCCGTGGGTGGCGGGGAACGGCGGCTTGATGCGGGGCAGGCCCCGCTTGCCTTCCAGGGATTCGAGGAGCGCGGTCTCCTCGCCGCAGATGTAGGCGCCGGCGCCCCGGTGCACGTAGATGTCCAGGGCGAACCCGGTCCCGAGGATATTCGCACCGAGGTAGCCGGTCTGATACGCCTCTGCCAGCGCGCGTTCCAGGATTTTGGCGCCCAGGACGAACTCCCCCCGGATGTAAATGTAGGACGTCCGGACGTCGATGGCATAGGCGGCGATGATCATGCCCTCGATCATCTGGTGCGGGTCGCGCTCCATCAACTGGCGGTCCTTGAACGTCCCGGGCTCGCTCTCGTCGGCGTTGCAGACGAGATAGCGCGGGCCGGGGTGGTCCTTGGGAATGAAGGTCCACTTCACGCCGGTCGGGAAGCCGGCGCCGCCGCGGCCCCGCAGGCCGGACTTCTTGACCATCTCGGTGATGTCGGCCGGCGCGACCTTGCCGAGGACCTTCCGTAGGGCCTGGTAGCCGCCCGCGCGCTCGTAGTCGGCGAGCGAGCCGCTGTAGCCCGGCTGGGACATGTTCTTCAGGAGGAGCGGTTCGTGCGTTGCCATCGTGAATGCTCGTTATACGTTATTCGTTAAACGTTAAATGGAAAAGCCCTTGCACCTCTTCACGATTCACGGTTAACGGTTAACGCCGCTTGCTTCCGGAAACATGAATGGTCCGGAAGCGAGCGACGATTTGC
>CAYLLY010000088.1:0-8505 GCA_964384595.1 uncultured Nitrospirales bacterium
TCGACAGGAACGAGTGCTCGAAGCCGCCGATGACGTAAATCCGGTCATTGACCACCCCGATCCCCGCGTGATGCAAACCTCCGGGGAGCGGCGCGCGCGCGCGCCAGGTATCGGCCTTCGGATCGTACTCCTCGACAGCCGGCGTGATGAAGCTCAGACCCTGCTGGAACCCGCCGACCACATAGATCCTACCCTTCACGGCGGCGGCCGCCACCTCGGTCCGTTTGGTCGGCGCCGGCGCCTTCACGACCCACTCTCCTTTGGATTGGGCGAATGCGAACGATGTGAGGGCGACGGCGGTCACCAGGCTGACGGAGGCTATTCGGCGCATGAGCGCATTGTAATCGAAGCCCGGCGAAGGTGTCTACGCGCCGGCGCCGTCGACACGCAACGGTGGCTGATGGAACTTTTTCCGGAGGCGGTTGATGGTGTGCAGCACCGGCGGCCGGCCGATGATGCTCCGCTCCAGCGCGCGTTTTCCGGGGAAGTCCACCAGCGACACGCCGATCAGCATCGTCAGCAGGCCCTGGCCCGGCAGGACCAGCATCGCGAGGCCGCCCAGGAGCAGGATCACCCCCAACAGGTTTTTCAGCGTCAGCGCGGTCACCCGGATGACGGGGTGATGCTCCTTCAGCCACGTTCGGGGGTGGCGTTCCGTGAAGTAGTCCCGCGGCAGGCGGACCAGGATCAGCGGGATGGCGATCACGCTGGCGACGAAGCTGACAAGGGACAGGATGAAGAGGAACTCGAGGTCAGCTCCCAAGCGCCCGGTCCAGTTCGTAGATGAGGCCCTTCACCGCTTCCTCGAGCGCAACGGCGCGGACTTCGCCGGGAGGGAACGACGCTCGTTCCGGGTAGATGAACGCGCTTGAACGCCCGGGCGAGATGCGGGGATACCAGGGCCGCGCGTCGTCATAGTCGGTCGCCAGCAACCGGGCCTCGCCGTTGGCGACCGCCGAGAACAGGCTCTTGCCGCTGGCCAGGTCCAGCGCGACGAGGCTGACGGTGAAGTAGCTGTCAGTGCGGGTGCCGACGGCGCTGCCGTTCCGGCCGTACTGGAGCCACACCGGGCTTGCGACCTCGATGCCTTTGGGCATCACGACCAGGACCTGTTGGACCTTGAGCGTGGCGCCGGCCTTGCGGATGCCCGCCAGGGTCTCACCGTCTGCGGCGGCGACCGTCACGGAGCCGACGATTTCAAGACGCTTGCCGGCCACGAACTGCGATTTGATTTTTTCAGCCAGGGCGCGCTGGGCGGCTTCAGGCGGCGCGGCTGAATTGAGCGGCTTCAGCCAGATGAGCCCCACTTGGGTCGGCTGCAGGCCTTTCATGCCTTCGATGGACGGCGCGCCGGAGAGGAACGGGTTCGTGGGTGGCGGGTAAGTTTCCGGAAGAGCGGCGCAGCCCGCCACGATGGCTGCAAGCGCGATTGCCGACAACGTGCTTCGGAGTGCGATGGTGATCATGGCATGACTCCTTTCTGTCTGAAGGAAGCGGTTCTATTATCGTAGCATACCTCAAAACGGCATGTCGTCGTCGGAGAGCCCGAAATGATGGCCGATCTCATGCACGACGGTTTCCTGGACCTCGTGCACTACATCATCCTCGGTCTCGCACAGGCGCAGGATCGGTCCCCGGTAGATGTAGACGCGATCCGGCAATTGCCCTCCGGCATCGAAGAAGGAATCGCCCTGGATGGAGCGGCCCCAGTAGAGTCCGAGCAGTTCGTCCGACTCCTCGGACTCGAGGCCGACCGACTCAAGGGCCTCGTCGCTGGGCTCCTCCTGGACTTCGATCGCCACGTTGTCGAGATAGCGCCGGAATTCCTTGGGCAGGCCCTTGACCGCCTCGGCGACGAGCGCCTCGAAGTCTTTTCGTGAGAGCCAGCCGCCCGACATGGAATGAGAAGGGGAGGACTCCTTCGCGGAGTCCTCCCCCCTTCGATGCAGTGGATACGCGTTACTTCTTCCGCACCTGGATCCCGTGCGGGTCGGCCTTCTCGGCCGTCACGTCCTTGCCGTCCTTGTCTTTCTCTTGCACCTTCTTACTGATCGGGGCGATGCCCGCGAACGTGCCGCTCTTCCCCCCACCCTCGACCTTGATGACGCCCACGCCCGGCGTGCTGCCGACCGCGTTATTGACGTCTTTATGGTTGCCGGTCAGCGGGCTCGGGCCGCGCAGCGCCACGAAGACATAGCTGCCGTCCGGGGCGGCGTCCATCAAATCGGGCGCGGGATCGTTGCTGACACTCCCGGCGAGGTTGATCGTGCCGACCTTGATGTTGCCGTTGCCCGTGTCGTACACGTCGATCAGATTGAGGTGCCGGTCGCCGGACCAGAGGTACTTGCCGCCGATCCCGACCATGCCGTGCGAGTCGCCGCCGTCGCGCCCGCCGATGCGCGTGGGCACGGCCACTTGCGGCAGCGCGCCGATGCCGAACGCGTACACGTCATGGTTCAGGGGCGTCGCGGGCCACCCGCCGCCGGAGTTCAGGTACATGGTGGCGCCGATCTGCACGCCGCCGCACCCGGCCCCCCGCACCGCCGCGGCGGGCACCGTTCCGGTGAGGAACATCGGGGTCGCGGTGATGTCGTAGACCGCCAGCCCGCCCCCGCGCGGCGTGACGAACACGAACTGGCTGCTGTTATCGGTGATCGGGCAAATGGGAGCCGCATCCGGCAGGATAGGTTCCAACGCGCCCAGGGCCACCGTGTCCGTGATCGTGAACTTCTTGTCGGCGTAGTCGGTCTTGACGCGGACGAGCTTCTTTTCCGCGATGTTCGCGCCGATCGCCACCTTGCCGTTGGCCGTCGGCCAGGCCGCGTGGGCGTTCTTGCCCAGGCTGACGCACCCGATCGGCGCGCGGGAGGCCGCGTCGATGAACACGACATGGCCGGTGGCCACGTACGAGAGCAGCGCGTATTTCCCGTCCTTGGTGAAGAAGAGCATGTGGGGGCGCTTCGGGAAGCCGCCGGGCACGTCCTTGCAGGCCTCGGCGAACTTGCCGCCCAGGTCCACCGTTTCGGCCTTGGCGCTTGCCGCGTCGGCGGCCAGCGCGGCGCCGTCGTAGATGTGGAGCGTGCCGCCTCCGTCCTTTGAGCTATCGGATTGATCGAGCGCCCAGACCTCGTAAGCCGCTTGCTGGGCCAGGGCCGGGCCTGTTCCGATTCCGAGGAGGAGGACCAGGAGTGGAAGAATCCATAGGGAGAAACGGCGTCTGTCTATCGCGATCATTGCGGTGACCTCCTTGTGCTGACCGTTCGACTTAATCCGAAAGTGGCAAGGGCATAATCGGGTTTCCGTAGGCGCTGTATGGTAATCGCATGGCCGGAATCTGTCAACGGCGGAAACGGCGGCCTATCTGACGACAATCTCGGCCCGCATGTTGTGGCCCGGGAGGTCGCAAATATAGGAAAACGTTCCGGAAGTTTTGGGGATGAACCGGAGTTCGGCCCTGCCGTGGGGGGGAATCAGGACACGGGCGAACCCAGTCTCGTTGAACTCGGGGGCGCCGTTTCCGCTGACTTGTACGTTGGTGCGCTGGAACAGCAGCAGGGGGACGAAGGCATGCAGGTCTTCATCTTCGTTACGGATGATCAGCGTAGCCGGACGGGCGAGCCGCAGCGTGATCGTCTCCGGGGTAAACGCCCGCTTGCTGGCGATGATCTCGACGGTACCGGGCGTGGTGTCCGCCGCATGGGTGAACGGGATCGCCGACCCGACCAGCAGCGCAATGATGAGGGCGGTTCGTCCCGGCCTCATTTGGCCTTCGCGAAGATGCGAATCGGCGTGCCGGCGAGACCGAACTTCTCTCGGAAGTAGTTCTCAAGATAGCGCAAGTAGGGCGCGCCGACGTCGTCATGGTGCCTGCAGAAGAGGACGAACGTGGGGGGCTTGGCGGCCACCTGGGTGATGTAGGCGGACTTCACCGGCTTGCCCTTGCGGATCGGCAGCGGATTGGCCTCGATCGCCTGCTGGAAGGTGCGGTTGAGCTGCGCCGTGGGCACGCGGTGGGCAAAGGCCTTCAGGGACGCATTGATGAGCGCGAAGATGCCCGTGACCGTCTTGAACTGGAGGGCCGAGCCGAACATGACGGGCGCCCAGGTGAGGAACGAGAAGCGCCGGTGCAGCTCGGCCTCGTACTTCGCCCTGTCGTCCTCATCGTCGGCGCGCAGGTCCCACTTGTTCACGAGGAGCACGCAGGCGCGGCCCCCGCGCAAGGCCAGTCCCGCGATCTTGGTGTCCTGCTCCGTGACCCCTTCGACGCCGTCCAGGATCAGGACGGCCAGATCGGCCCGCCCGAGGGCCCGCATGGCGCGCGCGACACTGTAACGCTCCACGCCCGGATCAATCTTGCCGCGCCGCCGGATCCCCGCCGTGTCGATGAAGAGGTACTCGTCCTTCTTGTAGCGGATAAGCGTGTCGATGGAATCGCGCGTCGTGCCCGGCACGTCGTTGACGACGAGGCGGGTCTCGCCCAAGAGTGTATTGATGAACGTGGACTTGCCGACGTTGGGCCGTCCCACGACGGCGACCTTGGGAATGTCAGCGGCGGCGCCGTCTCCCTCTGCGGCCGGAATCAGGGCATAGAGGGCATCCAGCAGCTCCGCAACGCCGGCGCCGTGCTCGGCGGAGAGAGGATACAGCGGCTCCATCCCAAGCTCGTAGAAGTCCCCGATCAGCGGGTCGGATTTGGGGGTGTCGATCTTGTTGATCGCCACGAACAGAGGCTTGTTGACGCCACGCAGCAGGTCGGTGATCGCCCGATCGACCGGCGTGAGGCCCTCGCGCCCGTCCATCAGGAAGATGAGCGCGTCGGCCTCCTCGATCGCGCGGCGCGACTGCTCGCGGATCAGGCCGAACATCCGGTCCTCGGAGGACGGCATCAGGCCGCCGGTGTCGATCAACTGGAACCGCCGCCCCCGGTCTTCGCATTCGGCGTAATGCCGGTCGCGCGTCACGCCGGGAAAGTCCTGGACGATGGCCTGCCGTCGGCCCAGGATGCGGTTGAACAGCGTGGACTTGCCGACGTTCGGCCGCCCGATGATGGCGACGGTGAACATGCGGCTCACGCTAACACGCGGTCCGCTGTCTTGACAATAAGGGTTGGGTATAATGGGCCATGAACTGGACCGTAATCGAAACCGTCCTGCTGGACATGGACGGGACGCTGCTCGACCGGGCGTTCGACGATCATTTCTATCTGGAGGCCCTGCCGGAGCGCTACGCCGCCGTCCGGGGCATGCCGGTAGAGGCCGCCCGCGAGCGGCTGGTCGCGCTCTATCGCGCCGTCGAGGGCCGGCTAGACTGGACCGACCTCGACTACTGGACGCGCCAACTGGAGCTCGACGTGCCGGCCATCAAAGACTCGTTGCGGCATCGCATCGCGCCGCACCCCGACAGTCTCGAGTTTCTCGGCTTCCTGCGGGAGCGGAAGATCCCGGTCCATCTGGTCACGAACGCGCATCCCAAGACGCTGGCGATCAAGATGGAGAAGACCGGGCTGGGCGCGCATCTCGGCCGGCAGATCACGGCCTTCGACGTCGGCTGCCTCAAATCCCAGGTTGCTTACTGGGTCAAATCGGAAGCGATCCTGGGCTTCGATCCGGCCACCACGCTGCTCGTGGATGACGACGAGGTCGCCCTGGTCTCAGCCGAGTCGCACGGCATCAGGCACCTAGTGCATCGCGCCAAATCCAGCTCCGCCTTGCCGCCCCAAGTTTCCGCGAAGTACCGCTCCATCGAATCCTTCCACACGCTGATGAAATAAAATAAGTACGGCGGGTGGCGCCGATGTCGCCTGAGGCGGAGGGGTGACGCCGGAAGGGGGCCCCCCCGCCGAGCCCAGGGCGTACAGCCGGGTTCCGGGACTTCGACGGCGAAACGCCCAACTCGGCGGGGGATGCAGGCGGCAGGCCCCCGAAGCTGTAGGCGATAGGACCGCGCCTACGGCAGGTCCATGCCGCGCGCTTGTTCCTCCACGTGCTCGCCGTAGGGCGGGAGCGTCGTGAGGCGGGGATCGTCCACGGGGCCGCCGACGGTGAAGTGGTACAGCGACTGGAAAGCCAGGTCTTTGAAGCCGAAGGCCTGATGCACCGGGTCGTCGAAGAAACAGCCAATGCCGGTCGCCCGCACGCCCGCCGCTTCGGCCTCCAGATATAGCACCTGCCCGACCACGCCGGTCTCCCAGAACAGCCGCCGGTAGAACCACGGCCCGTGCGCGAACAGGGCCTCCCGGTACTCGGCGATCATGCCCAGCGAAAAGGCGCCGTCGCCGGCGATCTCCTGAAAGCAGCTCACCTGCGTGGCGATCCGCTGGGCGTTGCCTTCCTCGAGGAGATAGAGGGGAAGATCGGACGGACAGCCCGGCGGCGCGGTCCAGGCGAACTGTTCGTGCAAGGCCTTCCGCAGCTTGTCCACCGTGGCCGGATCGCGGGCCAGCACGTACAGGCCCGGCGGGAGCCCCTCCACACGATGGACGAACAATCCTAAATGAATGGTCGGATCCCAAGGGACGGCATCCCAGGGCATGGGCCGTCTGAGTACTTCCAGATCAACGCGAGGCATGACCCGCAAAAGCATTGTGTAGAAGCGCTCGGCAGAGATGGACGTCTTCCCGTCGCAGGCCAGGAGGCTTCGCCGCTGGTGGATGATCCGGCCGGCTGAAGGACCCTCAAGCGAAAAGCTGCCGGCGGGGGGTGCTACAGTCGGAGGAGGCAACTCTAATCCGTGCAAGTCGCTGCTCAGTTTTCGCGAGGCGTCCGCGACGTGGTCGATGATTTCCCACGGGACGGGGTCATCGGGACTCAACCTGTTCGCCTTCCCGTACCACTGCTGCTTCGCCAGTTCGCGCGCCAGCTCCGGGTCGAGACAGAGCGGGAGCACGCGATCGTCGCCGGCGCGCCAGCCCTTCGCGAGGCCAGTCGGATACACGGCCAGGAGCACATCCGGGTGTTCGCGCTCGACCCCTTGGAAGTCCTCGGTCCGGTTCAGCCCCAATAGATTTTCGACGGTGTCATCCGATAAACAGGTCAGGACCACGGCGGTCCAGCCCAGCGTCGCGGCCGCGATCCGGACAGCGCCGATCGCATGCCCCACGTCGTGCTGGCAATAGCGAAACGCGCGCTCGCCGTATTTCCAGGCCTCCCGCCAGTGCACGGAGGACAATCCCACCAGGAAAGCCTGCGGAGGAAACTCGTGCATGAGCGACGCGAACAGCCCATCGGGACAGTCCGCGCGCCGTTCGAGTCCGTGCTCCTTGGGCGCGTAATGGTACAGCCCCGGGGTTGAGGCGAGACCGGGCACGGCGCCGATCAGGAGATAGCCCTCGGTCGGATGCAGGTTGCCGCTGGAGGGATTGCTGCGCAGCGCCCAGCGGCTGCTCCCCGCCTGCTTCCAGGCCGACAGCGCGAGCGCATATTCGAACAGGCGGGACAGCGCACGGAGCGTCACGGGCGCGCTCGGCGCGGCTTCCGGATTGTATAAATGGTCATAGGACGGCGGGAGCGGCTCCTCGTCGAGACTGAGAATCGGCAGATGGACGAGGCTGGCCCCCTGATAGCGGCGGAAGGGGTTCGGCTGGTTCGCCCAGTCCAGATAGCCGAGCGCCTTGGCATAGCGGTTGAAGTGGTGCTTGGTCTCCTGGTGATACCGCATCACCATCTCAAGCCGTTTGACCGTATCATCCATGAACGTGCATCATACCCGAATCAACTAGCGCTTGACTCGCTCCGGCCGTGGATGGTACGGACTCGTCAGCCATGGGGAAGTTCGACCTCGCCAGGGCGATCCTCGAGACCGGCTCCTTCCATTGGAAGGCCACGCCGCAGTTCACGCTGGCCTCCGGGCGCGCCAGCGAATACTACGTCAACTGCAAGCAGCTCTTGTCGCATCCGGGGTACAGGCGGATCCTCGCCGAGCTGATCGCCCAGCACCTCAAGGGCTGGGACGTCCAGGCCGTCGGCGGAATGGAAATCGGGGCGATTCCCATCGCCACCGCCGTCTCGGACTACGTCTTCGACCGGACGGGCCGAGCGCTGCGAACATTTGTAGTACGCAAGAAGGCCAAGGATCACGGGATGAAGCATACCGTGGAAGGCGCGTTCCAGACCGGAGACCGCGTCCTGATCCTGGACGACGTGCTTACCACCGGCCAGGCGACGATCGACGCCATCACCCAGGCGCGTGAGGCCGGCCTCGACGTGACGCAGGCGCTCGTCGTCGTGGACCGCCAGGAAGACAACGGCCGCCAGCGCGTCGAGGCCCTCGGCGTCCCCCTCACCAGCCTCCTCACCCTCCAGGATTTGAAGGACCTCAAGGGCCATCCCGACGCGTAGGTTTCTTGCCCGCTCTCCGCCGGTGTGTTAGATTCGCGGCTATCCATCATGGAACGCACGTACGATCACCAGCAAATCGAGGACGAGTGGCAGGGGGTGTGGGCCGAGCAGGAAACGTTCCGCGTCACCGAGGACCCCGCCCGCCCCAAGTACTACTGCCTCGAGATGT
>CAYLLY010000089.1:0-2330 GCA_964384595.1 uncultured Nitrospirales bacterium
GGCATCCTGGTGGTGGACGACTACGGCCATCACCCGACGGAGATCAAGGCGACGCTCGCCGCGGCCAAGAATGGATGGGGCCGGCGCCTGGTGGTGCTCTTTCAGCCGCACCGGTTCACCCGGACGAGGGATTTGCTGAACGAGTTCCCGGCGGCGTTCCGGCAGGCGGACCATCTGTTTCTTACCGACATCTACCCGGCCGGGGAGGCGCCGATCCCGGGCGTGACCGGCGAGCGGCTCGCCGAAGCCATCCGCGCGGCCGGGGCGCCGCCGATGACCTACGTGCAGCGGAAGGATCAGCTTGTCGAGACGGTGGCGCCGCGGCTGAAGCCCGGCGACGTGGTGGTGGTGCTGGGAGCCGGCGATATCGGACAGATCGGCAGGGCGCTCTACGAGCGATTGGGATGAGGAGCAGGTTCGGGATGAGCGAAATCCGGACTGCGCTGGCTGGAATAAAAGGCGCGGTGCGGTTTCATGAACCCATGAGCCTGCACACGTCCTTCCGGATCGGCGGCCCGGCCGACGCCTACATCGAGCCGGAAAACGAGGCCGCGCTGTGCCGCCTGATGGCGCAGGCGCGCCGGGCGAGGGTGCCGGTCTTCGTGATGGGCGGCACGAACCTTCTCGTCCGCGACGGCGGCATCAGAGGCATCGTGATACGTCTCACCAAGCTCGACCGGATCGAGGAGCACGAAGGCGGATTGCTCTATGTGGAAGGCGGGGTCGGCATGCCGCGCCTGCTCAAGCACGCCCTGCAGCGCAGGCTCGCGGGACTTGAGTTCGCGGCCGGTATTCCCGGGACACTGGCCGGGTCCGTCGTCATGAACGCCGGGACACGGCTGGGAGAGATGCGGGACGTGGTGGAGCGGGTGCGCATGGTGACGCATGACGGAGAGATCCGCGAACTGTCCGCCGATGAAGCGGGGTTCGAGTACCGCCGGACCCGGCTGCCCAGCGGCATTGTGGCGGGAGCTTGGCTGCGTCTCCGATGGGATCCTCGGGCTCGCATGGACTCGGTGGTCAAGGAGTCGCTGCGACGGAGGAAGGCCACCCAGCCGCTTGCGCTGCCGAACGCCGGCTGCGTCTTCAAGAATCCGGGCGGCGATCCGGCCGGCCTCTTGATCGAGGCGGCCGGCCTGAAGGGCGCGCAGGTCGGCGACGCGCAGGTGTCCACCCTGCATGCCAACTTTATCGTCAACCGCGGCCGCGCCACCGCGCGTGATGTCCTGTCGCTGATCCGGAAGGTCGGCCGGACCGTCGAACGGACGGCCGGGGTGACGCTACAGCTCGAAGTCAGGATCGTGGGACAGGCATGAAACTCCTCACCACCAAGCGCATCGCGGTGCTGATGGGCGGGCCGTCCGCCGAATACGAAATCTCCATCCGGAGCGGCCGGGCGGTGTGGACCGCGCTGATCCGGAAGGGGTACGACGCGATCCCGCTGGAAGTGGATTCCTCCGTCGTCGGACGCCTGCGGGAAGTCCGGGGCCAGATCGCCTTCATCGCGTTGCACGGCCCGGGCGGCGAGGACGGCACGATCCAGGGGATGCTGGAGGTGCTCCGCGTTCCCTATACCGGCTCGGGCGTGCAGGCCTGCGCCGTGGCGATGGACAAGGCGATGACCAAGGTCCTGCTGGAGCAGAGCGGGATGCCGGTCCCGCGCGGATTCGTGCGGGAGCCGCGGGACCGCCGGAAGCCCTTGCCCGGCGGCTTCAAGGTGCCGCTCGTTGTCAAGCCGGTCGGCCAGGGCTCGACGCTGGGGATCACGATCGTCCGCAAGTCCCGCGATTTTCAGAAAGGCCTGGACGCCGCGTTCACCTACGGGCCGGCGGCCCTGATCGAAGAGTATATCGACGGCCGGGAACTCACCGTCGGGATCCTGAACGACAAGCCGCTGCCGGTGGTAGAGATCATCCCGCGGAGTGGGTTCTACGATTTCGCGGCCAAGTATACCCCCGGCGCCACCGTGTACAAAGCGCCGGCCCCGCTACCGGGCCGGACGGCGAAGCTGCTCCAGGCGCTCGCGCTGCAGGTCCATCACCGCCTTGGATGCAAAGGAGCGACCCGCGTGGATTTCAGGCTGGATCGGAAAGGGCGCCCTTTCGTGCTGGAACTCAATACGGTGCCGGGGATGACGGAGACGAGCCTGTTGCCCATGGCGGCGAAGGCCGCGCGCCTGTCCTACGAAGACATGGTCGAGGCGATCCTGGAATCGGCCATCGCGCGCGAGACCGGCTGGGCGCCGCAGAGGAATCGCGGATGATCAAACGCGTCCGACCGAACCGCAAGCGGAATCCGGGCGCGCGGCCCCAGCGCGCGGGGAACGGCCT
>CAYLLY010000089.1:2430-8486 GCA_964384595.1 uncultured Nitrospirales bacterium
CTGGAAACGCATCCGTGGATCAGGCGCGCCGTGGTCCGGCGGGTGTTTCCCGATACCCTCGTGGTGGAACTGGACGAGCGCGAACCGGTCGCCGTGCTGAGGACCGGGACGGGCGGGCGTGAATTCCTGCTGGATCGCGAGGGGACGCTCATCTCCGAAGGGGTGCCCACGGCCGACGAAGGCCTGCCGGTCCTGACGGGCGTGGATTACACGGACGCGATCCTGGGGACGGGGGATACGGTCGCGCGCGTCCGCTCGGGCATCGCGCTGGCCGGCCTGCTTGACCGGTCGGGCGTGGGGCGCACGGAAGTGGATCTTCGCCGGCCCGGCGACATGGTGGCCTATTACTCGGGACTCCGGCTCCGGTTCGGCGAGGGCGACTTCGGGGACAAGGTGGACCGGTATCGCCAGGTGTCGGATCGCGTGCTCGATCGCTGGATCGCCCAGGCGAAGGCCACGCCGGCGCGCCGGGTGGAAGTGGACCTCAGGTTCCAGGACAAGGTCATCGTGCGGGAAGGGAGGTGAGGCTGAGCGTGGCAAAGCGAGACCACATCATCGTGGGTCTGGACATCGGGACCACCAAGACGCGCGCGATCGTGACGGAAGTGCGCGGCGCGGGGGAGGCCCATGTCATCGGGGTCGGGACCAGTCCCTCCCGGGGGCTCCGCAAGGGCATGGTCGTGAACATCGAAAGCACGGTCGACTCGATCCGTCAGGCCGTGGAAGACGCCGAGGTGATGTCGGGCACGCAGATCAACTCGGTGTATGTCGGCATCGCCGGGAGCCACATCAAAGGCGTCAACTCCGAGGCCGCGGTGGCCGTGAAGAGCGGCGAGGTCTTGCGAGGGGACATCGCGCGCTCCGTAAAGGCGGCGCGGTCCTCGGCCCTCATCCAGCCCGATCACCGGGTGCTGCACGCGCTTCCGCGCGGCTTCATCCTGGACGAGCAGGACGGGATCAAGGACCCGACCGGCATGTCGGGGTCTCACCTGCGCGTCAACGTGCACATCATCACGGGCGCCGTGACGGCGATCCAGAATCTCGTCAAGAGCGTCGAGAAAGCGGGGCTGGACGTGATCGGCGTCATTCTGCAGCCGCTGGCGTCGAGCGAGGCCGTGCTCACGGACGACGAGCGGGAACTGGGCGTGGCGATGGTGGACATGGGCGGCGGCACGACGGACCTCGCGATCTTCGCCGAGGGCAGCGTGATGCATACGGCCGTGATCCCGGTGGGAGGCAACCACTTCACCAACGACATCGCGATCGGCCTCAAGACGCCGGTGCCCGACGCGGAGCGGATCAAGACCAAGTTCGGGTGCGCGCTGGCTTCTCTTGTGAAGGATGATGAGATGATCGACGTCCCCAGCATGGGGGGGCGGCCTGCACGCTCGCTCTCCCGGCGGGTGCTGGCCGACGTGGTCGAGCCGCGCGCGGAGGAGATGTTCGATCTGGTGGCGCGGGAGATCAAACGGGCGGGCTACGAGGGGATCGTGGCGGGCGGCGTGGTGATCACCGGCGGCACCTCGCTGATGCAGGGCATGACGGACATGGCGGAACGCGTGCTGGACCTGCCTGCGCGTCAGGGTGTCCCCAGCGGGGTCGGCGGCATTCACCAGCAGGTGGACAATCCCATGTACGCGACGGGCGTCGGCCTGATCCTGCATGCCCTGCACCATCAGGACGATCTGGCCATGAACGGGCGGCGGCACCGGCGCGGGCTGTGGCGGGCCGTCGAAGGGATGAAGGGGTGGTTCAGAGAATTTTTTTAGCAAAGGGGGGATCGCATGTTCCAGCTTGACGAAACAGACACGATTTCGTCCGCGAAGATCAAGGTGATCGGCATAGGCGGCGGCGGCGGGAACGCCGTCAACACGATGATCGCGGCCGGCCTGGAAGGGGTTGAGTTCATCGCGGTCAACACGGACATGCAGGCCCTGGGCATTTCGCGGTCGCCCATGAAGATCCATATCGGCAGGAACGGGCTCGGCGCCGGCGCGAACCCCGAAGTCGGGCGCGAAGCGGCGCTGCAGGACGCCGATAAGATCCGCGACACGCTCCAGGGCGCCGACATGGTGTTCGTCACGGCCGGCATGGGCGGCGGGACCGGGACCGGCGGCGCGCCGGTCATCGCCAGCATCGCCCGCGAGCTCAACGCGCTCACGGTGGCGGTCGTCACCAAGCCCTTCCTGTTCGAGCTGGGCAAGCGGACGGCGCGGGCGGAAGAGGGGCTACGGGAACTGCGCAAGTACGTGGACACCATGATCGTGATTCCGAATCAGCGGCTGCTGGGGATCGTGGATAAGACGACGCCGCTGAAGGAGGCGTTCAAGGTAGCCGACGACGTGCTCCGGCAGGCCATCAAGGGGATCGCCGACGTCATCACGATCCCGGGACTCGTCAACGTGGACTTCGCGGACGTGCGCACAGTCATGGGCCACATGGGCCGCGCAGTGATGGGCATGGGCGTGGCGCACGGCGCCAACCGCGTCACCGAGGCCACGCAGCGCGCGATCTGCAGCCCGCTCCTGGAAGACGGCTCGATCGACGGGGCGCGCGGCGTGCTGCTCAACATCACGGGCGGGCCGAGCCTGTCGCTCCATGAACTGGACGAGGCCTCGTCGATCATCGCCCAGTCCGTGGATCCGGACGCCAACATCATCTTTGGCGCGGTGATCGACGAGCGGTTGGGCGAGGAAGTAGTCATCACCGTCATCGCCACGGGTTTCGAGCGCGACGTGCCGGCCGCCAAAGCGGCGCCCCGCCAGACGCCGCTCCCGACGATCACGCCCAAGGAGGCCGAGGTGCGCGCGCTGCATCCCAAGCCGAAGACGATGGACCGCCCGGCTTTCCTGCGGCGCGGCCCCGCGGCGCGCGATCTGGCCGAACGGTCGGACCGGCCGATGCTGGCAAGCGAAGATGAATGGGATGTACCCACCTTCTTAAGGAGGCAAGCGGATTAGCCATGCTCAGCGCACTCGACTCGATCATTACCGTGCCGCTCTTCGCTAAGGGCACCGTGGGGGTCTGCCACTATTTCGGCACGAAGCTCGCACCTAGACCGCCGGCGACCGCGATGAGCGGGCCGTCCGTCCGCGTGGTGACCGTGCGCCAGGCTCACGGAACGGAGGTGCTGGCGATCGATCGCCGGAACGCGGCGGCCTCGGGCAGCTACGATGCGATCGTGACCAATCAGCCGGGGGTGCTGGTGGCCGTGGAGGCGGCGGACTGCGTGCCCATCCTCTTGCTGGACCCGTCCCGGGGCGTATACGCCGCCGTGCATGCGGGATGGCGGGGAACGCTGGGCGGCGTCGTGACGAAAACGGTCAAGGTGATGCAGGACCGGTTCGGCTCCCACCTCCGCTCGATCCGGGCGGCCATCGGGCCCTCGATCGGGGTCTGCTGCTATGAAGTCAACGGGACCGTGCTGGCGCCGTTGAAGCGTGGCTTTTCCTATTGGGCCGAGGTCGTGGAGAACGTCAAAGGGACGAAAGCCCATCTCGATTTGCGCGGCTTGAACCGCCGCCAGCTGGAGGAGGCCGGCATCAGCCCGGGCAAGATCGAGACGGTGAACCTCTGCACGGCCTGCCACCCGGATCTCTTTCACTCGTATCGCCGTGACGGCGCGAGGGCGGGCCGCATGATGAGCGGAATAGGGCTCACCGCCGTCCTGTCCTGACAAACACCGCCCCCGTTTCGTACAATAGAACGATACGGGGCCGGGCATGAACGACCGGGAGGAGAGGGGGAGACGGGCCGCCGGTGAACTCAAAGAACGGCTGGATGCGGTGCGGGCGCGGATCGAACGGGCGGCCCGCCGTGCCGGCCGGGATCCCGGCGCTGTCACACTCGTCGCTGCGTCGAAGACCGTTCCCGTCGAGCGCTTGGTGGAGGCGGTGGCCTGCGGGTGCCGGATATTCGGCGAGAACCGTGTCCAAGAGGCACTGGCCAAGATCGAGGCCATGAAGGAATGGGTGGAAAGCGAGGCTCCGGCTGCGCCGGGCCGAGCGCGGGGTGCGGGGGCATCGGAGACCATTCAGATGGGCGCACGGGCCCCCGTTGGAGATAGAGTCCAATTTCACTTGATCGGCCCGCTCCAGCCCAACAAGGTCAAGCATGCGGTCGGCCGGTTTGCGCTGCTCCATGCCGTGGATCGGCTGGATGTGGCCGAGCGCTTGGATCGGGCGGCGCGGGAGCGCGGGATGACCCAGCCGGTGCTGCTTGAAGTGAACGTGGGGGGCGAGACGACAAAGCACGGATTCAGCCCCGCCGGTCTGATCGGCGCGGCCGAACGGATGGGAACGTTGCCCGGCCTGCGTGTTCTCGGACTGATGGCGATCCCGCCGCCCGCGGAAAAGGCTGAAGACTCGCGGCCCCACTTTCGCCGTCTGCGCGAACTGGCGGCTCAGGTGGAGGCCCTCGGCATGCCGGGCGTTTCGATGAAGGAACTGTCCATGGGCATGTCGGGAGATTTCGACGTGGCGATCGAGGAAGGCGCCACGATGGTCCGGATCGGCACGGCGCTCTTCGGACCTCGTCCTGTAAGATAGGTAATAGAGAATGTTTAAACTTGCCATCATCGGCGGCGGCAATATGGGGGAGGCGCTGGTGGCCGGTCTCCTGGCGGACGGCACGGCGACGCCGGCCGGGCTCTGGGTCACGGATGTCGCCGCCGACCGGCTCGCGGCGTTGCGGCAGCGGTACGCCATTCGGACCGGCAGCGATAACGGCGAGGCAGCGTCCTGGGCCAGCGTGATCATCCTGGCGGTCAAGCCCCAGGTGATGGACCGGATCCTCGACGAGCTCAAGGACCGCCTCTCTGAACAAACGCTGATCATCTCGATTGCGGCCGGGATACCGCTGTCGCGGATCGCGGCCCGGCTAGGGGGGACGCGCAAGCTGGTGCGGGTGATGCCCAACACCCCCTGTCTCATCCGCGCGGGGGCGTCGGCCGTGGCCGCCGCGCCGTCCGTATCGTCGGAGGAGCGGGCCCAGGCCGTGCGATTGTTCGAAGCCCTGGGCAAGGTGGTGGTGGTGGAAGAGCGACTGATGGACGCGGTCACCGGCCTCAGCGGCAGCGGCCCGGCCTATGTCTTCCAGGTGATCGAGGCGCTGGCCGACGGGGGCGTCAAGATGGGGCTCCCGCGGGACACGGCCTTGACGCTGGCGGCCCAGACCGTGTTCGGCGCGGCCAAACAATTGATCGAGATGGGCGAGCATCCTGCGCATCTGAAGGACAAGGTGGCCTCGCCCGGTGGGACGACCATCGCAGGGCTGCACGCGCTGGAGGCGGGCGGGGTCCGCTCGGCTTTGATCGCGGCCGTCGAAGCGGCGACGAAGCGGTCGGAAGAACTCGGACGCGGGTAATGTTCGTCGCGGGTAATTTCCTGACGGCCCTGGCGTCGGTCCTGCACATGCTGCTGCAGGCCTACATCTGGGTGGTGATCATCCGGGCGCTGATCAGCTGGGTGAATCCGGACCCGTGGAACCCGATCGTCCAGATGCTGAGCCGGCTGACCGATCCGCTGCTGGAGCCGATCAGACGCAAGCTGTTCCGGATGATGGGCTATGGGGGCATGGGCCTCGATCTTTCGCCGCTGATTCTCATCGCGGGGATCTATTTTCTGGATTTCTTTCTGGTGGGGACGTTGACCGATATCGGGATGCGGATGAGGTAGGCCCGGTCGAGGGCCTGGGGAGGACATGATGAAGATCACGCCGCTGGACATTCAGCAGAGGGAGTTCAAGGGGAGGTTTCGGGGGTACGACCGCGAGGAGGTCCAGGCCTTTTTGCGATCCGTCTCCCAGAGCGTCGAAGAGATGTTCAAGGAAAACGCCGTGCTCAAGGAGCGGGCCGACAAGCTGTACCAGGAAGTGACCGAGCTGCGGAAGAAGGAGACGACGCTCAACGAGCTGCTCGTCACCACGCAGACGATGGCGGAGACCCTCAAGGAGACGGCGCGGAAGGAGGCCGATCTGATCCTGCGGGAAGCGGAGATGAAGGCCGAGGACATTCTGAAGAGCGCCCACGTGGACTTCCGGACGCTCCAGCGGGACCT
>CAYLLY010000090.1:0-1731 GCA_964384595.1 uncultured Nitrospirales bacterium
AGATGATCTTCGGCGCCATGCTGACCTTCATCCCCCCGCTCCTGATGGTTCCCTTTGAGGAAAAGAAGAGCCGCGCCTTCCAGTATGTCCTGCTGAACGGCGGTACCCTCGGGATGCTCGTCGGGTTCGGGATCTCTGATTATTCCATTGTCGGGTTTTCCGGCGCGGCCGTCGGGCTGGTCTTCCTGATCCTGTTCTCGGACGTCATCGGAATGGTCCGCAAGAGCATCCAGCGCACGGGGCTCAACCTCTGGTTCTACGGACTCGCGGTCCTCGCGCTCTTCGCCGGGATCGGCCTGGCCGAGATGATCGCCTTCGGCGCGTTCCTTCCCGACAGCGTCAACCTGGCACGGCTGGCGCATCTGCATCTGAATCTGATGGGGTTCGTCACCCTGACGATCGTCGGGACGATGCACAACATGTTCCCCACGGTCACAGGCTCACGCCTTTACAGCGACCGCCTGGCCATCGCCGCGTTCGTGGCGCTCCCGCTGGGCATGGCCTCGCTGGTGAGCGGGTTCATCATCGCGGAACCGCTGTTCCAGGTCATCGCCGGGTTCGTGCTCCTGGCCGGCGTCCTCTGCTACGGCTGGAACATCATCCGGACATGGCTCGCCGCGGAGACCAGGCTTTCCCTGCCGGTCCTGCATCTCCTCTGCGCGACGGGATGGCTCGTTCTCACGGTGGGAAGCGGCATCTTTCTATCCTGGAACAGCCGGACGGACCCGCCGGAGTTCCCAACAGGCACCGCGCACCTGATGGGTTACAGTCACATGGCCCTGGTGGGCTTCATGCTCCAGACGATCATGGGAGCGATCAGCCACCTGCTGCCGGTCATCCTGACGCTCAACCGGGTGAAGAGCCAGAAAAAGCGCCGGCCCTATCTGGACGAGCTCACCGGCCTCGTCGAGCGGGGCAAGTGGATTCAGTTGGCCGCGTTGAACCTCGGCACGGCCGGCATGATGGGATGGGGGCTCTCGGCGGGGCAGTTCGGGCTGAGCGCCGCTCCGACCGCATTCACTCTCTGGGCGTCGGCCGCATTGCTGCTGGTCGGGCTCGGCTTCTTCGCCGCAAAGATCGTCAGGCTTCTCACCAGCCGCCCGGCGGAGTGACAGAAGGGGGTCAGGCACCTTTTCTCGGAAGAAAATGAGCCAGACCCCTTCGTTCGAGCAGGAGATGCAGCTCTTCTTTCATCCGATCGACGGGCAGATGCATGCGGTCGCCGTGGCCGGGCAGGACCCACTCGAAAGGATACTCCAGCAGCCTCGCCGCCGACCGGCGTAACGTCTCTTCATCCCAGACGTAGACCGTCGCCAGCCGCAGCCCGTTGATCTCACGGTCCCACGACATGTGATCGCCCGTGAAGAGGTAACGGCCGGCGACGTGCAGTGCGATGCTCCCGTCCGTATGTCCCGGCACCGGAATGATCGTGAAGCCCGGCGCGGCGGCCACGGGCTCCAGGCCATCCACGATCCATTCAGCGTCCGGCTGCGCTTCCGCATCGGCGCGGTGAATGATCCGGGCCGCGCCGAAGCGTTTGGCGTAGCGGGGCGCGTCGCCGATGTCGTCCTCGTGGGTCAGGAAGATGTATTTGATCCCGCCCATCCGCTCGAAGAAGTCCTCGAGCTTCTTCATGTAGCGCGGGGAGTCGATCAGCCAGTTGCCGTCGGGATGGCGGACGAAATAGCTGTTGGCGCCGTAAGACTTTTCGGAGTTGAAGCCGTTGTAGTA
>CAYLLY010000090.1:1831-8413 GCA_964384595.1 uncultured Nitrospirales bacterium
GGACGAAATAGCTGTTGGCGCCGTAAGACTTTTCGGAGTTGAAGCCGTTGTAGTAGACGTCGCCATCTATTCTTATGGGAAAGCTCTCGGTGGCGGCGCGCATCACGGTCTTGTCCGGTTTGATCGCGCCGATGGACCCGACGGGGCAGGCCAGGAGGGCCTGATAGGCCTGGTAGCGTTCGCGCTCACCCTCGGGCTGGCGATAGACGGAGGAGTACTCGCCGTTCTCGACGAATGACTTCGGGGCCAACTGTCGGCAGGTGTCGCAGTTGATGCAGGTGGAGTCGACGAAGAAGTTGCCGTCGATGTTCGTGGAAAGGCGTTTGGCGGTGTCGGCCATACCACATCATACTCCACCATCTCGACTTGGGCCACTATCTGTTAGAATGCGCGGCATGGAACAAGCGCTGACCTTTACGGACCCCGACGGCCATAAGATTTCCGGTGTCCTCGCCACGCCCGACAAGAAGGCCGATCGCATCGCCGTGCTCTGCCACGGGTTCCTGTCCAACAAGAACAGCAAGACCAACAAGGCGCTGACCGACATCCTGCTGCCGCAGGGAATCGCCACGTTCCGATTCGATTTCTTCGGCCAGGGCGAGAGTGACGGCCCGTTCGAGCAGATCACCGTGACCACGGCTGTTCAGCAGGCGCTGGCCGCCCTCGATCTCGTCAAAGCCAAAGGCTACAAAAAAATTGCGCTGGTGGGCTCCAGCTTCGGGGGGCTGGTGGCGCTGCTGGTCGCCGCCAAGCTATCACACCCGCCCACCCCAAGCACGCCAAGACGTGCTCCTTCCCGTGAACTGGCCTGTTTAGCGCTGAAGTGCCCGGTGCCGGACTTTCCGGAGATGCTCAAGTTGGAGTTCGGCGACAAGGGCATGGCCGAGTGGAAAAAGACCGGCACGATCCCGAACGTCGTCCCCGGCGCGGCCGGGCGCATCAAGCTCTCGTACGGGTTCTACGAGGACTGCGCCCACCACAGCGGCTACGCGGCGGCGAAGGCCATTGCCGCGCCGACCTGCATCGTCCAGGGCAACAACGACGAGTACGTCCCGTTTCACCAGAGCCGGCGCCTGTCCGAGGAACTCACGGGCAAGAACGTCCTCGTGGTCCTGCCCGGCGCCGACCACCACTTTTCCAATCCCGCGCACTTCCTCGAAATGACCGCGCTGATTGCCCAGTGGGTGTCGGACCACCTGAAGCCCGCTTCTAGATCCTCAGCAGCCAGATGAATTGCGTCGTCACAAAGAAGTTGTTGAACATGTGGGCGAGGATCGACGGCAGGAGGCTTCTCGTCCGCTCGTAGGCCGCGGCCCAGAGGATTCCGTTCCAGAAGACCGACGCGAATCCGAGCACGCCGTACCCGTGGACGCTCGCGAAAATGACCGCGCTCACGCCCACCGCCGGCCCGACGCCCATCGTCAGCCGCAAGGTCGCGTAGAGCACCCCGCGAAACGCGAGCTCCTCGATCAGCGGCGCCCAGACGACGCTGTCGAGCATCTCGCAGGCCACCAGCCACGGCGGCCCCCACAACACGTCTTCCAGCAGCCCGTCGGCCCAATGCGGCTTGTAGTCGAGCGCGCCGCTGACAAGCATGATCACCACTTCCCCGAGCGCCGACAGGCCGATCACCACCGCGGTCGCCGCCCCCAACCGCGACAGCCCCGCCTCCGGCGGCTTCAACCCGAACGTCGCCGGCAGGGACGCGCCTCGGGACGCGAGATACCGGATAGTCCACCACAGCAACGGCAGCCCCGCCACCAACGTCCCGATGCCGATTACGGGCGTCTTGACCGGCAGGCCGAACTGTTCGTTCAGGTAGAAGTGCACGCTGGACATCGCCACACTGATCAGTAAGAAGCCAAAGACGCCGCGAATGAACAGGCCGTAACCGTCCCGGATCGTCCAGACGAACGGGAACGGAGCGTCTCCGACCGCAACGCTCATCCGCCGCCTCAGGATTCTCCCCAGCGCCACGGCGCCGACGGCCAGCAACACCCCTTGAGCGAGGGTCACGGCCAGCCAGCGGTCGAGCAGCGCCGCGCCGCGGGCCCCGATGGAGGCCTCCGCCTCCTGTCGGGCGGCCCGATCACCGGACTTCGCCGCCACGCGCGCCACAAGGATGTCGGCAAACCAGCCCGGCGGCAGTTCCGCTCTGATCTCCATCAGCAGGCCCCGCGCGCTTTCCCGGTCGAGTTCGAGCCCCAGATAGCCCACCCGGACCCATTTCGCCATCCTGAACGCTGATTCGCCCTGGAACTCCCATGGCACCAGCGCGGTGTTGATGCGGCCGATCTGGCCGTTTTCCGCCATCAGGACGACGTGAGAGAGTTGCGCGACAGGCGACGGCCCCGCTCCGATGAGTTCGTCATACCAGGCGATCGGGTCGGCCAGCGTATCGTCGCCGCCGGCGAGCGTCCGATACACGGTCCGCTTCCATGCCGGCGCCTGCCGCACAGCCGCGCGCAGGTCCATTTCGCGGGTCACGAGTCGTTCCAAGGATTGCTCGGGCTGCTCAAGCCGTTCCAAGGGCGACGCGGGCGCCGTGTAGACGGCGAACCCCAGATAGGCGCCGGCGGCCGCCCCACAGACGGCGGTCACCCACGGAGAGAGCGGGGCAGACTGCACCGGGACAGGCGGGGTTTCCCGGGAAACATCGGACGGTTGGTCGGGCATGAGGAGGGAGTATAACACTATAAGAGGGATTTGGAACGGACGCGGGAGGAATGTATAATGAGCGCCCGATGCTCGATCATATCTCCGAACTGGCTCCTTCGTCACGGCTCCTGTTGGGCCCCGGCCCCAGCATGGTCCACCCGCGCGTGCTCCGCGCCATGAGCACTCCGCTCCTGGGTCATCTGGACCCTGAGTTCCTGACGATCATGAACCAGGTGCAAGCCCTGCTCCGGGCCGTCTTCGAGACGCAGCACCCCTTCACCATCGCCGTCTCCGGCACCGGCTCGGCCGGGATGGAAGCAGCGCTGGTGAACCTCATCGAGCCGGGCGACCAGGTGATCGTGGGTGTGAACGGCGTGTTCGGGACGCGCATGGCCGACATCGTGGGACGCGCGGGCGGCAAGCCGGTGAAGATCGAAGCGCCGTGGGGGCAGATCATCGATCTCCAGCGCCTGGAGGACACGCTCAAGCAGGCGGGCGCCGTGAAGGCCGTCGCGCTGGTTCACGCCGAGACCTCCACCGGCGCCCACCAGCCGCTGGAGAAGGTCGGCGCGCTGTGCCGGCGGCACGGGGCGCTCCTGATCGTCGACGCCGTCACATCCCTCGGGGGCGTTCCCGTCCAGGTGGACGCCTGGGCGATCGACGCCTGCTACAGCGGGACCCAGAAGTGCCTGAGCTGCCCGCCGGGCCTCGCGCCGCTCACCCTGAGCCCCCGCGCCCTGGAGGCGATCAAGGCGCGCAAATCGAAAGTCCAGAGTTGGTACCTGGACATGTCCATGATCGCGGATTACTGGACCGAAGGAAGGCGCGCGTACCATCACACCGCGCCCATCAGCATGGTCTACGCGCTACGGGAAGCCCTGCGGCTCGTGGTGGAGGAAGGTCTGGAGGCGCGCTTCGCCCGCCACCGACGCCACAGCGCGGCGCTGATGGCCGGACTGGCAACGCTCGGCTGCGAGCCGCAGGCCCAACAGGGCCACCGCCTGCCCACCCTGAACTGCGTCCGCGTTCCGGCCGGCGTGGATGAGGCCGCCGTCCGTAAGTCGCTCCTCGCCGAGTTCGGGATCGAGATCGGCGGCGGGCTCGGCCCGCTCGCCGGGCAGGTGTGGCGCATCGGGTTGATGGGCGAATCATCGCGACACGAACACGTGGTGACGCTCCTGTCGGCCCTCGAGCAGATCTTCCGCCGGCACGGGTGGGCCAAGCAGACCGGACAGGCCCTCGCCGCCGCCCACCAGTCCTACGCCGCATCGGCCTGACCCGACCCGCTGGCCGATATGCTCCGTCGGTGGTGCTTTGGCACCAACACGCCCCGACAGCCCCCGGCCTGCCTTCATTTAACCCACGGAAAGACCGCTCCTTGCTATTCCCAGACACAAGGCGCAGAATTTGCCTGTTCCAGTTGTGGAGGTTCAGCGGAGTCACGTCCAACGAAAGGAGGACCGTATGCCGTGGGGATTGCACACCAAGGACGGGCCGGGAAACGGCCGGGTCATGATCGTGGACGACGAAGACAACGTCCGGAAGGTACTCCGCCTGACGCTGACCAAGGCAAACTATGACGTCGTGGAAGCCGACCACGGAGGGAAGGGCATCGAGGCGATCGGCTCCGACGACAACGCGTTCATGCTGGATGTGATCATCTGTGACATCCGGATGCCCAAGATCAACGGTCTGGAGGCCATCGCCTTCTTCCAGCAGCAGTACCCGTCGGTCCCGATCATCGTCGTGACGGGCTACCCAGACCAGAAGATGGCGACGGACTTGCTCGGGCGCGGCGTGTTCGACTACCTGGTGAAGCCGGTGGACAAGGAGAAGCTGCTGGCAACGGTCAAGGCGGCGATGGAGTACCGCCTGGCGCTGAGGCACGACCACTAAGCGGTTCGCTATGGACGTTTCCCCCTCGACTCTCCGCGTGATCATCGTGGGGGCGGGTAAAGGCGGGACGGCTCTGCTCGAGCTCTTCACCCGCAGCCCCGACGTCGAGATCGTCGGGATGGTTGATCTCAATCCCGAGGCCTCGGGCCTGCGGCTGGCCCGGAACCTCGGGATCCCTACGACGACCGATGTGCTCGCGCTCATCGCCGAGGATCGCGCCAACCTGATCGTGGACGTCACCGGCGATCCCGCCATGAGGACGCTCCTCCTTCAGCAGAAACCACCCCGCGCTGAAGTCATGGGCGGGACGTCGGCGCTCCTGCTCTGGAAGCTGGCACAGCACGAGCGAAACCTACGCGACCAATTGATCCAAGCGGAAAAGCTCGCGTCCATCGGCACGCTGGCGTCGGGCATCGCCCACGAGATCAACAACCCCCTCTACACGATCACCGGGCTTTCGGAGCACCTCCAGGATGAAGCGCGGCCGGAGGTGATCCAGGAGTACCTTGACGAGATCATCGCGGCGGGCAAGCGCATTGCGGGCATCGTGCAAGGCCTGAACGCCTTCGCCCGGCAGACCCAGCAGGAGGAAGTCAGCGAGATCGACCTCAACCACACGCTGGACGAAGCGGTCAAAATGGCCCGCCGGGCGACGGTCGTCGACCAGGTGAAGGTCGCCACGGAGTACGCCGCCGTGCCGCCGGTCCGCGGCAAGGCGGACGAGTTGCTGCAGGTCTTCGTGAACCTCGTCACCAACGCCGTGCAGGCCATGGAGGGAAAAGGCACCCTGACGCTCTCCACCGCCTCCGCCGACGGCTTCGTCCAGGCAACGGTCCGGGACACCGGCCCCGGCATTCCGCGCAACAACCTCAACCGGATCTTCGACCCGTTCTTCACTACTAAGGAGCAGGGGAAAGGCACGGGCCTCGGCCTCCACATCGTCCGCGACATCGTGACGAAATATGGCGGCCAGGTGGCGGCCGAGAGCACACTCGGCCAGGGCGCTATTTTCACGGTGAAGCTGCCCGCCTCCCACCGCTAGCTTCTCTTGACAGCAGACCGCTCCAGCCGGATATGATGCGCAAACGATCCGGGAGACATGCGCGATGGCTGAAGACCTGAACGTCGGCGACAAGGCCCCTGCCTTCTCACTGAAGACCCAGAGCGGAAATTCCGTGAGCCTGAAGAGCCTGAAAGGCAAACAGGTCGTGTTGTATTTCTATCCGAAGGATGACACGCCGGGCTGCACCAAGGAAGCCTGCGGCTTCCGGGATTCGATCAAATCCATCGGGAACGCCGACGCCGTCGTGCTGGGGATCAGCATGGACGACGCGGACTCCCACAGCAAGTTTATCAAGAAATACGGTCTGCCGTTCTCGCTGCTCTGCGATGAAGACGGAACGGTGTCAAAGGCCTACGGCGTCTACAAGAAAAAGAACATGTACGGCAGGACCTACTGGGGCATCGAGCGGAGCACGTACATCATCGACAAGGCCGGCAAGCTCAAGGCGGTCTTCCGGAAGGTGAAGGTGGACGGCCACGTCGACGAAGTCCAGGCCGCGTTAAAGGGATGACGACGCTCGCCGTCCGCCGCGCGCTGGTGATCGACGGGACGGGCGCCAGGCCCGAGCGCGCTACCGTCGTCATCGAGGACGCCCGCATCAGCGCGGTCGGCCCGGACACCCGGATCACAATCCCGACGGGCGCCACGGTCATCGAGGGGCAAGGCAAAGCCCTTCTCCCCGGCCTGATCGACTGCCACATCCATTACTGCCTGGACGCCGGCCCGGACTCCATCCGCTCGCTGGAGCAGGACGACCCGACGATGACGGCGGTCAAGGCCGTGACGCACGCGCGCGCGACGCTGGAAGGCGGAGTCACCACCGTGCGCGACGTGGGCTCCCGCGCCCACATCTCGATTTCCGTGACGCGCGCCATCCGCGCCGGGATCATCCCGGGCCCCCGCACGCTCAACGCCGGCCTCGCGATCTGCATGACCGGCGGGCACGCCTGGTTCATCGGCCGCCA
>CAYLLY010000091.1:0-8257 GCA_964384595.1 uncultured Nitrospirales bacterium
CACAGCGCCACCGTGACCGGCATGATGGAAGTCTTCGGCGCCTCGGCGGCGACCAATTCCCTGGACTCGATCGAGCAGGCGAAGCTGATCATGGTGGTGGGCGCCAATCCGACGGAAGCGCATCCGGTCGCGGGCGCGCGGATCAAGCGGGCGGCCCGGCGCGGCATGCCGCTGATCGTGATCGACCCGCGCCGGATCGAGCTGGCGGAGTACGCGTCGCTGCACCTCCGCCTCCGGCCCGGCACCAACGTGGCGCTTCTGAACGGCCTGGGTCACGTGATCGTCGCGGAAGAGCTGATGGACCGGGCGTTCATTGAGGCGCGCACCGAGCAGTACGACGACTGGGTCGGGACCGTCCTGCCCTGCACGCCGGAGGAGACCGAGCGGATCACCGGCGTCCCGGCCGACGACATCCGCAAGGCGGCCCGCCTGTACGCGCAGAGCGGCGCGTCCATGTGCATCCACGGCCTGGGCGTGACGGAGCACAAGTTCGGCAGCCACGGCGTGATCGCGCTCTGCAACCTGGCGCTCGCGACCGGGAACGTCGGTCGGCCCGGGACCGGCATCAACCCGCTCCGGGGCCAGAACAACGTCCAGGGCGCCTGCGACGTCGGGTCCATGCCGACCTATTTCTGCGGCTACCAGCGCTTCGACGATCCGGACTTGCGCGCGCTGCACGAGTCGGTCACCGGCAAGCCGCTGCCGCAGAAGCGCGGGCTCAAGATCCCCGACATGTGGGACGCCGCGCTGGAAGGCACGCTCAAGGGGCTCTGGATCATCGGCTACGACGTGGCCCAGACCGATCCCAATCTCAAAAAGGTCCGCGCCGCTCTTGGGAAGCTCCAGTTCCTGGTCGTGCAGGATCTCTACATGAGCCGGACGGCGCAGTACGCGACGCTGGTCCTGCCCGGCGCCGCGTTCGTCGAGAAGGACGGCACTTACACGAATATGGAACGACGCGTGCAGCGGGTGCGCAAGGTAGTGGACCCGCCGGTCGGCCGCCTGCCGGGCGCCGGCGTTCTCCCGGACTGGCAGGTGATGTGCGAAGTCTCGACCCGGATGGGCTATCCGATGCATTACGACCACCCGTCGCAGGTCATGGACGAAATCGCCCGGCTGACGCCGTCGATGCGCGGGATTTCCTATGACCGGCTGGAGGACGGGAACGGCCTCCAATGGCCGGTTCCGGAGGCGGGCCATCCCGGAACAGCGATCATGCATCGTCAGGCCTTTCCACAA
This sequence comes from uncultured Nitrospirales bacterium, assembly GCA_964384595.1. GTDB lineage: Bacteria > Nitrospirota > Nitrospiria > Nitrospirales > NS-4 > SCTG01. The sequence goes on from CAYLLY010000091.1 coordinate 1,240, forward strand.
GGCAGGGCCCGGTTCGTCGGTGTAGACTACCTGCCGCCTGGGGAGGAGCCGAGCGACGACTATCCGTTCGTGCTCGTGACCGGCCGCATCCTGGAGCATTACTGCTCCGGCGCCCAGACGCGCCGGACGCGCATCATGGAACTCGTGGACCACGATGCGCTGGAGATCCATCCGGACGACGCCCGCAAGCTCGCCGTCCGCAGCGGGCAGCGGGTGAAGGTGATCAGCGGCCGGAGCGAGATCGTGATGCCGGTCGAAGTCAGCGAGCGGGTGGCCCCCGGCCAGTTGTTCGCCAGCTTCCACTTCCCGGAGAACGACCTCAACACGCTCCTGTCGTCGAGCGCCGACGAATCCTCGCGGTGCCCGGAATACAAGGTGTCCACCGTGCGCCTGGAGAAGCTGAAGCGATGATCTATACCGTCACGCTGAATCCCGCGCTGGACCACTTCATCGAGGTGGACGGCCTTGTCGTAGATGACGCCAACCGGGTGAAGGGTGAATGTCTCTACGCGGGCGGGAAGGGGATCGACGTCTCCCGCGCGCTGCGCCATCTCGGCGGAGACAGCATGGCGCTGGGGTTCATCGGGGGGCACAACGGCAGGACCATGGTTGAGTTGTTGAAAGCCGAGGGTGTGACCTGCTACTTCACGCCCATCACCCGGGAGACCAGGAGAGACATCGTCGTCTGCACCGGGAAGCCCCGGACCCAGACGATGCTGAACGCCCCGGGGCCCACGGTCACGTCCGTGGAATGGCACGCCTTTTTGACCCATTTGCGGCTGCTGGATTTGCGCGAAGCCTACATCGTGGTGTCCGGAAGCCTGCCGCGCGGCGTCCCCGCCGACGCCTACTATCAGGTCATCACGCTGGCGCAGAAGCTCGGCGCCAAAGCCATTCTGGATGCCGACGGCCCGTGCCTGCGCGAGGGTCTGAAGGCGCGACCCTTTGCGATCAAGCCGAACCTCAACGAGCTGCGCCGGGCCCTCGGGCGGCCGCTCAAGACCGACGCGGAGATCGTAGCAGCCGCCGCGGCGCTGAACCGCTCCGGCGTGGAGATCGTGCTGGTCTCGTGCGGCCGCCGGGGGCTTCTCGTGGTGAGCGACGGCGCGCGCATCCGCGCCGTGCCGCCGCCTGTGAAGGTCAAAAGCACCGTCGGGGCCGGCGATTCCGCGGTCGCCGGGTTCGTCTTCGGGCACGCGGGCGGGAAGTCGCTGGAAGAGTGCGCCCGCTTCGCGGCGGCGGCGGGCACGGCGGCCACGCTGGCGCCGGGCAATCAATTGTGCACGCTGAAAGACACGCTGCGGCTCGTGCCGCGCGTCAGAGTTCACCTTGTGAAAGGAGCGAGCCGATGAAAATTGTCGTGGCGGTGGATGGATCGAAATATGGGCGGTGGGCGGCGCAGTGGATCGGCCGGATGCCGTTCGCGAAGAAGCCGGCGGTTGCGGCCCTGCATGTCGTGGACCTGGCCGCGCTGCGGGCGCCGTTCGTGCCGCAGCCGGCGATGATCGGCTACGAGGGATACCTGCAGGCGGAGAAAAGGCGACTGGAGAACCGGGCGAGGAAAACGGCGGCGGACGCCACGGCGCTGCTCAAGGCGCTCAAGCTCCCGGGGACGGTGACGACGGAAAAAGGACATGTGGCGCCGGCGATCCTCGCGCATGCGGGCGGGCGCGGCGGCCTGGTGGCGCTCGGCAACCGGGGACTGGGCGACTTCGACCGGTTCTTTCTCGGGAGCGTTTCCGCGCAGGTGACGCTGCACGCGCCCTGCTCGGTCCTGGTGGTCAAGCAGCCGCCGCGTCCGATCAGACGGGTCCTGCTGGCGGTGGACGGCTCGAAGGCCTCCGACCGCGCGCTGCATTTCCTCCTGCGCGAATGGCGGCCGGTGAAGAGAAACGGGATTGAGGTCACGGTCCTGTATGTCCTGCCGCCGTTCGCCTATTCGGAAGTCGCGGTCGCGGGGATCGACCTGGCCCATCGCTATGCGGACAAGCTGGCCGCCGCCGGGTACCGGGTGAAAGAGGCGTACGTGCCGGGCGATCCGGCGGATGAAATCACGAAGGCCGCGAAGAGCCGGCGGGCGGACCTGGTCGTCGCCGGCGCCAAGGGCCTGAGCGCAGTAGGACGCTTCCTCCTCGGCAGTGTCTCGACCAAGCTGGTGCGGCACTCTCCCTGCTCGGTCCTGGTCGTCAGGTGAGAGTCTTCTCAACGGTGGGTTGTAAGAGTACAATCGTGCGGGGCAAGGAATGAGATGGACACCACGGCCAACCAGATTCTGATCGTCGATGACGAGCCGGAGATGTGCTCGCTGCTGTCCGATATCCTGAAGGAGGAAGGGTGTGACGTGGAGACGGCTACCTCGGGCGAGAAGGCGCTGGCCAAGATGGGCGAGCGGGACTACGCGGTGGTCATCACCGATCTCAACATGAAGGGCATGCCGGGGATGACGCTCCTGAAGGAGATCAAGCGGCTTCATCCCGACACCAACGTCCTCATCATGACGGGCTTCGGGTCCATCGAATCCGCGATCGAGGCGATGAAAGAGGGCGCCTACGATTACGTGACGAAGCCCGTGAAGTCGGACGAGATTTCGCTCATCACCCGGAAGGCGGTCCGTGAGGCGTCACTCCGGCGGGAAGTCCTCAGCCTGCGGCGGGCGGTCGAGAAGGAATACAGCTTCAACCAGATCCTGGGCAAAAGCAAGCCCATGCAGGGCATCTTCGAGCTGATCCGCCGCATCACGCCGAGTCCCAGCAGCGTGTTGATCACCGGCGAGAGCGGCACCGGCAAGGAGTTGGTGGCCAGGGCCATCCATTACAACAGCCCGCGCGCGCAGGGGCCCTTCATCCCCGTCAACTGCGCCGCCATCCCGGAGAACCTCTTGGAGTCCGAGATGTTCGGCCACATGAAGGGCTCCTTCACCGACGCCAAGGCGGATCGCAAGGGGCTGTTCGAGGAGGCGCAGGGCGGCACGCTCTTTCTTGATGAGATCAGCGAGTTGCCGATCAGCCTCCAGGCCAAGCTCCTGCGCGTCCTGCAGGAGAAGGAGATCCGGCGGGTCGGCGGCACGCGCTCCATTCCGGTGGACGCCCGGGTGATTGCCGCCACGAATCTCGACCTGGCGGGCGAAGTCAAGGCCAAGCGGTTCCGCGAGGACCTCTACTACCGGATGAACGTCATCGAGGTCCACATGCCCGCCCTCAGGGAGCGGACGGAGGACATCCCGCTCCTGGCGCTGCACTTCGTCAAGAAGTACGCCGAGCCGATGAAGAAGCCCGTCGCCGGACTGACCGAGGGGGCGCTGGCCCTGCTGATGGATTACGCGTGGCCCGGGAACGTCCGGGAGCTGGAGAACGTGATCGAGCGGGGCGTCACCCTGACGCGCGAGGAGAAGATCGGCTCGGAAGACCTCCCGCAGGCGGTGCGCGGAGACTCGGGCGACCGGCACATGATCGAGGAGGCCGCCGAGAAGACCCGCACGCTCGCCGAGGTCGAGCGCGCGTACATCCTGAGAGTCATGGAGAAGACCGCCGGCAACAAGTACCAGGCGGCGCAAGTCCTCGGGATCGACCGCAAGACCCTCTACCGGAAGCTGGACGAGATCGAGAAGCACCGCACACAGGCGTAATGATGGCGCTGTCTCCTGACCAGGAAGCTCAGCTTCGCAAAACGTACCTGCGCTTGACCCCCGAGGACGAGACCTTGCTCAGTCAGCTCCGGCCCGTCCTTGAGGCGCACGTCGACGACCTCGTCGCCGCCTTCTACCGCCACCTGCTCCAGTTCGACGAGACGCGCCGGCTTCTCTCCGATGAGCTTATCACGAACCGTCTGCTGGCGGCGCAGCGCAAGTATCTCCTCGAACTGGTCGGCGGCGACTACGGGCCGGCGTACCAGGCGGAGCGGTTCAAAATCGGGCAGGTGCACGAGCGGATAGGCCTCACACCGCAGTGGTACCTGGGGGCCTATTCGGTCTATTGTTCGTTGATCTTTCCGCTGATCTTCGAGGCGTATAAGGACCGCCCCAACCAATTCGTTTCGATCTACACGGCCTTCCGCAAAGTCGTGTACCTCGATATCGAGCTCGCCATCGAGGCCTACATCCAGAAGTCCAATGAGAAACTGGAGTTCGCCAACCGCCAGCTCGCCATGTTCAGCCGTGAATTGGAGCGGGACCTCACGGTTAAAAAGCAAGACCTCCAGCAGTCGCAGGACCAGCTCCGGGATACCGAAAAGCTGGCGGAGCTGGGCACGCTGGCCTCCGGCATGGCGCATGAGATCGGCACGCCGATGAATGTCATCCTGGGCCGGGCCGAGTTCCTCCAGCGGAAGACGAAAGACCCCGACACCGCCAAAGGCCTGCAGACCATCATCGATCAGGTCGAGCGCATCACCCGGATCATGAACCAGCTCCTGACGTTCGCACGGCGCCGGCCCATCGAACGGCGGCCGACGAATCTCAACAAGGTCGTGGAGGGCACGCTGGAGATGATACGGGAGCGGTTCAAGCGGCACCGCATCGAAGTGAAAACCGACCTGGCGCTGACCCTTCCGCTGGTTGAGGCGGATCCCGATCAGGTCGGCCAGGTCATCCTGAACCTGGCGATCAACGCGCTCCACGCCATCGGAGACGAAGGAACCCTGCGCGTCGGGACTTCTGTGGTGGCCGTGCTTGACGGTTCGGGCGGCGCGCCCACCGACATGATCGAACTCTCGATCGCGGACTCCGGCCACGGGATCGCGCCCGAGGACCTCGACAAGATTTTCAATCCCTTCTTTACCACCAAAGAGGTGGGCAAAGGCACAGGCCTTGGGCTTACGGTAGTCCACGGTATCGTGCAGGAGCATGGAGGGCAAATCAAAGTGGAGAGCAAGGTCCAGAAAGGCACGACCTTTCGCATCCTGCTCCCGATCGTCTCCCCCAGTTCGTAAGTCCCCGGCCTGTTGCATCTCTCCCCACCGGCAGTTTCGTCCTGTAGAATATCTCGCCAGTCGAGCCTATCTTGCCCGCCCTATCGCTTCTCTAACTAGTTGATTCAACGAACTTTGTTGAGCGCCTCCGGAATCGTCGCATCTGGTCCCTCTCTTGCTCAATCTCATCGGGAGAAGGGCGGTCCATCGCTCAAGGAGATGAGTGTGTCGAATGACGGTGAGGACAAGAAGTCGAAGGAGAAAGGCGTGAGCATTCTGGTCGCCGATGACGATCCCGCCATGCGGAGCCTGGTGAGCGATGAGCTCCGGGACGAGGGATACCGTGTCGTCCAGGTATCCGACGGGCTTGAGGCGCTGGAAGGTCTCGCCCAGTTTCATCCCGATCTCGTCATTACCGATCTCCGGATGCCGCATGGGGGGATGGATGTCGTCGCCAGGATCAAGTCGCTGGTCCCGAAGACGCCCGTGATCCTGATGACGGCCTTCGGCGATAAAGAGACCGAATCCCTGGCCTACAAGTGGGGGGCGTCGGCGTACTTCAACAAGCCGGTCCGGATGGCGGAATTGAAAGAGGCCGTCAAGAATCTGCTCGATGACGATGGGTCGGCGAAAACGACGAACGGAGGAAAGAGCAACCATGACGGATGAAAACCGATTGGGCCAGCAATGGGGTGTGTCGTGGGAGTGCTTGAGTGAAGCGGGAAAGCGGTTGTGGCTCATGGAATCCGTATTGGACGGACTCCCTCAGAGCCTGCGGGTGGTCGATCGGGACTTGAACCTGATCTATGCGAACCGGGCGGCGCGCCAAGGCGGCGCGGGGGATGTCGCGGAGCCCGACGGCAAGTGTTACGGCACCATGGGCCGGGAGGTCCCCTGCGAGAGTTGTCCGGTTGCCGAACTCGGGCCGTCCTTCGAACACCGGTACGCCCTCATGACGCAGGCCTCTGTGCAGGAACAGCCCGGCGGTGGTACACTCTCGTGCTCGCTGCTCTCCTCCATCCCCGCTTCCCTCGATGCCGATCCGGTGATCGAAGGGGCTGCCGTCGCCCCACAACAGCCTGCCGTTGTTCGAGAGGACCGGCTCGGGCGCCTCATCGGCAGAAGCGATGTGATGCATCACCTCTTCGAGATGATCCGCCTGGTGGCCCCCAGCGATGCAACCGTGCTGCTGGAAGGGGAGAGCGGCACCGGCAAGGAGATGGTGGCGAGGACCGTGCACGAGCTCAGCCGGCGGCGCGGCCGGCCGTTCGTCGTGATCGACTGCGGCGCGCTTCCGGAAACACTGCTGGAGAGCGAGCTCTTCGGGCACGTTCGCGGGGCGTTCACCGGCGCCGTAGCCGCCAAGCCCGGCCTCTTCGAAGAGGCGGACGGCGGGACGATCTTCCTGGACGAGATCGCCGACATGAGCCCCGCGCTGCAGGCCAAGCTGCTCCGGGTCATACAGGAGGGTGAGATCAAGCCGGTCGGCGGGACCCGGCGCGTGAAAGTTGATGCGCGCATCATCGCCGCGAGCAATCGGCCGATGGCGCCCCTGGTCGCCGCGAAGGCCTTCCGCGAGGATCTCTTTTACCGCCTCGCCGTGATCCCCCTGACCATCCCGCCGCTGCGCCGGCGCCGGGAGGATATTCCGATTCTGATCGAGGCCTTCGTCGTGGAGTTCTGCGCGCGCTACGGGCGGGACACGCTGGCCGTTCCTTCCGAGGTGACGCGGCTCCTGGCGGCCCATGCGTGGCCGGGGAACGTTCGTGAGTTACGGCACGTGATCGAGCGGGCGGTCGTCACGGCAGCGGATGGAGCACTGGCCGCCGACCGGCTCTTCGCCGATCTCGTCGGCATGCGGGTGGACACGCGGAACGGCTCCTCGCTCTCGAGCATGCGGCAGGACGCGGTCCGGTTCCTGGAGCGCGCCCGGATCGTCGAGGCGCTTCGCCAGGCGAACGGCAATCGGGCCATGGCCGCCCGGTCGCTGAAAATCAGCCGCGCCAGCTTTTACAACAAACTCAGCCGCTACCAGATCCATCCGGCGACGGATGAGAAAATCGCTGTTCCGATGTGCCACAACGATGAGCGGGCTGTCCAACAGTCTGGACAC
>CAYLLY010000092.1:0-8234 GCA_964384595.1 uncultured Nitrospirales bacterium
CCCAGCGAGAAAGAGGAAGAGTACTTTGCACGGCAGGCCATCGAGCGGATGAAGAAGGAAGCCGCCGAGCGGCAGGCCCGCATGGCAGAAGAGGAACCGAAGAAGCTCAAAGAGCTCCACTACATGCATTGTCCCAAGTGCGGGCACCAGCTCGCGGAGCTCGACTACAAGGGCGTGAAGATCGACCGCTGCATGAACTGCCAGGGCGTCTGGCTCGACGCGGGCGAGCTGGAACTCGTCACGCAGAAGGAAGGCTACCTCGGCGGGATGCTGAAGCTGTTCAAATGACACGTAGCTTCCGTTCCCCGTTGTCAAAAGATAGCCAAATGACTCAACGTATTGTGAAGGAGCATGCGATAGGGCAATATTTTGTGGTTGACGGGCTGCCTAGGGTAAACGTACGATGAACACACGATGCAACCTGAGCAAAAGCCAGAGCGTAAACCTTATGTCCTTCACGGCTACATTGAGCAAGTGGGCGAGAGTGATTTTTTCGCCATCTGCCTGACTGTGAACGTCTGCACCCGTGGGCGTTCTTTAGAAGAAGCTGACCAGAGCCTCTACGAGGCGGTCCAACTCTATTTGGAGGATGCAACCAAGGAAGACCACGTGGATCAATGGATTCCACGCCGCGCTCCTCTGTATCATTATCTCCGCTACCTTTCAATTTGGATCCGCACGAGGTTGAGAATACTCCCACCGTACGATGCGCAGCTCATGGCCCGCATCGTTCATGCCTAAACGTTTCCCCTCTCTTTCCTATCGAGAAACCGCCGACATCCTAAAAGCGCTGGGCTTTTCGGTGAAGACCCAAAAGGGCTCTCATGAGCATTGGGAGGGCCTGGTCGATGGATCCAGGAGAAAAGTCACCCTGAAGGTCGGGATTGATTACGACGAGCGCGATATCCGCTCTCATATCAAACAGGCCGGCGTGTCCCGTGAGCAATACTACGGCGCGATGGAGCGGACAGCGAAGAAGATTCGTTAGCTCAGCCTGCCCCTTTTTATATGCAAAGGGCGCCAAGATCGACCGCTACATGAACTGCCAGGGCGTCTGGCTCGACGCGGGCGAACTGGAACAGGTCTCCCAGAAAGAAGGCTACCTCGGCGGGATGCTGAAGCTGTTCAAGTAGGAAAGAGGGTCATGGGCGGCCGTACTCGCGCGCCGCGCGGATCTCCGCGTCGCTGAAGCCGGGCTTCTTCTTTCGCAACTTCAACAAGGCCTCAATCGCCTTCGCCCTGCGTTTCGCCTGGCGGAGATGGTCCCCTTTTCTGACCTTCATCGTCCTTCCGCTCGATCTTCCAGCAGGGCCTTGAGCACCGATCCTTTTGCGTCTTTCGGACGGGGCATTTTCCAGAACCCTTTCGGCAACTTCCCGGACCCAAGGCGAACGAGTCCTGCCCGTGCTAGTTCGCGGAGATGTTTAGAAGCCGCCGTGCTTTTCACAGAAACACCTCTTCAATGCACCTAGCATAGTCTGATTCAATTTCTTGTCAAGAGCAGCACGGCCGGGACGCCGGCGATCTGGAGCTGGTCTCCGAAAAGGCCGGCTACCTCGGTGGGATGATGCAGTCGTTCAACTTAGCAGAGAATCTGCCGAGCCCGTCGTACCCGCATGCCGGACAGACCTCCTTTTCTCCCTCTGCTTAATCTACAAATTCTCTAAACGCGGCGAGTCCCTCCGAAAATTTATGATGATCAGCATTACCGAACTGAAACTGAATGACCACCTGACCATTCTTGTCGATATAGCCCCACTTGCCATTTTCTTCTCTTCGCACCGCCGCCACACCCTCGGCAAAGTTCCATGCACCGGAGAACTGAAACGGAATTACCACCTTCCCATTCTTGTCGATATAACCGAATTTGCCATCCTTTTCCATGCGGACGAGAGCCATGCCGTCGTAAAATTCATGCGCAAATTGAAACTGGGGTGGAATGACCACCCGCCCGCTCTTGTCAATATAGCCCAGCTTGCCACCGTTTCCGGTTTGCACGGCAGCCAGACCATCAGAAAACGTCCAAGCTTCTGCGAACTGGGGCGGAATGACCGCCTGCCCGCTCTTGTCAATATAGCCCCACTTGCCGCCCGTTGAAGTTTGCACTGCCGCCAGCCTCTCGGAAAATAAACCCGCATCCATAAACTGGGGTGGAATGATCGCCTGCCCACTCTTGTCGATATAGCCCCACTTGCCGTCCGTTGCGGTACGCACTGCCGCCAGCCCCTCGGAAAATAAACCCGCATCCATAAACTGGGGTGGAATGACCGCCTGCCCACTCTTGTCGATATAACCCCACCCGCCATTCGACTCGTCTTGTACTGCAGCCAAGCCTTCATGGAAATCTTTTGCGTCGGCAAATTTCGGGGGGATGACCACTTGCCCCCTCTTATCGATAAAGCCCCACTGTAGATATTTTGTGTATAAGTCATGATAAGGCCCCTTTTCCTTCGCTAGAACGCCTACGCTCATCCAGGCAGCAAACTTCAATAACTGCCGGTTATCGCTGAAGCCCCTAATCCGAGCAAGGCCATCGGAAAATGGTTCAGCTCTTACATACCGAATCGGTATGAAGACTTTTCCTGTATGGTCGATATAGCCCATCTCCTTTTTCGCTAATTCCGTCACGCCCCATAACGTTGCCACGACCGAAATGGGGATTAATATGAGGGGCCCCCCGAGGAGCCAGATACTAACGGCAGACCGTGAGCCTGCTTTCGGCTGAGCCAGCTTTCGCCTTTTGAGAGTTGCGGTAACAACACCTGCTAGGGCGACGGTCCACCATGCCAAGAGACGTGTTATCCCGAGGCCCAATGAGTGTGGATTATGCAAAATAAAAATCATGTAATCGGCAGCACCGACGATAAAAAGCAAGAATGCTGCACCATACAACCAATCGAAAGGAGATTTTAGACTTAGCAAGACATCTTTTTTTGAAATAGGCGCGGACGATGAGAGTACCACTCCCTCTGGAGCCCTTTGGAGACTTTGCGCAGCACGCGTCCACGATCTGAAGATGGGGAAGCAAATGGCGGCCGTACCTAATACGGCGTACCCCAGAAACAAAAATGGAAGCGATTCTCTGTCGAACAAACGGACCAGGAAAAAGACAACGAAAAGCGCTCCTACGAACCAGAATAACCAATTCAGGAAAGCGTACTTGATGCCTTTCCTTAATAGGGTCTTGATTTCTTGCTTCTTCTCTGAGCTCGGTATGACATAACCTTTCCTCCGCTTTCCCCAAGGATAAAAAAGCAGTTGACCTGTTTGGTCGGTTTCGCATCTATTTGCAAGAAAACCGTCAGCCATATTATCAAGAAATTTCATGTGCGGCCGCCTGCTGTACCGCCAACTTAATAGGGAGAGTTAAGTATCTATGGCGATATGAAAAAGGAAAATGAAGGGAATGAAGTCAGAGGGAGGATAATCAAACACGTATGAAGAATCAAGCGAAGGACGGAATGTTGAGGGGCGCCCTTCGAGAACCTCAGGGCAAACGGATTTGGGACGCTATACTTCTCTGTAGCTGATCTTGTCTTCTTTCTTGGACTTCCAGTAGGCGAGCTTGTTCAAGGCGTTGAGGTAGGCCTTCGCGGAGGCGACGATGATATCGGTGTCGGCGCCGTGGCCGGTCACCGTCTTCGGCCCCTCCTCCACCTTCACCATCACCTCGCCCTGCGCGTCCGTCCCGCCCGTGATGGCCTTGACGGCATAGGTCAGCAGCGTGCTCTTGGTCTGCGTCATCGCGGCGATCGTGCGGTAGGCCGCGTCCACGGGGCCGTCGCCGGTGCCGGTCTGCTGCGCGACCTTCCCGTCGATTTCCAGTTCGATCCGCGCCGTCGGCGTCTTGTCGGTCCCGCTCTCGACGTACAGCGACTTGAACCGGTATGTCTCCGGGATGGTCTGGAGCTCCTCGGCGACAATCGCCTCCAGGTCCTCCTCGTAGACTTCCTTCTTCTGGTCGGCCAGCCGCTTGAAGCGCTCGAACGCCTTGTTGAGCTCGTCCTCGGCCAGCTTGTAGCCCATCTCCTCCAGTCGCTGCTTGAAGGCGTGCCGCCCGGAAAGCTTGCCCATCACCAGCGTGCTCTTGTTCAACCCGACGGACTCAGGCCGCATGATCTCGTACGTCGTCTTCTCCTTCAGCAGCCCGTCCTGATGGATGCCCGAGGCGTGCGCGAAGGCGTTCGCGCCGACAATCGCCTTGTTCGGCTGGACCACCATGCCGGTGATCTTGCTCACGAGCCGGCTGGTCTTGACGATCTCTTCCGTCACGATCTTCGTGTCGGCGCCGTAGAAGTCCTTGCGCGTGCGGAGCCCCATCACAATTTCTTCCAGCGACGCATTGCCCGCGCGCTCGCCGATCCCGTTGATCGTGCACTCCACCTGGCCGGCGCCCTCCACGATGGCCGCCAGGGAATTGGCGACCGCCACGCCGAGGTCGTTATGGCAGTGGACGGAGATCACGGCCCGTTTGATATTGGGCACGTTCTCCCGGATGCCGCGGATCAGCCGCCCGAACTCCTGCGGCGCGGCGTAGCCGACGGTGTCGGGGATGTTGACCGTCGCGGCCCCGGCCGCGATCACGGCCTCCAGCACTTCGTACAGGTACTTGGGGTCCGACCTGGTGGCGTCCATCGGGGAAAACTCCACGTCCTCCACGTAGCCGCGGGCGCGCGTGACCATTTCAACGGCGCGTTGCCGCGCCTGGTCCCGCGTGAGCCGGAACTGATGCTTCAGATGGATATCCGACGTCGAGATGAACGTGTGGATACGGACCTTCGGCGCGCCCTTCAGGGCCTCCCAGGCACGATCGACGTCCTCCGGGCGCGCGCGGGCCAGGCTGCATATGGTCGGCCCTTCCACTTCATGCGCGATCCGGCGGACGGCCTCGAAGTCGCCGGGCGAGCTGTACGCGAACCCCGCCTCGATGATGTCCACGCCCAGGCGGGCAAGCTGCTTGGCCACCATCAGCTTCTCGTCGAGGTTCATCGCCGCGCCGGGGGACTGCTCACCATCCCGGAGCGTCGTATCGAATATGCGGATCAGGCGACTCATCCTATTCTGACTCCTTCACCTCGCCGGACACACGTTCCGCAGGCGCGCCTTTGCGGGCCGCCCGCCGCGCCAGGCCGACCAGCATCATCAGCACACCCGACAGCGCATAGCCGGCGAACAGCGCGAACAGGGCGATCTGGGGAGCCGCGACGATCAACATGATCCCCAGCACCGCCCAGACCAGGTACATGAAGCCTTCCCCGGCCCGTAGCTGCATACCTTTGAACTTCGTGTACTTGATCGTGCTGACCATCAGAAAGGCCAGGACGAAGGCCACGATCAGGATCACAACCGGCATCACCTCCCGGCCCAGTCTGAGAATGTGGTGATCCAGGAGCATGAGCGAGGCCAGGACGGCGGCTGCCGCCGGGATCGGCAATCCCGTGAAGTAGCGATTGTCCACCGTCCCCGTCATGACGTTGTACCGCGCCAGCCGGAGCGCGCCGCAACCCACAAAAGCAAAGACGACCGCGAGCCCCAGCACCCCATAGCCGCTCAGCGCCCACGAATAGATCAGCACCCCAGGCGCGACGCCGAACGACACGAGGTCCGCCAACGAATCGTACTCGATGCCGAACTGGCTGGTCGTCTTGGTCCAGCGGGCGGATTGGCCGTCCAGCATGTCGAAAATCAGCGCGACCAGGATGGCGATCGCCGCCTTCACATAGTTGGCGCCGAACACGGCGATGACGGCGTACAGGCCGCAGAACAGGTTCCCCGTCGTGAACAGGTTCGGCACGACGTAAATGACTTGCCGGCGGCGTTCCCGCAGCGATGTTCGCATTCTCATGGCAGCACTCCTATGACCGACTCGCCCCCCATGACCCGATCCCCGGCTTTGACCCGCACCAGCGTGCCGACCGGCATGTACAGATCCATGCGCGACCCGAACCGGATCAGCCCGTACCGCTCCCCTCGTTCCACGCGCTCCCCTTCCGACAGCCAGCAGACGATCCGTCTCGCCACGTAGCCGGCGACCTGCACACACAGTATACGGCATCCGGTGTCCGTCTCGAACAGCACCGCCGTCTGCTCGTTCTGCAGCGTCGACTCCGGCCGGCTGGCCACCAGAAACTTGCCGGGAGAATACCCGATGGCCTCGACCCGCCCCTCGCACGGCGTGCGGTTGATGTGCACGTCCAGCGGGCTCAGAAAGATGCTCACCCGCACCGCCCGTCCCTTGAGGAAGCGCGGCTCGTCTTCTTCCGCCACCGCCAGCACGCGGCCGTCGCCCGGCGACACGATCAGGTTGGGCTCGCCCGGAATCCGGCGCGGAGGATTGCGGAAGAACCAGCCCGTGAAGAGCGCCGCGGCGCCGAACAACGCGCCCGCGACCGTCCACCCGAGGGCCCACGCCGCGGCCGTTGGCACGACGGCGGCGGCCAGGAAGGGCACGCCCTCACGGGCGATCGGCCAGCCTTTCGCGCGGTCAGCCATGGCTCTCAGCCCGGCTGCCGGGCTCAGTTCTTGGTCTTGTCGACCAGTTGGTCTTTCTTGAGCCAGGGCATCATGGCGCGCAAGCGGCCGCCGACCTCTTCGATCGGGTGCTGCTCGCCGCGCTTGAGCAAGGCGTTGTACTGCGGACGGTTGGCCTGGCACTCGAGGATCCATTCCTTGGCGAAACGTCCGCTCTGGATCTCCTCCAGGATACGCTTCATCTCTTGCCGGGTCTCGTCGGTGATGATGCGCGGCCCGCGCGTCACGTCGCCGTACTTGGCCGTCGTGCTGATCGAGTAGCGCATGTTGGCGATGCCACCCTGATAGATCAGGTCCACGATCAGCTTCACCTCGTGGAGACACTCGAAATAGGCCATCTCCGGCGAATAGCCCGCGTCCACCAGCGTTTCGTAGCCCGCCTGGATCAGCGCGGTCAGCCCGCCGCAGAGCACCACCTGTTCGCCGAAGAGATCGGTCTCCGTTTCTTCCCGGAAGTTCGTCTCGATGATGCCGGCGCGGCCGCCGCCGATGGCGGAGCCGTACGCCAGCCCGATCTGCTTCGTGTCGCCGGACGGGTCCTGGTGGACGGCCAGGAGGCACGGCACGCCGCTGCCCTTCGTGTACTCCGACCGGACCAGATGGCCGGGCCCCTTGGGCGCGATCATGAACACGTTGCTCGTGGGCGGCGGCATGATCTGGCCGAAGTGGATGTTGAACCCGTGCCCGAACGCCAGATAGGAATTCTTTTTCATGTTCGGGCCGATCTCGGCGCGATAGATGCCGGCCTGCATCTCATCCGGCGCCAGGATCATCACCACATCCGCCCGCTTCACAACATCCGCCACCGGCATCACCTTCAGGCCGGCCCGCTCGGCCTTCTGCCAGGAGGCGCCTTCGCGCAGGCCGACGAGCACGTCCATGCCGCTCTCCTTCAGGTTCAGCGCGTGGGCGTGGCCCTGGCTGCCGAAACCGATGACCGCGATCGTCTTGCCCTTCAGGACTTTCAGGTCGGCGTCTTTATCGTAATAAATCGTCAGCATGATGTCTCCTCTGTCGTAGGGGCACGGCATGCCGTGCCCCTACCCAATGCACGATTATTTTTCCTCTTTCAGAATGCGCTTGGGCTGCGCGCCGGCCAGCCGGACCTGCTCGCGCGCGATCGCGACCCGCCCGGTCCGGACCACTTCCTTGATGCCCAAGGGCTGGAGCAGATTGATGGCCGCCTCAACCTTCTTGATGTCCCCCGTGACTTCGATCGTGTAGGTGGTCGGCGTCGAATCTACGATCTTGCCCCGGAAGATGTCGGCGATCCGGAGCGCCTCCGCCCGGTCTTCCTGCCGCGTGTGGATCTTGATCAGCGCCATCTCGCGCTCGACGAAGTCGGCTTCGTTCAGGTCCACCACCTTGATCACGTCGATGACCTTGTTGAGCTGCTTGACGATCTGCTCGATGATCTTGTCGTCACCCCGCGTGACGATCGTCATCATGGACATGGACGGGTCCAGCGTCGGCGCCACCGAGAGGGTCTCGATGTTGTAGCCGCGGCCGCTGAACAGATTGGCCACGCGCGACAGCACCCCGAATTTGTTCTCCACCAGAACCGAGATGATATGCTCCACAGCGACTCCTTTTACACCCGCCCAACCCCGGCCGCTCTTGAATCGCGGCCCTTTCCCGTGTTTAGGCCGTCAGGACGGTGTCCTTGTCCTCGCCGGCCACCTTGGACGCGGGCTTCTCTCCGC
>CAYLLY010000093.1:0-8204 GCA_964384595.1 uncultured Nitrospirales bacterium
CCGCCGCGATCGAAGCGCGCGAGCGGGATGATGAGCTGATCAGGAAAGAAGTCCGGGAGCCCGAGCGCCGCCCCGATCTCGATCACGACGTGGTGCAAGGCATCCAGTCGCGCAACGTCGAGAACGCCCTCCGCCGACGCTAGCCTTCCTTAATAGGTCCAGGTCATGATCAGCGAAAAGACGTTCCGGTGGAAGTCGAAGACTGCGATGTTGGACTGACTGAAGGTGCCCTGGTATTCGGCGGAAAGGGTCAGGTTGTTGGGAAGCGGCTTCTCGATCCTGAAGGCGTGCAGTTGCTCGGTGTCTGTGCGCTGCATCGAGCCCGGCGATGTGACGGGCAGGAACGCCTGGAAATTCGGATAGTCCCGGAAGTGAATCTCGTAATCGTACCGGAGGCGGGTGTCGCCCCATGGTAGGGTGTATTGGCCTCCGGTGAGCACGCGGTGCCCGGTGTAGGAGAAGTCGTTCCCCTCGGCGTCCTCGAAGTCGTACTGATAGCCGATGCGGATCAGGTGCTTGTCTGATTCGAACCGGAACACGTGGGTCGGTCCCACCATCCAGTTCTTGGCGCCGCGGTTTTGCGCCGGCTGGGTCTCGCTGTCCTGGAGGAAATTCTTGAATTGCAGGCGGCCGACGAGCGTCGTCAGGTTGCCTGTGTTCTCCACGAGGGTGCCGAACACCGTGGCGGTGTGACGGTCGAGGAAAGCGTGATTGTTCAGCGTGAGGTAGTCGTAGCTGTACTGGAGTCCAAGCTGAAACGGCATCTCCGCCACGGCGCCGCGGTAGAAGCCGCCCAGCGCCGCGAGATGGTCCTGGATGTTGAATTCCGAGAGGTTGCGGTTGTTGTTCAGGGTCTGGAAGAAGGAATAGCTTGCCGTGGCCTCCCAGGGGCCCTGCCGGAGCCAGGAATAGTCCACGCGCACTGACGCGATCTCGCCGGGCGAGCGGTTCATCCGGGTCCGGATGCTCTCGGCGGTGGGGTCGGTGCTGGGCTGGGGGTTCACCGACACGTTGTCGTCATAGAAAGCCCCGATCCGGATCTCGGCGCGCAACCGCTGCTCGCGCTCCCGCGCCTTGACGATGGTGTCCCGGATGCGTTCGGCCGGGCCGGTGAGGGGGGAGGCCGGCTGGAGGCGGAGCGCTTCATCCACTTCGGCGATCGCGCGCTCGGACAGGCCCAGGATCCCCAGCGCGAGGCCGGCATAGAACTTGGTCAGTTGCTGCATCGTCGGATCGGACGAGACCCCGGTTTTGAAAGCCTTCAAGGCGCCGTCATAGTCCTTCTTCCGGTAGCGCATGAAGCCTACGTAGTATCCCACGTTCTCGAGCCGAGGCTGTTCCTTGAACACTCCGGAGAGCAAGGGTTCGGCCTTGTCGTATTGCTCCAGGATGAAATAGGCCACGCCGAGCTGATAGCGGATCACCAGATCGTCGGGAGCGTGGGCGCGCGCTTTTTCGAGATATTCGACGGCGAGAATCGGATTCTTCTGGGCCAGATGAGCGAGCCCGGTGTAGTAGAGCGCCTGGAGGTTGTCCGGCTCGATCTTCAGCGCGTCGGCGAGGTAGCCGAGCGCGTCGGCGAACCGCTTGTCGTCGTAAGCCAGGATGGCCTGGGCCACGTACACGTCGGCTTCGGACTGCTGGGCGTGGGCAGGGGCAATCCACAAGACGAGCAGGAAGGAAGCCGCTCGGGCGAAACCGAGAAAAATAGTGCCGGAGTTGCCGCGAGTGTCCATAGGCTTTTTCGCCGGTGCGCCGGAAACGGTTCTACACGGTTGTCCCTAAAAGTGCAAGGTTTTTGGCGGCTTCGAACCTTGACATTCCCGCGGCCTGCGTATTAGCATGCGGCGTCGGTTAGGCGCGTAGCTCAGGGGGAGAGCGCTACCTTGACACGGTAGAGGTCGACGGTTCAAGACCGTCCGCGCCTACCATGGGCGCCTACTCATGGGGACAGATATCATTTCTGTCCCCAATCAATTTTTGTTTGGAGAAGCATTGGCCGTCGCATCAGAAAAAACCACCGCCTCGATCAGTCTCACCTATCCTGACGGAACCACAAAAAACGCGCCCAGGGGCCTGACAGCCGGGGAAGCGCTTGCGCTGCCGGACGGCAGGCTGCCGGACGGCGTGCTCGCGGCGCTGGTGGACGGCAAGCCCGTGGACCTGACGCGCCGGCTGGAAGCCGACGCCCGCATCGCGCCCGTGACCTTCGACATGCCGGAGGGCAAAGAGGTGTACCGCCACAGCAGCGCCCATATCATGGCCCAGGCGGTCAAGGACCTGTTCCCCACCGCCAAGCTCACCATCGGGCCGCCGATCGAAGAAGGCTTCTACTACGATTTCGCCTACGAGCGTCCCTTCACGCCCGAGGATTTGGAAAAGATCGAGGCCCGCATCCAGGAGATCATCAAGGCCGACAAGCCGTTCCAGCGGAGCGAGATGAGCCGGGAGCAGGCCATCGAGTTCTTCCGGCAGCGGGGCGAGGACTACAAATGCGAGATGATCCAGGGATTCGCCGAGCCGTCGGTCTCCGTGTACGACCAGGGCGGGCTCATCGATCTCTGCCGCGGGCCGCACGTACCGTCCGCCGGCGCCATCCATGCGATCAAGCTGCTGACCGCGGCGGGGGCCTACTGGCGCGGAGACGAGCGCAACCCGATGCTCCAGCGGATCTACGGCACGTCGTTCCCCACCAAGGAGCTGCTGGACGCCTATCTCCACAAGCTGGAGGAGATCAAGAAGCGCGACCACCGCAAGCTCGGCAAGGAACTGGACCTCATCTCGGTGACCGACGAGGTCGGCCCCGGCCTGATCCTGTGGCTGCCGAAAGGCTCGATTGTGCGCTTGCAGATCGAGAACTTCTGGCGCGAGCAGCACCAGAAGCACGGCTACGCGCTGGTCTATTCGCCCCATGTCGCCCGGCTGGACCTCTGGAAGACGAGCGGCCACACGGAGTACTACCGCGAGAACATGTTTGCAACGATGCAGGTGGAGGCGAGCGACTACCAGCTCAAGCCGATGAACTGCCCGTTCCACATCATGATGTACAAGGCGCACCTGCGGAGCTATCGCGACCTGCCGCTGCGCTATGCCGAGTTGGGGACGGTGTACCGGTACGAGCGGTCGGGTGTGCTGCACGGGCTGATGCGCGTGCGGGGCTTCACGCAGGACGACGCGCATCTGTTCTGCCGGCCGGACCAGATCGAAAAAGAAGTCGCCCGCGTGCTGGACTTCACCTTTTTCGTGCTGAAGACCTTCGGGTTCGCGGACTATCAGGTCTGCGTGTCCACGAGGCCAGAGAAGGCCATCGGGTCGGAGGAAGCGTGGGCGCAGGCGACCGGCGCGCTGGAGGCGGCGCTGAAGGGCCGCGGCGTCGCGTTCAGCATCGATCCCGGTGAAGGCGTCTTCTACGGGCCCAAGATCGACATCAAAATCAAGGACGTGCTCGGGCGGGCGTGGCAGTGCTCGACGGTGCAGGTGGACTTCAACAATCCCGAGCGCTTCGGGTTGGAGTTCGTGGGGGACGACGGCCACGCGCATCGGCCGATCATGATCCACCGCGCGCTGATGGGCTCGATCGAGCGGTTCTTCGGCATTCTGATCGAGCACCACGCCGGCGCGTTCCCCGCGTGGCTGGCGCCGGTGCAGGCCGTCGTCATCGCGATCACGGACAAGCACGCGGCCTACGCCCAAGAAGTCGTCCATCGCCTGGCGGAAGCCGGGTACCGGGTCGAAGCGGACGTGCGCAGCGAGAAGATGGGCTTGAAGATCCGGGAGGCTGAGAAGGCCAAGGTGCCGTACATGCTGGTCGCCGGCGACCGGGAAGTGCAGGACGGGACCCTGTCGGTCCGCACGCGCGGGGGGGCCAATGCGGGGACGATGACGGTCGATGCGTTTCTGGGCCACTTGAAGAACGATGTAGAGGGACGGGGCCTTTCGGGCGCTCCGTCCGCGCAATGAACACGAGAGAAAGGAGAGGTGCCCTATCGCCGTCCCAAAATTAAGGATCAATAAGGAGATCCGTGTCACACCGATACGCGTCATCGGGCCCGAGAGCGAGCAACTCGGCATTCTGGCGACGCCTGATGCCCTGAAGAAAGCGGAAGAGCTGGGCTATGATCTGGTCGAGGTGTCGCCCACGGCGCAGCCGCCGGTCTGCAAGATCATGGACTTCGGCAAGTACAAGTACGAGCTCAACAAGAAGGCCCACACCGCCAAGCAGCATCAGAAGGGCACGCAGCTCAAGGAAGTCAAGCTGAGGCCGCGGACCGATCAGCACGACCTGGAGACGAAGGTCCGGCAGATGAAGGAATTCCTGGCCGAGGGGAACAAGACCAAGGTCACGGTGATGTTTCGAGGCCGAGAGATGGCCTACCAGCAGATGGGCCGGGCCATGTTGGACAAGGTGATGGGTCTGATCGGCACCGGCGCGCAGATCGAACAGCCGCCCCGCCAGGAGGGCCGGTTTTTGATGATGGTGCTGGCGCCCAAGAAATAACGGAGAGACGAGCAACGCTGAGCGAAGGAGAGCGACGATCATGGCGGGCCAGAAACTGAAGACCCACAAAGGGGTGAAGAAACGGTTCCGGAAGACCGGGACGGGGAAGCTCATGCGGAATAAGGCCAACAAGCGGCATATCCTGACGAAAAAGAGCCGGGGCCGCAAGCGCCGGCTCGGCAGGCCGACGCCGGTGGCGCCGGGCGATGTGTACCGGATCGCCATACTGCTGCCGAAGTGATCCATTGAAAAAGGAGAGAACCGATGCCACGGGCTAAAGGCGGGACCAAGACCCGCGCACGTCACAAGAAGAAACTCAAGCTGGCAAAGGGCTATTACGGCGCCAAGAGCAAGCTGTTCCGGACCGCGACCGAGGCGGTGGACCGGGCGCAGCAATACGCCTATCGCGATCGCCGCAACCGGAAGCGCCAGTTCCGCCGCCTCTGGATCAGCCGCATCACCGCGGCGTGCCGGAACAACGGCATGCTCTATTCCCGCTTCATCAACGCGCTGAAGAAGGCGGGGATCGAGCTGGATCGGAAGGTGCTGTCCGACATGACCATCCGTGACCCGGGCGGCTTTACGAAACTCATCGATACGGCCAAGGCCCAGATGGCGCGCGCGTAGTCTTTCGTAGGGGCACGGCGCGCCGTGCCCCTACCGCTAACGGAACAGTCCCAAGCCTTTCTCCAGCAGATTCCCGACGCCTTCCTGAATCCCCTTCGCCGCACGCGACGACACGGTCGGATTGTCAGCCGGGCCCTGCACGTCGAAATCCATCCCCAGGGCGGAAACGACCATCTTCACCTGGTTGTCGGGCAGGTTGAACGTGCCTTTCACGTCGGCGTCAAGGACGGCGCTCTGAAGCTTCAGGTCGTCGGTGGTCATGAGGCCGTTCTTGAACCTGAACGTGCCTCCCAGGCCGTCGATCGTGATGCCCTCGCGGGACAAGTCCGGCGTCTTTCCGCTGAACATCCGCCTGACGTTCAGAATGGACAGGATCTTGCCGAGCGTTTCCATCTTTCCGATGGAGCCTTCCTTCACCTCCAGGCGGGCGGTTCCCGTCAGGCTGCGTTTGAAGTCGTCGGGTGTCTTTCCGTGAACCGACACGTCGTTCAGCGCGATGTTTAGTTTCTGTAGGCGCAGCAGCGGGGGCCCGCTTTGCTGCCGCCGCTCCCGGATCGTCACCTCGCCGTTCTCGACGCGGGTTTCCTCTAAGGCCAGCGTAAGCGGCGGCGCGCCGTCTCCGGTCGGGGGGCCGGGCGGCGTCGGCTTTGCGGAAGGCGGCGGCAACGGGAGGTTCAACGAGCCATCGGGGTTACGGGTCAGGGTGAGGCGAGGCCGAGTGACAATGATCCGGTCGACGACCAGCTTTCGCTGGAAGAGAGGCGCCAGCTTGACCTCGGTGATGATCCGGTCCACGGTCACGATGGGAGCCCCGTCTTTTTCGGTGATGCCCAGCCCCTCGATCTGCACGCCGGGACTCGGGATGGCCCGAAGGCTCAGGCGGTTGATGGTGACCGGGCGCCGGAGCGCCTCCGAGGCGGCCGTTGCCGCTTGCGCGCGGATCGCGCCGAGATTGGTGATGTAGGGGAGGGCCAACAAGACAGCGACCACAAGGACGAGGAACCCGACGATGCCGATCAGCAGTGCCTTCATGGGTTACGGCCGTGGCGTTATAGGAGCGGGTCGATGGTCAGCTCGAACATGCTGCAGGGCATCCCGATCTGCCATCGCTCAAGCGTTTCGGGATGGAGCTCGCCGATCAGACCGATCGGTTTTCCGGCAAGCTCAATCTGGGCGACCCGCCCTTCGAGAAAGGACGGATGCTCGATCGGCGTCAGACGGTCGGCCGGTTTGTTGAGGTAAAAGCAGAGCAGCGCGAGATAGGCATGAGCTTCCGAGAAGTTCGCGCCGGCATGAGCCAGCAGGGCGCTGAGCCGAATCTCCGTGCGGGCGCCGGTTTCGGTGTCCGGGTCCGGGACGGCCACTTCGCCGACTTCGAACAGAAGATGCGGGTAGAAACTGCGGGAAGAGGCGGTCTCGATGCGCAGCAGCGAGGGCAGGACCCACTGGCGGAGACATTCGTAGCTCTGGGACATTACGTTGTCGATCTCGATGCAGCGGGCGGCCGGGTGTCCGTCGCTCAAGCGCATCTTGGCGATCAAGTCCTCGCGCGAACCCAGAATGTTCGAGATGATCTCCTGGAAACCGAAGCCGAGCATCAACTCGCGCACCTTGTCCGAGAGCTGCTCGATTCGGGAGAGCCCGCCCACGGTAAAGGCCGAGGGCATGATGGGGCCGAACGTGTGGTACCCCCGGCTGATGGCCACGTCTTCGATGACGTCCACCGGGTGCATCAGATCGTTACGGTAGGACGGCAGGGTCACGTGCAGGCTCTGGCCGCTGGCGGTCACCCGATAGCCGTAGGAGGCGAGGCCCTCGCGGATCTCCTTCGTCGACAGCGTGACGCCCAAGGCCGTCCCGATCTCGGCCTGCCTGATCGCGCGGGAGCCGGCGAACGGCTGCGGCATCCGGACCGTCCGGCCCATCTCCGTTTTGTAGGGATACACGATATCCATCGCCTCGATCGTCGCGCCGCGGTCGTGCAAGTTGGCGGCGAAGATGTTCACGGTCAGCATCACCATGCGCAGGTCGGTCCCCGTGACCTCGACGAACAGGTCCTCGTCGCCGACGCGCACTTCGCCGATGTCCCGGCTGTTGATGATGGGCGGAAAGGACAGCACGGTCCCCTTCGCATCGCGGAGCAGCGGGAACCGCTCCTGGCCTGAGAGAATCGGCCCGTACTCCTGCCCCTTGGGGTGAATCTCGAGAATTTCCCGCAGACTCATTGCGTCGCCATAGCCGAGCGGGTGGAATGTGGCCTGGTCGGGGGCGACGACCGCATACGCGACGGGGAACGTGATCGGCGACAGGCGATAGAGCCCGATGGAAATCGTGCGGCGTTTCCGCCCGAAGATGTCGGCGAGCTTCTCCTGGGTCTGGATGAGCTGGGCCAGGCCTTCCTCGGTCACCTTGTGCCCGCGGACCTTGCAGGCGCCGATGAACGGCCGCACGCTCTCCAGACCCTTCTCGACGAGGATCTGATCGCGCCGTCCCGGGGCCGCTTTCAAATAGGGATAGGAACCGGGCTTGCCGTCCAGCTTGCACCGAATCTGGCGCGCGATGCCCTCCACGCACCACAGGTCCGGGCGATTCGAGTCCTGCAGCTCGATCCGCAGCTCGCCGGTGGCGGTGTCGTAATCCTTGATCTCGCCCTTGACGAGCGGGAGCCAGGACTCCAGTTCCTTGTCCATCGCGCGCCGCCCGAGCAGCTTGTCGAGGTCTTTGCGATTGACCGAAATGGTGGGCATGGCGCGCTCAGTACTGAACCCGCTTGGAGCGGATCATTTCGAGGTCGCCGGAAAAGAGATCGCGGATGTCGTGGATTTCGAGGGCGACCATGGCCATGCGGTCGAGGCCGAGACCCCAGGCGATCACGGGGACATCGATGCCGAGCGGGCGCGTGACCTCGGGACGGAAAAGGCCGGCGCCGCCGAGCTCGATCCAGCCGAGACGCGGGTGGCGCACGTGCAGCTCGACCGACGGCTCGGTGAAGGGAAAGTACGCCGGGGCGAACCGGATTTCCTCGGCTTGGGCGACTTCGCGGGCGAAGAGGGTCAGGAGTCCCAGCAGCGTCCGGAAA
>CAYLLY010000094.1:0-8133 GCA_964384595.1 uncultured Nitrospirales bacterium
TACGGGAGGTTTTTGCGCTGTTCAAGCTCGGCGGCAAGAGCGCGTTGCAGTTTCGCGGCGGCGGCCGCCTGATCCTGCTCCATCTTGTGTCTTGACGACGCGCCGACCTTCTGTATCGACAACCGGCCGACGCGCTGACGATAGGCGTACAGCGCATGGAAGATGCGGCAAATGGTGGCCTCGTCCTCTTTCGATGACGCGGCGATCCTCTCCACCCGGGCACGAACAGCCGGGATCAACGGCGTGGTCTCGCCCCCGGTCAGCGTGGCCTCGTAGGCGGTAAGCTGCGCCTCTTTCTCCTTTGCGTCCATGTCGAGCAACGGCTGTAGGGCGGCAAGGTACGTGAACACATCGACGCCTATCTCGGCCGCTTCATGGCTGATGTCCAGGTCAGGCGGCCACAGCCCCCATGGCCTGCCGAGCATGTAGATCCGCTTGATTTCATCGGAATCCAGCCTCGCCTGTTGAGCCAGGAACCGGAAGAAGCCTGACGCGGTCAGTAGCTCGCTCAGTTCAGTCTCGTCCACGGCAGGCCCTTCAAAACCCCTCAGCTGGACTGATCTTTGGAGTCGTCGCCATGTAGAGGCACATCAGGTGAGACCGTGCGTCACGCAACGTCTTGAAGTTCGTCTCCGCCCTTGTGGCCAGGTCGATAAGGACCCATCCCTTGCGCTTCTTATAGCGCCCTCCGCCAAAGACCGGATTAATATAGACCGGATTGATGCAGAAGCATTTGGCGAAGGTCACAAAGCCTGGAGTGTTCGCGACCGCCTGGAATGGTTCCTGGGCCATCAGTTGATCTCACCCATTGCGAAGGCGGGCCCGATTGCGCTTTGGTTCCAGGTGGTGTTTCCGATTGGCTGCGATGACGGCATCGATGACCTCGCCACAGAGCAGGCATTTCCACCCGGATAACGATCCGCCGCTTGTGACGCCCGCCGCTTCCTCCAAGCTGGTAGCGACCATCAAGCCATTGCACCGCGAGCAGCTCATAGGGGGACCTCCTTGGGCCCGACACAGTCAAAAGTGCCGGCACGCCCTGAGACTCTGGCATAAGAGCGGCGGAGACCGGGGAATCGAACGCGTTAGGAGAGATCAGGAAACGCGAGGGACAGGACAGTCGGTTGGCTCAAACACCATAGGTCGCTATACGTGGGAAAAGGCGCCGGGTCAAGCCGCCCTCTGGCCTTTTCCCCCTAGTGCCCGATAAACTTCAGCTTCTTGCCTTCGAACGTGATGGTGGCGCCGGGATCCATCTTGAGATAGCCGATCTTTCGCTTTTTCAGCTCGTCGGCAAAAGGTTGGGCGTCCTGGGTCAAGACCGGGAACGTGCCGAAGTGCATCGGGACCGCCTGCTTGGCCTTCACGCCGGCCGCCGCGCGGGCCGCCATCGCCGGCTCCATGCCGAAGTGCCCGCCGATGTTGAGCAAGGCCACGTCCGGCGCGTGCTGCTCGCCGATGACCTCCATGTCCTTGAAATAAGCCGTGTCGCCCGAGTGATAGATCGTGGGCCCGTTCTTGATCTTCAGCACAAACCCCGCGGCGTTGCCGCCCGTGGCGATCTCTGGCTCCTGCTCCCTGGCGAGCGGATTCGCCAGGCCGCTGGAATGCACCGCCGGCGTCATGGCCACCACGACCTCGCCGTTCGCGACCGCGATCTCGCCGCCGATGTTCATCAGCGTGTCAAAGCCCATCTGCTCCCTGGGGTAGCCGAGCAGCTTGGCCATGTTCGTGCCCAGCTCAAAGTTGGCGACCAGCCGCGCGCCGGTTTTCTTCGCGATTGCCACGGCGTCGCCGACGTGGTCGAAATGGCCGTGCGTGATCAGGATGTAGTCGGCCTTTTTGATGTGTTCCAGCGGGTCCTTCTTCTCCTTGACGGCGGGATTCGCCGGGTTCGTCAGCCACGGGTCGATCAAAATCACCACCCCGTTGGGCGTTCCGATCTCAAAGGCCGCATGGCCGTGCCAGGTGATCGTGGTCGCGGACGCCGCGTCTGCGCTTGAAACACACAGCACGGAGGCGCCAAGCAAGAAGACGGCTATGAGCATACTCTTCATAAGATTTCTCCTCTCTATGGAGCCAGACCCTCGGATTTCCTATCGATTTTTACGGCCATTTGGCATATCCTACCACCATCTTACTTACAAGTCTCACCCCTGAATACGACCGGGAAGTGATGCCGAATTGTCCGCAATGCGATATGTGGTTGGTGAAAGCGGCGCCTCGCCGCGGGCTGTTTGAGCACCTGTTGCGGTTTCTGGCCATCGGCCCGCTGCGCTGCCAGCTCTGCACCCACCGGTTCCTGGGCGTTCTCTGGCTGGCCGGCCACAAGCCGGGGCGGGAATACGAGCGGGTTCCGGTGCACTACTCGGTATATTTCCGGCAGACCTTCGCAAAAGACGACAGCCGGCCGATTCAAGGAACGATCACCGCCATTTCGATCAGAGGTTGCACGATCACCACCAGGGTGCCTGTTCCGAGAGGGGAATCCCTGTGCCTGCAGTTTGAAGTCTCGGACCAGGACTCGCCGATTCAGATCGATGGGGCGAGGGTACGCACGGTGAACGGGATGAGACTGGGCGTGGTGTTTTCCAACATCAGGCCGGAGGAGGAAGAGCGCCTACGCCAGCACATGCTGCTCCTGCTGCAGCATCATCTGCTTTGACTGCTACACCCCGCAACGCGGGCTGAGGGCCTCCAGGAGGGCCTTGCCGATCTCGGCGGGATTGCGCACCACGCGGACGCCGGCGGCCTCCAGGACAGCCATCTTTTCGGCCGCCGTGCCCTTCCCTCCCGTGACAATCGCGCCGGCATGGCCCATGCGGCGGCCCGGCGGGGCCGTGATACCCGCGATGAAGCCGATCACCGGCTTGCGGATGTTCTGCTTGATGAAGGCCGCGGCCCGGTCCTCGGCGTCACCGCCGATCTCGCCGATCATGACGACCGCCTCGGTCTCCGGATCCTTCTCGAACATCTCCAGCAGGTCGATGTAGCCCGTCCCGATGATCGGGTCGCCGCCGATCCCGATGCAGGTCGTCTCGCCCAGGCCCAAGATCGTCAGTTGATTGACCGCTTCGTAGGTGAGCGTGCCGCTGCGGGAGATGACCCCTACACGCCCCTTCTTGTGGATGAACCCCGGCATGATGCCGATCTTGCACTCGTCCGCCGTGATGATGCCCGGGCAGTTCGGCCCGATCAGCCGGACGTCCCGCCCGCGCAAGGCCCGCTTCACCTTCACCATGTCGTTGACCGGGATGCCTTCCGTGATGCAAATGATCAACCGGATGCCGGCGTCGGCGGCCTCCAGGATGGCGTCGGCGGCGAACGGCGGCGGCACGAAGATCAGCGACGTGTCGCACTGCGTCTTCCGCACCGCGTCGCGGACCGTGTTGAAGACCGGAATGCCCTCGACCTCCTGCCCGGCCTTGCCCGGCGTTACGCCGGCGACGACCTGCGTGCCGTAGGCCTTGCACTGCGTCGCGTGGAAAGAGCCTTCCTTGCCCGTGATCCCCTGCACCACCACCCGCGTATTCTTATTGACCAGGATGCTCACGATAGCCCCTCTTACTTGCCCGTAGTTTTCTCTGCAGCCCGTTCCTTCATCTTCTCGGACTTCTCTTTCATTTTTCCCGCCTGTTCCTTCATCTTTTCGGACCGCTCTTTCATCTTCTCGGCGCGCTCCTCCATCTTTTCAGCCCGCTCCTTCATTTTCTCAGAGCGCTCTTCCATCCGTTCCTTCATCTTTTCCTTGTGTTGCTCGGCCTGCTCCTTCATCTTCTCCTTACCCTGCTCGGTCATTTCCTTCATCGTGCCAGTCGGGGAGGGCGCCGTCGGCGTCGCGGGGGCGGCCGGCGTGGCCTGGCCGAACGTCGTGGTGCTGAACGCAAACCCGATCAATCCTGCCAACACGCCTGTCAGAATCCGTTTCATAGCCGTCTCTCCTTTTCCAATGGCGCGGCTCTTATGCCGCCGTTTCCGCTTTCTTCCGCTTCTTCCCCGTCATCGCCACGATCTTCTGCGCCGCCTCCCAGAGGTCCGTCGCCACGTCCACCTTGAGGCCGGACTCCAGCAGGAGCGTGCGCCCCTCCTCGGCGTTGGTGCCCTGCAGCCGCACCACGACCGGCAGCTTGATCTGCACTTCCTTCGCCGCCTCGATCACCCCGTGCGCGATGCGCTCGCAGCGCACGATCCCGCCGAAGATGTTGATGAAGATCCCCTTCACGTTGCGGTCCTTGAGCAGGATGCGGAAGCCCGCCGCCACCGTCTCCTTGGTCGCGCCGCCGCCGACGTCCAGAAAGTTCGCCGGTTCGCTCCCGGCCAGTTTGATCACGTCCATCGTGGCCATGGCCAGCCCGGCGCCGTTCACCATGCAGCCGATGTTGCCGTCCAGCTTGACGTAGTTCAGGTTGTTGCTCGTGGCCTC
This sequence comes from uncultured Nitrospirales bacterium, assembly GCA_964384595.1. Classification (GTDB taxonomy): domain Bacteria; phylum Nitrospirota; class Nitrospiria; order Nitrospirales; family NS-4; genus SCTG01. The sequence goes on from CAYLLY010000094.1 coordinate 4,424, forward strand.
GATTTCCAGCGGCTCCTCCTCGTGCAGGTCGCGCATCGCCTGCACGTCCGCGTGCTTGAACAGCGCGTTGTCGTCGAACGACACCTTCCCGTCGAGCGCGACGAGACGCTTGTCGGTGGTGATCACCAGCGGGTTGATCTCGACCAGCGAGGCGTTCTTCTCCATGAACAGCCGGTAGAGGTTGCCGAGCATCGTGATGAACGGCCCCATGACCGTCGGCTCGAGGTTCGGCAACCCCAGACCGAAAGCCAGATTGCGCCCGTTGTAACCCTGGAATCCCACGGCCGGGTCGATCGACTCCTTCAGCACTTTTTCGGGTGTGTGGGCGGCCACTTCCTCGATCTCCATGCCGCCCTCGGTGCTCGCGATGAACAGGGGCCAGCCGGAATCGCGATCCACCAGGAGGCTCAGGTACAGCTCCTTGGCGATGCCGGCGCCTTCTTCGATCAGCAGGCGGCGGACCTTGCGCCCTTTCGGCCCGGTCTGGTGCGTCACCAGCGTCTTGCCCAACAGCTCCTTGGCGAGGCCCGGCACCTCGGCGCGGCTCTTCGTGATCTTGACCCCGCCCGCCTTGCCGCGGCCGCCGGCGTGGATCTGGGCCTTCACCACGTACACCGGCGTATTCAGCTTCTCCGCCCACTTCTCGGCCGCGAGCGGCGTCTTGATCTCCTTGCCGTTCGGCACCGGCACGCCGAACTGCGCGAACAACTGCTTGGCCTGGAACTCATGAATATTCATGCTTCACCTTCGGTGATGGGCGAGAGGCTATGGGCAAGAGGCAATCGGGAAGCAAGAAAAGACCATCGCCTATAGCCCATTGCCTATAGCCTTTATTATTCCTTTCTGACGTAATCCGGGAACAGCATGGGCGAATGGGTTGCAAGCGAGCCGGCGTGCTTCTTCGCCTCCGTCCGGAAGCGCGCGAGGTGCTCGAGCGTCAGCTTGCCGTGCGGCATGGACTTGACGCGCTCGGCGGAGGTGCTGCCGGACCGCTTGCCGTACACCATCAGGTCCAGCAGCGAGTTGCCCATCAGGCGGTTCCGCCCGTGCAGCCCGCCGGAGGCCTCGCCGGCCACGAACAGGTTGCGCACGCCGGACTCGCCGTTCACGTCGATCTGCACGCCGCCGTTCTGGTAATGGAGCGTGGGGTAGATGAGCACCGGGTCCTTCGTGATGTCCAGGCTGTACCGCTTGTACTGACGCACCATCGCGGGAAAATGCTTCTCCAGCGTGCCCGTGCCCGATTCCACGTCGAGCAGCGGCGTGTCGAGCCAGACCCCGAGCCGCCCCGTCGCCGTACGGACACCCCGCCCCTCCTCGCACTCACGGATGATCGAGGAGGACACGACGTCGCGGGTGTCCAATTCGTTCACGAAGCGCTCGCCTTTGGCGTTCACCAGGTGCCCGCCCTCGGACCGGATGCCTTCCGTGACCAGCGCGCCGATGAGCTGCTCCGGATACACCGCGCCCGTGGGGTGGTACTGGAAGGTGTCGATCTGCAGCAGCTTGGCCCCAATCCGATACGACATGGGCAGCGCGTCGCCGGTCGCGCCGTAATGGTTGCTGGTCGGGAAACCCTGGATGTGCAGCCGGCCGATCCCGCCCGTCGCCAGGATGACCGTCTTGGCGGCCACCACAAAGAGGCGCTTGTTGTCCAGGTCCTGCAGGATCGCGCCGGTGCAGGCCCCATTGCCGTCGCTGAGCAGCTCGACGGCGGCGCTGAACTCCAGGAGCTGGATTTTCTGGTTCAGCACTTCATCCTTCAGCACCCGCATGATCTCCAGGCCGGTGTAGTCGGAGCAGGTCAACAGCCGCGGCTTGGAACTCCCTCCGCCCTTCTTCACGTGGAGATTCCCGTCGGCGTCACGGTCGAACAGCACGCCGAGCTCCAGCAGCCACTTGGCGATGGACGGCCCCTCTTCCACCATCGTCTTGAGGAGCTGATGGTCGTTCTTCATGTGGCCGCCCTTGAGGGTATCCAGGAAGTGCTGGACCGGCGAGTCCTCGTTTGTGAGGGCGATCTGGATGCCGCCCTGGGCCATGACGGTGTTGGAGTCGCCCAGGCGCAGCTTCGTGGCCAGCAGCACCTTCGCCCCGTGGGCGTGGGCATGCAGGGCGGCCGCGCAGCCCGCGCCGCCGCCGCCGACGACCAGCACGTCCGTCGAGTAGGCCGGCGTCAGGTCCGCATCGGCCGGCACCGGGCTGTCGCCTTCGAGCAGGGCGGCCAGCTCGCGCACCGTCTTCTCGCCAGCGTTGGGACCGAACTCGATCAGGCGGTAGGCGCTCTCGCGATGGTCGGGATGGTACTTCTTGATCAGCTGGTCGCGCTCGCCGGCGGGAAACTTCGGCAGCGTCTGCTTGCGGCGCGCGTCGCGGGTCTTGTGGACCAAGTCCTGGAGAACTTGGAGCTGCATTACTTGATGGCCGCGCAGACGTCCTTGAGCTGCTGCTCGTCCATGCCGAGGACCCGGTCCCACTCCGACCGGTATTTGCCCTGCGCGATCTCGTCGATCCGCTCATGCAGGCGCCGGGGCTTCTCCGTGAAGTGCGCCCCCTGCGCGCGGCTCGCGTACAGGGCAACCAGGTTCGGCGCGATGTCCGCGATGCAGACGGGCGTGCAGAGCCCGCACATGACGCAGTCCATGAACATCTCGGAGACTTTTTTGAAATCGCCGAAGACGGCCCGCCACACGCCGTCCCGCACGTCGATCCCCTGGGGGCAGGCCTCGGTGCAGGCGTTGCAGTTCCGGCAAAGCGGCGCTTCCGGATAGAGATTGAAGAGGTCCTGCTTCGGGTCCTTCAGCTCGGCCATCTGGTAGACGGCCTTGCGGGCCGGGAACGGCGGGACCATGGTAAACGACATGCCGTCCTCGACGGCCGTCGAGCAGGCCAGGCAGGTCCTCACCTTCGGATCGTCCTTGGTCCGGTAGTACGTCGCGCAGGCCCCGCAGTAGCCCCCCAGGCAGCCGGCGCCGCGGATGACTTCCTGGCCGCTGTACCACAGAGCCTTGATGACCGTGATCCCTTCCGGCACTTCGTACTTCTTGCCGGCGATCTCGACGGTCACCATCTTCGGGCGCAGGACTTCCTCCTGGTCGATGGCGACGTTCTTGTCGAAGCCTTTTAATTCCATGGTGCTCGCGTCATTGTACTACATATTATTGATGATCGCCGCGCCGGACTCCGATCTATTGCGCAATCGCGTCCACGATCGCATTCAAGGTTGCGCTTGGACGCATCGCTTTTGTCGTCTTCTCCCGGTCGGGATGATAATACCCCCCCATATCGACCGGTTTTCCCTGGGCGCCGATCAGCTCAGCCGCAATCTTGGCCTCATTGTCCGCAAGCTGTTTGGCGACCGTGGCAAAACGCGCTTGCAGGTTCTTGTCTTCGGTCTGCTCGGCCAGGGCCTGCGCCCAGTACAACGCCAGATAAAAATGGCTCCCGCGATTGTCAATCTCGCCCACTTTGCGGGCCGGCGACTTATTGCTCTCCAGAAACTTGGCGTTGGCCCGATCGAGCGTATCCGCCAGAATCTTCGCGGAGGGATTGTCGGACGCCTTGCTCAGATGCTCCAAGGACGCGGCCAGCGCCAGGAATTCACCCAGCGAATCCCAGCGTAAATAGCCTTCTTGCTGGAACTGCTGCACATGTTTGGGCGCCGAGCCGCCGGCTCCGGTTTCAAAGAGGCCGCCGCCGTTCAGCAGGGG
>CAYLLY010000095.1:0-8076 GCA_964384595.1 uncultured Nitrospirales bacterium
CGGGACATGGGGGCGTTCCTCATCCGCGGGATCACGCCCGGGGAAGTGATCGCCCAGTACCTGGGCAAGCGCACGGGACCCACCCGGGGGAAAGACGGCAACGTCCATATCGGCGACCTCAAGCGGGGAATCATCGGATTCGTGAGTCACCTCGCCGACAACCTGCCGGTCGCCACCGGTGTGGCGTTGGCGTTCCGGCTGCGCGGCGAGTCCCGCGTCGTGGTGACCAACACGGGCGATGGCGGAACCAGCCGCGGCGACTTTCACGAGGCGATGAACTTTGCGGCGGTCCGCAAGCTGCCGGTCGTGTTCTTCTGCAACAACAATCAATATGCCTACTCCACGCCCCTGAATCTGCAGATGTCCATTCCCAATGTGGTGGACCGCGCCAAGGCCTACGGCATGCCGGGCGAAATCGTGGACGGCAATGACGTGGCGGCGGTGTACCTGGCCGCGCAGCGCGCCATCCAAAAGGCCCGCGCCGGCGAGGGGCCGACCTTCATTGAATGCAAGACGATGCGCATGCACGGCCACTCCGAGCACGACTCGGCCAAGTACGTCCCCCGCGAGTTGCTGGAGGAGTGGAAGAAAAAGGATCCGATCCTCAAGGCCGAGCGGATGCTCCTGCAACTCGGCTACGCCGATGAGGCGACCTTCCGGGAGGTGGGCGAACGGGTGACGAAGGAGGTCGAAGCCGGCGTCGATTTTGCCGAGCGGAGCCCCCTGCCGGAAGGACCGGAGACCTTGGAGGACGTCTTCGCGAGCGACGAGGAGGTGGACCCATGACGACGGCCACGGTCGGTCAAGAAGTCACCTATCTCGAGGCGATCTCGCAAGCGCTTGATGAAGAAATGGCCCGCGACGAACGGGTGTTCCTTATGGGCGAGGATATCGGCCCGTACGGCGGGGCCTTCCGGATCACGGAAGGGTTCCAGAAGAAATACGGCGAGTGGCGGGTGCTCGATACCCCGCTGGCCGAGTCCGGCTTCGTGGGGGCCGCGATCGGAGCGGCCATGATGGGGATGCGGCCCGTCGTGGAGATGCAGTTTGCCGATTTCATCTCCTGCGCGTTCGATCAAATCACCGAGGTGGCGGCGAAAAATCACTACCGGTGGGGCGCGCCGGTGCCGTTGGTCATCCGGGCGCCCTTCGGCGGCGGCGTGCACGGGGGGCCGTTCCATTCAGAGTGCCCTGAGGGCTGGTTCTTCCACTCGCCGGGCCTCAAACTCGTGGCGCCGTCCACGCCGTACGACGCCAAAGGGCTGCTGAAGGCGGCCATCCGGGATCCCAACCCGGTGATCTATTTCGAGCACAAATTCCTTTACCGCCGCGTGAAAGCGGTGTTGCCCACCGAAGACTACATCGTTCCGATCGGCAAGGCCGAGGTCAAGCGCGCCGGCGCCGATATCTCCGTCGTCACCTATGCCGCGATGGTCCACGTGGCCCTGGAAGCGGCAGACCTGTTGGCCGAGGAGGGCCTCGACCTGGAAGTGGTGGACCTCCGGACGCTGATCCCGCTCGACAAAGAAACGGTCTTCGAGTCCGTCCGCAAGACCGGTAAGGCCATCATGCTGCATGAGGACAACAAGACCGGCGGGATCGGCGCCGAGATCGCGGCGCTGCTCGCCGAAGAGTGCTTTGACTGCCTCGACGGGCCGATCCTCCGGATCGCCGCGCCGGACACGCCGGTGCCGTTCAGCACGCCGCTGGAGGAGTTCTTCCTCCCCAAGGTGAGCGATATAGTCGCGGCCGCCCGGAAGCTGGCCGCCTACTGACAACCGAGGGAACGTGCCGACCGATATCATCATGCCCCAGCTCGGCGAGAGCATCGCGGAGGGGACGGTCGTCAGGTGGCTGATCCCTCTGAGCGGGCGGGTCGAGAAGGATCAGTCGCTGCTGGAGGTCGAGACCGACAAGGTGGCGCTGGAGATCCCTTCGCCGGCTGCCGGCTACCTCGCCGAGGTGTTCGTCAAGGAAGGCGAGACGGTTCCCGTCGGGACGCTGATCGCGCGTCTTGCTGAAACGAAAGTCGAGCAGGCCGTTCCACCCGGTGTGATCAGTCGAGTCGGTGGAGTGGTTGTGACCCCCGTGGCCCCTCCGAGCGGAGTCAGTGACCATTATTCCCCGGCCGTCAGGCAACTGGCAAAAGAAAAAGGCGTGGACTTGTCGCAGATCACGGGCACCGGCGCCGGCGGCCGGGTCACCCGAAAAGACGTACTGGAGTTTCTCGCGAAGGGCGAACCGTTAGGCGTCAGGCGTGAGGCGTTAGGCGAGGAGATCCTGCCGTTCACTCCGATGCGAAAGACCATCGCCGAGCGGATGGTCAACAGCCGCCGGGCGTCCGCCCACGTCGTCACGTTCTTCGAAGCCGACTTCTCCGGGATCGCCAGATTTCGGGAAGGGCGGAATCTCACGTATCTGCCCTTCGTCATCAACGCCGTGACCCGCGCGATGAAGGATGTGCCGATCCTCAACTCGTCATGGGGAGAGGCCGGTATCGTGCTCAAGCGCGACATCCACATGGGGATTGCGGTCGCGCTGGAAGACGGGCTGCTGGTGCCGGTGGTGCGCCACGCCGAGCGCAAGGGCCTCATGCAGTTGGCCGAGGAGGTCGCCGATCTGGCCGAGCGCGCGCGGACCAAGAAGCTGAATCCGGAAGAGGTGCAGGGCGGGACCTTCACGATCACGAACCATGGAGGCTCGGGGAGCCTCTTCAGCACGCCGATCATCAACCAGCCCCAGATCGCCATCCTGGGCGTCGGGGCGGTCCAGAAGCGGGCCGTCGTGATCAACGACGCCATCGCCGTCCGGCCGATGAGCTACTTGAGTCTCTCGTTCGACCATCGGGTCATTGACGGCGCGATGGCCGACCGTTTCATGAGCAGGGTCAAAACTTATTTGGAGCAGAGCGACTGGGAGAAGTTCTTGTGAACGCGAAGCAAAATCCGGTGATCGCCAGTGCGGTGCGGACGCCGATGGGAGCGTTCAACGGCGTGTTCAGTCCGGTGCCGGCCACGAAGCTCGGCAGCATCGCGATCGCCGACGCGCTGAAGCGGATCAATCTGCCCGGCGAGCGGGTCAGCGAGGTGTACATGGGCTGCGTTCTGAGCGCGGGGCTGGGGCAGGCGCCGGCCCGGCAGGCCGCGATCGGCGCCGGCATTCCCGTCTCGGTGGGCGCGACGACGGTCAACAAGGTGTGCGGATCCAGCCTCATGACCGTCATCATGGCGGCCCGCACGATCGGCATGGGCGAAGCCCGGATCGTGGTGGCGGGCGGCATGGAGAGCATGACGCGCGCGCCGTACCTGCTGGAGAAAGCACGGCAGGGGTATCGCCTGGGGCACGGCGAGCTCACCGACAGCCTCGTCAAGGACGGGCTCTGGGACGCGTACAACAATTTTCACATGGGTAACGCCGGCGAGCTGTGCGCGGCGAAGTACAAACTGACGAGACAGGAACTGGACGACTTCGCGCTGGAAAGCTACCGCCGGGCGCGGGAGGCCATCGCCTCGGGCGCCTTCAAGCGCGAGATCGCGCCGGTGGAGGTGCTCCAAAAGAAGGGCGACCCGCTGGTGGTCTCCGACGACGAGGAGCCGAGTCGCGTGGACCTCGGCAAGATGCGGACCCTGAAGCCGGTGTTCCAGGAGGAGGGCGTCCTCACGGTGGGCAACTCACCCGCGTGCAATGACGGCGCGGCGGCGCTGGTGGTGATGGCGGAGGATGAGGCGGAGCGGCTTGGGCTCACGCCGATGGCGCGGATCGTGGACTATGCCGGGGCGGCGCTGGCGCCGGAGTGGTTCACGATCGCGCCGGTGGAAGCGATCAAACGGGTGCTCAAGCTGACCGGCCTCTCGGTGCGGGATATCGACCTGTTCGAGATCAACGAAGCCTTCTCGTCCGTCTCCCTGGCCGTCAATCGGGAGTTGGGGCTCGATCCGGCGAAGGTGAACGTCAACGGCGGCGCGGTCGCCTTGGGCCATCCGATCGGCGCGACGGGGGCGCGCATCCTCACGACGCTCCTGTACGCCATGGAAGCGCGCGGCGCGCGACGGGGGCTGGCAAGCCTCTGCATCGGCGGCGGCGAGGCGTTGGCCATGATTGTGGAACGACCATGAAACTTGACGACGTCACACGGATGGGGGTGATCGGAGCCGGCCAGATGGGGCGCGGCATCGCCCAGGTGGCCGCCGCAAGCGGGTGGGACGTCCTGCTGCTCGACGCCAAGGAGGAGGCGCTCCGGTCCGCGATGGAAAAAATCCGGCAGGGTCTGGACCGGGCCGTCGAGAAAAGAAGCGTGAGGGCGGATCAGGCGGCTGTGGTCATGGATAGGATCCGGCCGATCACTCGTCTGAGGGACTTGGAAGAGACCCCGCTCATCATCGAGGCGGTCCCGGAGAGCCCCACACTCAAGTGCGATCTCTTCCGGCAACTGGGTCTGTTGTGTATGCCGGAGGCGGTGCTGGCCAGCAATACCTCCTCCATATCGATCACGAAGCTGGGGGCTGCGTCCGGCCGGCCCACGCAAGTCCTGGGCTTGCATTTCATGAATCCGGTCCCGGTCATGCGGCTGGTCGAGGTGATCCGCGGCATGGAGACGTCCGACGAAACGCTGGCCCTCGGCATGGACGTCGCCAAGCAGATGGGCAAGACTCCGGTCGTGTGTAAGGATTCCCCCGGCTTCATCGTGAACCGGGTCCTGATCCCCATGATCAACGAGGCCGTCTTTCTCCTGCAGGAGGGGCAGGAGGAGATGATGACCCCCCAGGCCATTGATCAGGCGATGACCGAGGGCGCCAACCACCCAATGGGGCCGCTGGCGCTGGCCGACCTGATCGGCCTGGACACCGTCCTGGCGATCTGCGAGGTCCTCCATCAGGACCTGGGCGACCCCAAGTTCCGTCCCTGCCCCCTCCTACGCAAGTACGTGGAGGCCGGCCGGTTGGGGCGGAAAACCGGCCGGGGGTTCTACACTTATTAGGCGAGAGGCAATGGGCGAGAGGCTATCGGTGAAGAGAAAAATGACATCTCCATCTATTGCCCATAGCCTATAGCCCATAGCCAGGGGGACCCCATGGACTTCCGATTGACCGACGAGCAGAGAGCACTGCGCGACATGGTGCGTGACTTCGCGGCGAAGGAGATCGCGCCGCATGCCCAGGCGTTCGACGAGCAGGGCGCGATTCCCAAGAGCCTGCTGGACAAGATGGCGGGGCTCGGCCTGATGGGCATCTGCGTGCCGCCCGAGTACGGCGGCGCCGGCATGGATTACCTCACCTACATCATCGCGCTGGAGGAGGTGTGCAAGGCTTCGGCCAGCGTCGGCCTGGCCATGACGGTGAACAACACGCTCTACGGCGAGCCCTTGATGCGCTTCGGGACCCATGAGCAGAAGCTCCGCTGGCTGGCGCCGGCGGCCAAGGGCGAGCGCTTGGGTTGCTATGCCCTCACGGAGCCGGGTTCCGGGTCGGATGCGATGGCGCTCGCCGCCACGGCCACGCCGCACGACGGCGGTTTCATCCTGAACGGAACCAAGCTCTTCATCACGAACGGGGAGATCGCGTCGCAGGCCGTCATCTTCGCCACGGTGGACAGGACCAAGAAGCACAAGGGCATCACCGCGTTCCTTGTGGACAAGGCCGCGTCTGGGTTTGCCGTCGCCAAGAAAGAGCGCAAAATGGGCCTGCTGGCGTCCGACACCTGCGAGCTGGTCCTCGAGAACGTCCGCGTCAAGGCCGATCAGGTGCTGGGCAATGTGGGCGAGGGGTACAAGATCGCATTCTCCACGCTGGATGCCGGTCGGATCGGCATCGCGGCCCAGGCGCTCGGCCTCGCGGGCGCGGCGCTCGACGCGGCGATCGGCTATGCGAAGCGGCGGGAGCAGTTCGGGAAGCCGATCGCCGAGTTCGAGGCGATCCAATGGATGCTGGCCGACATGGCCGTTGAGATCGAGGCCGCCCGCCTGCTGACCTATCGGGCCGCCGCGCTCAAGGCCGAAGGCCGTCCGCGCTTCACCCGCGAGGCCTCGATGGCCAAGCTCTACGCGTCCGAGATGGCCAACCACGTCGCTTCCCATGCGGTGCAGATCTTCGGCGGGTCCGGCTACATGAAGGATTACCCGGTGGAGCGTTATTTTCGGGACGCGCGCGCGCTGCCTCTCTATGAGGGCACGTCGGAGATCCAGCGGCTGGTGATTGCGCGGGAGCTGCTGAAGGGGACGGAATGATGGACGAACGTAAGCCGCAATTTACCTCCTTGTCGGGATTGGAGATCGCGCGGGTCTATTCTGCGGAAGACCTCAAGGGATGGGACCCCCGTGCCGAGCTCGGTGCACCCGGCGAGTTTCCCTACACCCGCGGTGTCTATCCCACCATGTATCGGAGCCGCCTCTGGACGATGCGCCAGTTCGCCGGCTTCGGCGCGGCTGAGGACACGAATCAGCGCTTCAAATATCTCCTGCAGCACGGGCAGACCGGCCTCAGCGTGGCCTTCGACATGCCTACGCTGATGGGGCTCGACTCGGACGCCCCCCAGGCGCGGGGCGAGGTCGGCTACTGCGGGGTAGCGGTCTCGTCCCTGGCCGACATGGAGCGGCTCTTCGACGGCATTCCGCTGGACCAGGTCACCACCTCCATGACCATCAACGGGCCGGCCGCCGTCATCTTCGCCATGTACCTGGCCGTCGCGGAACGGCGGGGCATTCCGCTCGATCGGCTGGGAGGGACGCTTCAAAACGATATCCTGAAGGAGTACATCGCCCAGAAGGAGTGGCTGTTCCCGCCCGAGCCGCACCTGCGCTTGATCGTGGACACCATCGGCTATTGCGCCAAGTCTGTGCCGAAGTGGCATCCGATCAGCATCAGCGGCTATCACATCCGAGAGGCCGGCTCGACGGCGGTGCAGGAGCTGGCGTTCACGCTCTATGACGGGCTCACCTACGTGGAGGCGGCGGTCAAGGCGGGTCTGGACGTGGATGCCTTTGCGCCGCACCTCTCGTTCTTTTTCAACGTGCACAACGACTTCTTCGAGGAGATCGCAAAGCTCCGGGTGGCGCGGCGGCTGTGGGCGCGCGAGATGGAGCGGCGGTACCATCCGAAGGACCCGGGCTCGCTGCAGCTTCGCTGCCATGCCCAGACCGCCGGCTGTTCGCTCACGGCGCAGCAGCCGATGAACAACGTGGTCCGCACCACGCTCCAGGCGCTGGCGGCGGTGCTGGGGGGGACCCAGTCGCTGCACACCAATTCAATGGATGAGACCATGGCCCTGCCGACCGAAGAGGCGGTCAAGCTCGCTTTGCGGACCCAGCAGATCGTCGCGCACGAGAGCGAGGTGACGAACACCGTGGACCCGCTCGGCGGCTCCTACTACGTCGAGTCGTTGACGAATCGCCTGGAAGAAGAGGCGCGCGACTACTTCCGAAGACTCGACGAGATGGGCGGCATGGTCCGTGCGATCGAACAGGGATTCCCCCAGAGGGAAATATTGAACGCGTCGCAGCATTACCAGCGGGAAGTCGAGCGGAAGGAGCGGAGCATCGTGGGCGTCAACGAGTACGTCGAGCCCGAAGAGCAGCGTATCCCGATCCTCAAGGTCGGCCCGGAAGTGGAGCGCGAACAGGTCGCCCGCCTGGCGGACCTGCGGAAGGTCCGCGATCCATTCAAAATGGCCGGCGCGCTGGAATCTCTGCAGGAAGCCGCCGTCGGCGATGAAAATCTGATGCCGTACCTGGTCGAGGCGGTGAAGGCCGATGCCACGCTGGGCGAAATCTGCGCCGCGCTGAAGGAAGTCTTCGGCACCTACAAGGAGCCTGTGGTTCTTTAACATGAAACTGGGAAAGTTTGACATTTATCCCGTAACGGACGGGCGGTTTCGGCTGGATGGGGGGGCGATGTTCGGGGTCGTGCCGAAAGCGCTCTGGGAGAAGTGCTGCCCGGCCGACGAGCGGAACCGCATTCAGATGGGCCTGAATTGCCTGCTGATCCGCGCGCACGGGAAGAACATCCTGGTGGACACCGGGCTCGGCCCCAAGCTTGATGCGAAGTTCCAGGACCGCTTTGCCGTCGAGCGCACGCCGCCTCT
>CAYLLY010000096.1:0-8042 GCA_964384595.1 uncultured Nitrospirales bacterium
GGTGGCGGCTTACGGCCATCGCGCGCTGGACATGCCGATACAGGAAGCCGAGATCCATTACGTCGTGGAGGTTCCGGAAGGCGTTTCGTTCACGGAAACGGCCAACCTGCTCGCCCAGAAGGGCCTCATCCTGAGTCCGTTCTGGTTCCGCCTGCTAGGGAAGTTCCAGGACGCCGAGCGGAAGATCAAGCCGGGCGAGTACGACCTGCATACTGCCATGCGCCCGGCCGAGATCTTGAACGCCATCGTCTCCGGCCGAGTGATTCAATACAGCGTGACGGTCCAGGAGGGTCTCACGGCTCAGCAGATCAGCAAGGTGCTGGGCGAGACCGGCATCGTCAAGGGGACGGACGTGGCCCGCCTGGTGGCGGATTCCGCATTCATCAAGTCGCTTGGGATCGGGGCCCAAACCTTGGAAGGGTACCTCTACCCGGATACGTACTATTTCCCCAAGCGGGCCAAGGCCGAGGACGTTGTGCGGGCCATGGTGAGCCGCCTACGGCAGGTCTATACGCCGGAGTTACAGGCGCAGTCCGCGGCGCTCCAGTTGACGGAAGTGCAGGTGCTGACGCTGGCGTCGATCATCGAGAAGGAAACCGGCCAGGATGCCGAGCGGCCCTTGATCTCGGCCGTCTTTCATAACCGGCTGGCCCAGGGCCTCCCCCTGCAGAGCGATCCCACGGTGATCTACGGCCTCCCAAACTTCAACGGTAACCTCACCCGCGCCCACTTGACGCAGAAGACCCCCTTCAATACCTATGTGAACCAGGGGCTGCCGCCGGGGCCGATCGCCAACCCCGGCCTGAAGGCCATCCAGGCGGCGCTGAACCCCGCGCCGGTCAAGTATCTTTACTTTGTCTCTAAGAACGACGGGACCCATCAGTTCTCGGCGACCGTCCAAGAGCACAACCAAGCCGTCGAAAAGTATCAGAAGCGCAGCGCGCGCCAGCCCGCGCGCAAGGCGGCGTGATGCGTTCTCGTACTCAGCGACGCAGCCCGGTCGGGTGTCTCCTCATCGCATGGGCCGTTCTGCTTGGTAGTGTGGCGCCGGCTCACGCGGAGACGTGGAAGTGCAGGCAGGCGGACGGCACGGAGATTTTTTCCGACCGGAATCTCAGCGGCCAGTGCGCGCCGGTGGATGAGAGCGCTCCGCTCATGCGCGTGCCGTCCGTTCCTCCGCCCGATGGGGCGCCTCCGGAGGAAGCCAAGCCGGCTCCGCAAGAGCCCGTGCAGGTACCGACGCCCGGGCGCGGGCGCAGGATCGATCCGCCGTCGGACGCGAACATTACGATCAGCGACGTGAAGGCGACGCCGAACTTCAACAGCCTCCTCGGAGTCGCGCAGTACCAGGCCACGATGTTTCTGGGGAACGGCGATACGGAATGGACGGCGGAGAAGGTCTGTATTACCGTGCGGTTCCGCGACTTCAGCTTCATCTTTCTGGACGTCAACCAGGTCGGGTGCATGGAGGGCCTCAAGCCGCTCGATACCCGCCCCTTCACGGTGACCTACACGGGCTTGATCCCGCCGCGGCTTTTTCCCATCCTGGCGGAGGCCAAGGTGGATTTCGTCAAGTGGGCAAAATAGGGGTGCGCTAATTGGTCCCGACCGTTGAGTGGAAAGACGGCGTCGTTCGGATTCTGGATCAGAGCCGGCTGCCGGACAGGGTCGAGTTCGTGGACTGCCGCGATTACGAGACGGTCGGCATCGCCATCAAGGAACTGTGGGTGCGGGGGGCGCCGGCCATCGGCATCGCGGCGGCGATGGGCGTCGCCCTGGGCGCGCAGGCCGTCAAGGCCGTGGAATACGACGCCTTCCGCAAGGCGGTCTGGGCGATCGCCGATCATCTGGCCGCGACGCGCCCCACCGCCGTCAATCTCTTCTGGGCCATCGACCGGATGAAGCGCCGGCTCGACGCCCTGCAGGCCGAGCCCGTTCCCGTGATCAAGCAAAAGCTGGTCGCCGAGGCCCAGGCCGTGCTCACGGAAGACATCGCCATGAACAAGGCCATGGGGCGGCACGGCTCGGCGGTGGTCGGCGACGGGCAGACGATCCTCACGCACTGCAACGCGGGCGCGCTTGCCACGGGCGGGTACGGCACGGCGCTCGGCGTCGTGCGGGCGGCCTGGGAGGAGGGGAAGAAGATCCGCGTGGTGGCCGGCGAAACCAGGCCGGTCCTGCAGGGCGCGCGGCTGACGGTCTGGGAGCTGATGCAGGACGGCATTCCGGTCACGCTCATCACCGACAACATGGCCGGCACGCTGATGCGCCAGGGTAAGATTCACGTCTGCGTCGTCGGCGCGGACCGCATCACGGCGAACGGGGACGTGGCCAACAAGATCGGAACGTACAGCGTGGCGGTGTTGGCGCACGCGCACGGCATCCCTTTCTACGTGGCCGCGCCCAGCTCCACGATCGATCTCTCGATGGCCTCGGGCGAGCAGATCCCCATCGAGCAGCGCGATCCCCGCGAGGTGACCCACATGTGGGACAGGGCGCCCATCGCGCCGGACGGGGTGGAAGTGTTCAACCCGGCCTTCGACGTGACCCCGGCCCGGCTGATCACCGGCATCATCACCGAAAAAGGCATCTTCAAGCCGGCCGAACTGGCCACCAAGATGCGGCAAAGCTGACCCCGTGGACGCAACGCGGGTTCTGTCGCCGCAGGAATTGAATCGAATCTGGCCCCATTTTCTGGTATCATGCCGCCATGGTTGAACGCACGCTCGCCATCATCAAGCCGGACGCCGTCGGGCGGCACCTCATCGGGGCCATCATTCAGCGCTACGAGCAGGCCGGCCTGGTTCCGATCGGGATGAAATTGCTACGATTGACCAAGGCCGAGGCCGAGGGGTTCTATTACATCCACAAGCAACGGCCCTTCTTCGACAGCCTCTGCAGCTTCATGTCCTCGGGGCCCATCGTCGTTCTGGCGCTGGAAGGAGAGCACGCGATCCAGCGGCACCGGGATCTGATGGGCGTCACGGACCCGGCCAAGGCCGCCGACGGCACGATCCGCAAGGCCTACGGCACGCACATCGAGCACAACGCCGTCCACGGCTCCGATTCCCCCGAGTCCGCGCAGTTTGAGCTCGGCTATTTCTTCAGCGCGCTGGAGTGGCCACAACGCTAACACACTTCGTTCTCAGGCCGTGATGTGCCGGCTGTCCCAGCCTTGTGCACGGACTTCACGATACCGCTTTCCCCTTTTTATCTTCTGCGTGCTGATCTGTGTAGTCACGCTGCCGGCCTGCTCGTCGCGGGCGGCGCGGCCCTCAGCGAAAGTGCCGATGCCGTCCCAGGAGATCATTGCCGGCCTTCTCCAGAACGGCAGGCAGGCCATGGCGCAGGGACAGTACGACCGCGCGATCGGCCTGTTCCGCCGCCTCCAGGACGGCTATCCCAACGCGCCTGAACGGCCGGAAGCGACGCTGCTGCTGGCGCAGGTCTTCGAGAAAAGAGGAGAGATCCTCCAGGCGCTGGTCGAATATCGCAAACTGGCCTCTGAATTTTCCCGGGCTCCCCAAGCGATACAGGCCCGGGTGAAAATACCGGAGCTCGAACGGCAACTGCCCGTCATACGGCCGCCGATGGAGTCCCGGACCATCGGGCTGCACGTGGGGCCCGACGGCCTTGCCGGCCTCGATGACCGCGGGTTGGGCCGTCTGCGGCAGTCCGGGACGAATACCCTCATTGTGAGTGTCACGCGGAACCGGCCATTTCCAGTGGGAGGGGGGCGGGAAGCCGGCGTGTACTTCAAGACCGACTGGGCGCCGGTTCTCCAGGATCGCCTGTCGGCGTTGGTGGGCGCGGCTCACCGCCAGGGCATGCAGGTGTGGGCGTCCTTGTCCGTCCGCCGGATGGACTGGATCGATCCGAAGCTGGAATGGGCGGACTGGAAGTTCAACGCCCAGACCGCCAGGCTGGAGCGGGTCGAGACGCTGGACCTGCTGCATCCGGCTTTGAGGGATTATCAGGTGGGGCTCCTGACGGATCTGGCGGGGACCGGGGTGGACGGCATTTTCCTGGCTGCCGATCCTCCGTCGGAGGCGAGCGAGGGGTTCAGCACCAACGCGCTCCGGAAGTTCGAGAAGGACATGGGCCAGCCGATCGACCCGAGCCGGCTCCTGTCCGCGCAGGGACGCGAGCGATCGCTCTCGTACGCACCTGAATTCTGGCGCTGGCTGGGGTGGAAGCAGCGCGAGCAGTCCAAGGCGGTGATTGGCGTCATGGAGGCGGTCCGCGCGGCGTTCCCCGGCCTGATGGTGGCGGTGGAAGTGCATGCTGAAGCGGTCACCCACCCACAGGTGGCCCTGGCGATGTATGCGGAGGATCTCCTCGATCTCAGGCGGTATCGCGTCGACTATATCGCCGTCCCCGTGCCGTCCGTCCCAGGATCGCTGGCCACCAAGGCCGCTGAGATCGTGCGGGGGGATCGGCTGCTGCTGCTGGTTGATCCGGCAGAGAAGAACGGTTTCAAGCCGGCCGCGCTTTCGGCCGGAACGGGGTTGATTTACAAGGAGAAATCCAGCCCGCCTCGCTTGACAAACCAGGGACGCTAACTTAGCCTGCTTCCTCCATGCTTAAACCAGGAGATTGTGAATGATACCGGAGAATTTGCGTTACCATCGGGAGCACGAGTGGGTTAGGATCGAGGGCAAACAGGCCGTGCTGGGCATCAGCGACCATGCCCAGGAAGCGTTGGGGGATATTGTCTTCTTCCAGTTGCCCCAGGTCGGAGCCCAGGTGAAGGCCGGGGAGGAAATCGGGGAGGTCGAATCCACGAAAGCGACGTCCTCCCTGTATACGCCGGTCAGCGGGACGGTGTCTAAAGTAAATGGCGCCCTGAACGAGCGGCCGGAATTGGCCAACAAGGATCCCTACGGGGAGGGGTGGGTGGCCGTCATTGAGCTGGCCGACCCCGCTGAAGTGAACGGGCTGATGGACGCGAAGGCGTACGCGGCGTTCCTCGAGGCGGAGGCGAAATAGGGGTGCGCATCGCCATTATCGGCGCCGGCACCGGCGGGTATGTCGCCGCGATCCGCGCGGCGCAACTCGGCGCGCAGGTGACGCTCATCGAGAGCGCCGCGGTGGGGGGGATATGCCTCAACTGGGGCTGCATCCCGAGCAAGTCGCTGCTCGCCTGCGCCGAGCTCGCGCAGAAGATCAAAAAGGCGGGGGAGTTCGGGATCACGATCACGGGAGCCGTGACGTACGACCTGGCCCGCATGGTCGAGCGGAAGAACAAGATCGTGGCGGGGCTGGTCAAGGGCGTCCGTACCCTGCTGAAGACCTGGAATGTCGAGCTGGTCGAAGGACGCGGCGTGCTGGTCAACCCGACGACCGTCCGCGTGGTGAAGCCGGACGGGACCGAGACGACCCTGCAAGCCGACGCGGTCATCGTCGGGACCGGCACCACGGCGCCCGCTCTGCCCAGCCTCCCGCTGGACGGAACGGCCATCATCAGCAGCCGGGAGGCGCTGGACCTGACCGTCATTCCGGACAGCCTCCTGATCGTCGGCGGCGGGGTGGAGGGCTGCGAGTTCGCGTCGCTGTTCAGCGTCCTCGGCACGAAGATCACGCTCGTGGAGATGCTGCCGCGCATCCTGCCTGCCGAGGATGAAGAGGTCTCCGCGCTGCTGACCGCCGAACTGAAGAAGCAGGGCGTGACGATTCTGGTGAACGTCCGCGTGGAGAAAGCGGCGGTCTCCCCGGATGGAGTCACAACCACCCTGGCCGACGGCAACACCGTCTCGTCCGCCAAGGTGCTGGTGTCGATCGGGCGGCGATTCAATACCGGAGGTTTGGGCTTGGAAGAGGCCGGCGTGCAACTCGGCCGCCGCGGCGAGATACTCGTCAACGAGCGCATGGAGACTACCGTGCCCGGTCTCTACGCGATCGGCGATGTGACCGGCAAGGCGATGCTGGCCCATGTGGCGTCGGCGCAGGGCAAGGTCGCGGCCCGCAACGTCCTCGGCCGGCCGGCGACGATGGCGTACGATGTGATCCCGGCCGGCATCTTCACGTTCCCGGAGGTGGGGCGCGTGGGGCTGACCGAGCAGGAAGCCAGGGAGCGCGGGATGGAGATCAAGATCGGAAAGTTTCGCCCGATCGGGCTGGGCAAGGCGCACGCGTCGGGCGAGACGACCGGCCTGATGAAGATCATCACCGACGCGAAGACCGGCAGGATCGCCGGCGTGCATCTCGTCGGGGCGCATGCGGCGGACCTGATTCACGAAGCCGCCGTGGCCATGCAGATGGGCGCCACCGCCGGGACGCTCGCCGAGACGATCCACGCGCATCCCACGATGCCGGAGGGATTGATGGAAGCGGCCGAGGATGTGGAAGGCATGGCGATCCACCTCGCCCGCCGGAAGGTCGGCGCGTCATGACCTGGCTGCAAGGTGTGATCGTCAAGATCCTGATGCTGGTTGTGACGGTGGCGGTCCTCTACTGGGCCGTGCAGCCGGAGGTGGGCTCCGGGCCTGAACGCTCCGCCGAAGATCCTGTTCAGGTTGCCGATTCGCGCGGCGACGGCGAACCGGCCGCGGTGACCGGTGAGCGCGATCCTGCTCTCAAGGCGGGTCCGGGAGGCACGATTCCGGCCGTCTCGCCCGCGCCGTCCGCTCGAGGCCGCGTTGCAGCGGCTTCCGCCTCTGCTCAGCCGGCGCCGCCGCCTCGCCGCGCGGTGACGTTCCCGCTTGATCTCAATACCGCCAGGCTTGAGGATCTCATGGAATTGCCCGGCATCGGGGAGGCGCTGGCCCGGCGTATCGTGGAGTACCGGAAGAGCCACGGAGGGTTTCGCAGCGCGGACGAGTTGCGGAAGGTGAGGGGCATCGGGGAGAAGCGCATGGAGCGGCTCCGGACCCTGGTCATGACGGCTGAGGCCCCGTGAGCGAAGGCGGAAGTCTCATGAGCGAAGTGGAAAGGCAGCTCGCCCTCATCACGCGCGGCTGCGTCGAGATCATCCTGAAAAAGGAGCTCGAGGAGAAGCTGGCGGCTTCGATCAAGGAGCGGCGGCCGCTCCGCGTGAAGGCCGGCTTCGACCCCACTGCCCCGGACCTGCACCTCGGCCACACCGTGCTCATTCACAAGCTGCAGCACTTTCAGGACCTGGGCCATGAGGTGATCTTCCTCGTCGGCGACTTCACGGGCATGATCGGCGACCCGACCGGCGTGTCGGAGACCCGGAAGCCGCTGACGAAGGAGGAGGTCCGGCAGAACGCCAAGACGTACGAGCGCCAGATTTTCAAGATCCTGAATCCCGACCAGACCACCATCGACTTCAACAGCCGGTGGATGAACGCCATGACGGCCGAGCAGCTCATTCACCTGAGCGCGCATTACAGCGTGGCCCGGATGCTGGAGCGCGACGATTTCCACAAGCGCTATCACGACCAGAAGCCGATCAGCATCCATGAGTTTCTGTATCCGCTGGTCCAGGGGTACGATTCCGTGGCCCTCGAGGCGGACGTCGAGCTCGGCGGGACGGACCAGAAATTCAACCTGCTCGTGGGGCGCGAGCTCCAGCGGGCGTACGGCCAGCCGCCGCAGATCGTGATCACCACGCCCTTGCTGGAGGGCACCGACGGCGTGCGGAAGATGAGCAAGAGCCTGGGCAACTATATCGCGCTCGAAGATCAACCGGGAGACATGTTCGGCAAGGTTATGTCCGTCTCGGACCGGCTCATGTTGCGGTATTACGAGCTCCTGACGACGGCCGATCTGAACGCCGTCCAGGCGATGCATCCCATGGAGGCCAAGCTGGCGCTGGCCCAGGAGATCGTCGCCCGCTATCACGGCGCGTCCGCCGGCGAGCAGGCGAAGGCGGAGTTCAAGCAGCGCTTCAGCGAGCGGGAGTTCCCGGCGGAGTCGGCGGAGCGGAAGGCGCTGCCCGCCGGGCCCACCCCGTTGGTCGCCGTGCTGGCGAAGGCCGGTCTCGCGCCCAGCAAGACCGAGGCGCGGCGGTTGATCGCGCAGGGCGGTGTGGAAGTGGACGGCGAAAAAGTGACCGACGGCGATCACGTCATGGCCGGGGA
>CAYLLY010000097.1:0-8008 GCA_964384595.1 uncultured Nitrospirales bacterium
CCGCAGGATCAGGGCGCACTTGTCCCCGAGATCCTCGACCAGCTGCTTGCACTCGGGCCGTCAGCCGCCTTGCTATACTCAGCAGGACAAGCGCCGGCGCTGTCCCAAGGGGGCCTCCGTGATCAACGACAGCCCGATCCGCGAAGGCCAGATCCTGACGGGCCCGCTGTTCAACGAGCCCATGCGGGTGGAGACCGTGGCGCCCAGCGGGCCTTCGGCATGGACGGTGGGGCTCGTGGGGACCCAGACCGAGCGCTTCCGCCGGGTCTCCCTCACCAAAGACCAACTCGCCACTCTGACGGTCCTGTCCCCGACCTGCTCCTACACTGGCGACGGAGCCCTGGTCCGGCTCGGCCTTCAGGCCTACGCCCTCGGGATCGCGTGGGAGTACGACCCGTACTTCGGCCTCTCCGTCTCCAGGGTGGACCCCCTCCCCCACCAGCTCGAGGCCGTCTACGACTACCTCCTCAAGCTGGCCCGGGTGCGCTTCCTCCTGGCGGACGACGCCGGCGCCGGCAAGACGATCATGGCCGGCCTGCTGGTCCGGGAGCTGAAGCTCCGAGGGCTGATCGAGCGGGTCCTCGTCGTGACTCCGGCCAACCTCGCGTTCCAGTGGCAGCGCGAGCTACGGGAGAAGTTCGACGAGAAGTTCCTCGTGCTCCGGGGAGCCGACCTCAGGGTCCAGTTCGGCGTGAACCCCTGGCTCGAGCACCCCCAGATCCTCACCTCCCTGGACCTGGCCAAGCGGGACGAGATCCTCCCGAGCCTGCGCCAGAGCCACTGGGATCTCGTGATCGTGGACGAGGCCCACCGGATGTCCGCGGCGGCGGAGGACAAGAAGAGCCTGCGCTACAAGCTCGGTGAGCTGCTCCGGGCGATCACCGACCACTACCTGCTCCTGACGGCCACCCCGCACCGCGGTGACCCCGAGAACTTCTCGCTCTTCCTCCGCCTGCTCGACCAGGACGCCTTCGCCGACGTGCGGTCCATCCGCCAAGCCATGGACCAGCGCCGGGCGCCCTTCTACCTCCGGCGCACGAAGGAGGCGATGGTCTACTTCCCAGAGCGGCAACCGGACGGCGGCTGGGCGGCCCGAAAGATCTTCACCAAGCGGATCCCCCACTCGGTCGACTTCGCAATCGACGGCGACGAGTTCCGCCTCTACCGGGACGTCACCAGCTTCGTCAAGGCGCAGAGCAGCCGGGCAGCGGCCCAGGGCGAAGACGTCCGGGCTCGGGCGGTGGGCTTCCTCATGGCCCTCTACCAGCGCCGGCTGGCGTCCAGCACCTTCGCCCTCCGGCGTTCCCTGGAGAACCGGGCCCGGCGCCTCGAAGAGAACCTCCGGCGGGCCGCCGACCTCGCCCGCCAGGCGCCGCCGGACCTTCCCACGGCGGATGAGCTGGAGGAGATGGAGGACCAGGAGCGCGAGCACCTGGAGGCGATCCTCGAGGCCATCACGATCTCTCAGAACCCCCGCCAGATTCAGGAGGAGATCGGCGAGCTGACGGAGCTGGCTCGGCAGGCGGAGCAGGTCGAGCGCTCGGGTGCCGAGGAGAAGCTGGCGCGGCTCAAGCGGCTCCTGCAGGACAAGGGGTTCTTCGACCAGCCGGCAGAACGCCTCCTGCTCTTCACCGAGTTCAAGGACACCCTGGACTACCTGGTCCAGAAGCTCCGGGAGTGGGGCTTCCGGGTGGGATTCATCCACGGCAGCATGAAGCCCGGCAGCCGGGACGAACCGGGAACCCGCCTCCAGGCGGAGCAGCAGTTCAAGGACGGCGAGATCCAGGTGCTCGTGGCCACCGAGGCGGCCGGCGAGGGCATCAACCTCCAGGTCTGCCACGTGCTGTTCAACTACGACATCCCGTGGAACCCGAACCGCCTCGAGCAGCGGATGGGGCGCATCCACCGCTACGGCCAGACGAAGGACTGCCTGATCTTCAACTTCGTCGCGACGAACACCATCGAGGGGCGGGTGCTCCAGAAGCTTCTCGTGAAGCTCCAGGAGATCCGGGACGCGCTGGACGACGACGCCGTGTTCAACGTCGTGGGCGAGGTCCTTCCGGCCGCGCACATGGAGCGCGTCCTCCGCGAGTACTATGCCGGCCGGCTCGGCGACCAGGACCTGGAGGAGCGGCTCCTCCGGAACGTCAACGAGGAGAGCTTCCGGGCCATCTGTCAGAACGCCCTGGAGGGGCTCGCCACCAAGACCCTCAACCTCGCCATGCTGATCGAGCGTCGGGCCAAGGCGCAGGAGCGGCGCCTGGTCCCGGAGACGATCGCGCGGTTCCTCCGGGACGCCTCGGGGCAGGCGTCCATGACGCTCCGCGAGGTGAAGACCCTGCCGCACACCTTCGATCCCGGCCCCACGCCGGCGAGCCTCCGCCGGTACGAGCGTGATCCGGACTGGCGGCTCCCCGCCCTCATCACACGCTACCCGCGTCTGTCGACCGACCGCGAGACCGCCGAGGCCCAGCATCTGGAGTGGGTGACCCCTGGTCATCCACTGTTCGAGGCCTTCCGGCGGCACACGCTCGACCGGGCTCGACCCCACTTCGTGGAGGGCGCGTGCTTCTACGAGCTCGGTGCCGCGGAGGCGAGCCGCCTCGACGTGTACCGGGCGCGGATCGTGGACGGCCTCGGGCGCGTGATCCACGAGCGGCTCTTCGTCGTCCGGCTGAGCCGGAGTCGCGAGCCAGTCCTCCCGGAGGTCGGGGCCTTCGGGGACCTGCAGCCGGCGCCGGCGCCCGCCTCCTTGCCACCGGTGGCCCTGGAGCCCGAGCCGCTCGTCTGGCTTCACCAGGAAGCCCTGCAGCCATTCCTGGAGGAAGTCCGGAAGGAGCGCGTCGCCGAGCTCGACCGGATCGCGGCCCACGTGGAGCTCTCCCTGACCGAGCTGATCGACCGCGAGGACCGCCTGATCGGCCGGCTCCTGGAGGACAGGGACCGAGGCGTCGAGGGAGCCGCCGGGAACCTCGCCCAGGCCGAGGAGCGCCAGTCGGCCCTCCTCCAGCGGCGGGAGCGACGCCGCGAGGAGCTGGAGCGCCAGCGCGCGCTTTCGCTCCAGGCCGTCGAGCGTATCACGACGGCGCTCGTACTCCCCCATCCGGAGGCCGCGAAGCCCGAGATCCAGCGGCTCCGCCCCGACCCGGAGACCGAGGCGATCGCCATGCGCGTCGCCACGGACTACGAGCGCGCCCAGGGACGTGCCGTGGCGGACGTCCACGAGCAGAACCTCGGCTACGACCTGACCAGCCTCGAGACGCAGAGCGGCGAGCTGCGTCTCATCGAGGTCAAGGGGATCGGGGAGGCCACCGGCGCCGTCCTCCTGACGCCGAACGAGCGCCGCGTGGCCGAGGACCGCCGCGACTGCTACTGGCTCTACGTCGTCACCCACTGCCGGACCACGCCCAGACTCCAGGAACCCGTCAAGGACCCCGCTCGGCTCCCCTGGCACGAGGTCCGGAAGGTCGATCACTACTGGCTCGAAGTGGACGCCCTCACCCAGCCGATGCGGGTTCGGGAGAACCCCGAGCCCTACGGAGGCCCGGCGTGACCCCGAGGGGCGGGCGGCGTGCCAGCCTCGGCAGGACCGGCCGTTCTGTACGCTTGACACCTGTCAAGAGGAAGCTGATACTAGCAGTCACAACCACGAATTACCCCCCCACTCGTCCCGGGCGACCGGGACGGTGGGTGATCACCCCCCCGGCGTCCGGAAAACGGACGCCGGGTTCTTCTTTCGGCCTCCAGGGTCCGGTGGATTCGGCACCTACTAACCGTGCCTGATCGGGTCGCGGTTTTCATGGACGGCGCGAACATCTACCGGGCCTTCAGGAGCGCGTTCGGCTCGGGCAGGTACTCCCCGGTCAAGCTCGCCTCGGAGCTGGCCGCCGGGCGGCAGTTGGTCAGAGGTTACTACTATATCGCTGCCGTCCCGCAGCAGATGGGCGCCCAGCTCTACGCCGATCAGCAACGTTTCCTCATGCATCTCAAGCAGCAGCAAGGGCTCACCCTGTGGACAGGTCACATGGCCGAGACGAATGGCCGTTGGTACGAGAAGGGCGTGGACGTGAAGATCGCCACGGACATGGTGGCGATCGCGTACGCTGGCGAGTATGACGTGGCCATATTGGTGAGCGGTGACGGTGACCTGGCTCCGGCCGTTCACGAGGTGCGGCGTCTCGGCCGAGTCGTCGAGAACTCGATGGTCCGAGCCCGGCGCTCCTGGCACCTGATCCAGGAGAGCTCGAAGTTTGTGGAGATCGACATGGCCATGTACGACCGCTGCCGCCCCTGATCGTGAGGGCAGGTTTATGCCTTTGCTTCAGTTCATGCCGTGGTGCCCGATCGACAAGCCTCATGTGGTCGGGAACATCACTCTCATCCCCTTCTGCCGCGACGAGCGAATTGCCGGGCTTGATGAGCTGACTGCATGTCGTGTGCGGACCATTTTGGCGTCTTACAAGGACCTGGAGGGACATCCTGTCCGGACAGCTACCCTGGTTCGGTACGAGAATCGAGACCTGCTGGCGGAACTGAACGAAAAGGAGATGGAGGACACGCGAGACTGGGTAAGCCTCGCTTGCTTCGCCGCCCTTGCGAGGCGCGCGTACTTCAATCCCGTTGGCCCGTACTGTAACGCCGATTCTTTCGTTGTGTACGGTCAGCGCTTTTCCGACGAGCCTGACTTCACGGGCATCGTGTCTCGACGGCGTGAGGGTCGAACGATCGACGGGCGTCCCCTTGCCGACACTGCCATCTCGATCCCCGTTCATGGCAGTCCGGTGAAGCAAGTTCTGCTGGATGAAGCACTTCTCACGGCACTGGTCTCCTTCCGAGCAGCGGCCACGGCGGAGGAGTGGGGTCGATGGCAGAACGCAATCTCCTGCTTCAACCAGGCGAATACCGACAACGACGCTGTTTCCTATCAAGTCGAGTGGGTGCTCCTGTGCAGCGCCTGTGAGCGCATTCTTGATGCTGCGCCGAAGGCCAAAGATGTCGCCAGGAGTTTCGCGAGCACGGTTGCGCCAACCGTCGCGATACTCGCCAGTGCTGCGAAGCGCAACTCGTCCAAGTGGAGCGGCTCCACTGCGCACCTTCGCTACGAGTGGATGAAGGAGTTCTACGGCGTCCGAGGAGCCTTCGCGCACGGCAAGCTTGAGACGAAGCGACCGCTTGTGTGGACGCCGCTCGAGCACGTCGTGCTTGCGACGATTGCGTTCCCATTGGTCGCGCGATGTCTCCTTGTCAAGAGTGGGCAGTACGTGATCACGGATGACGACCAAGCTGTTATCGATGCCTTTGACAAACTCGTGGACGCGGATTTTCTCAAACTCCCTGCCGACGCGAGCGGAAGTCTCGACTCAGTGTTGTCGCGGCTGGTGGCTTCCGCGAAGGCTGAAGTCGTGAAGCGAAGAGCCGTCGAGGCACTCAAGGAACTGTTGCAATCTTCTTGACAGAGACGAGCCCGTGATTCCCAGGGAATGCAAGCGGCTGGCAGAGGTGGACTTCCCGATCGCCGAGGTGTCGAGGCACTCGGCGCGGGAGAAGTCGATCCGCCACGGACATCCCTCGACGCTCCATCTCTGGTGGGCGAGGCGGCCACTGGCGGCGTGCCGGGCGATGCTGCTGGCATTGCTTCTGCCGGATCCGGGCGATCCGCACTGCCCGGAGCGTTTCAAGGCGGGAGCCCGGGCGGTTCTCCGCGCGCCGCTGCCTCAACCGAAGGGAAAGACCGACCTCGATCTCCGGCAGGCGCTGCTCAAGTTCATCGCGGACTTCGCTAACTGGGATGCGTCGGCCGAATCCGTCTTTCTGGAAGCGGCTCGGTCCCTCGTGAAGGCCGCTCACGGCCAGGAGCCGCCTCTGGTCGCGGACCCGTTCGCTGGCGGAGGATCCATTCCGCTTGAGGCGCTCCGTCTCGGGTGCGACGCGTTTGCCAGTGACTTGAACACCGTGGCCTGCCTGATCCTCAAGGTGCTCCTTGAAGATATCCCGCGCCATGGCCTGGCGCTGGCGGACCAACTGCGGCGCGTCGGGGCGGAGATCAGGGCCGCCGCCGAGAAGGAGCTGGCAGAATTCTACCCCGCCGATCCCGACGGAGCCCATCCCATCGCCTATCTGTGGGCACGCACCGTCCGGTGCGAGTCGCCGGGCTGCGGTGCGGAGATCCCCCTCCTACGCTCCTTCTGGCTCTGCAAGAAGGCAACCCGCCAACGGGCGCTGCGGTACGAGATCAAGCGCCCGAAGGGCAAGCCGCCCGAAGTGGAGCTCGACATCTTCGAGCCGAAGAGCCACTCGGACGTGCCCCACGGCACCGTGTCCAGGGCCAAGGCGTCGTGCCCGGCCTGCAACATCGTACTGTCGCCCGAGCGCGTCCGGGCCCAGCTTGCCGCCCAGGGTGGAGGAGCCGACGTCGTCCTCGAGGAGAGTGGGCGCCGGACCAGCGGCGCGCGCCTCCTGGCTGTCGTAGCGCTCAAGGACGACGAGCGAGGACGCCGCTACCGGCTGCCAGCGGACTCGGACTACCAGGCGATTTCGAAGGCCAGGCAAGCTTTGGAAATGAGAACCCGAGAGCCGCTTCCTGGAGGCCTGTCCTGGGTGCCGGACGAGCCGCTCCCACCAGTGGGTACGCTCGGCTTCCGCGTACAGCGCTACGGCATGCTTCGGTGGGGCGACCTCTTCACCGCTCGCCAGAAGCTAGCCTTTGTCGCGCTGGTTGGTTTGCTCAGACAGATCCCCCCAGCGACCACTGCCCGGGCTGCCGCGATGGTGTGTACAAAACTCGCAGATCGGAACAATAGCCTTGTCAACTGGAGCGTGGGCGTGGAGTGTCCCAATCAGCTCTTCAAAGGCAATGCTGTGCCGATGGGATGGGACTTCGCAGAGAGCAACCCGCTTTCGGACTCCAGCGCGTCCATCTCACAATCGGTCGAGAACATCTCCGCGAACATTCTGGCTTCGGTCATTCCGGCCGCTTCTCCATCATCACCCCAGATCGCGGATGCACGCAACCACCCGCTCGCCTCCGGATCCGCCGCAGTGTGGTTCACGGATCCTCCGTACTACGACGCCGTGCCTTACGCGGACCTGTCGGATTTCTTCTTCGTATGGTTCAAGCGAGCCCTGCCGGGTGATTCGCTCCTCCGAGACCCGTTTGATTCCACCAACCCGCTCACACCCAAAGAGTGTGAGGTTGTTCAGGATGAGACGAAAACATTCAAGGGGCGCCCCAAAGACCGTGCGTTCTTCGAGGAGAGAATGGCCGAGGCGTTCGCCGAGGGTGCGCGAATCTTGGGCGAAGGCGGCGTGGGTACGGTTGTCTTTGCCCACAAGACCACGGAGGGGTGGGAGGCCTTGCTGTCCGGGCTGATTCGTGGTGGCTGGGTGATCACAGCATCTTGGCCAATCACGACGGAGCGTTACTCCCGCTTCCGTGCGCGGGAGTCTGCGGCGCTCTCGGCAAGCGTACACTTGGTCTGCCGCCCGCGCGATGCGGCTTCCTCGATTGGCGACTGGGGAGACGTGTACGAGGCGTTACCGCGACGGATCGCAGAGTGGATCGAGCGGCTTACGGGAGAGGGCATCCGTGGCGCCGACCTTGTATTCGCCTGCATCGGGCCGGCACTGGAGCTGTTCAGCCGGTGCCGCCAGGTGGAGCTACCGGATGGCGAGGTCGTCGGGCTGGCCGCCACCCCGAGCGCTCGGGGCGAGCCGGCGCGTCGAGGATTCCTCTCGTACGTGTGGGAGGCCGTGGGCCGCGCGGCGCTGACCCAGGTGCTCGGTTCCGGCTCGGCCAGGGCGGGGGATGGCGGCGCCGGCATGCTGGAGGAGGACGCGCGGCTGACGGCCTTGTTCCTCTGGACGATTCAGAGCACGGCCTTGCCCGAGAACGGGCAGGAGGACGCCGCCGACGAAGAGGCCGAGGCCACCGACGATGAGAATGAGGCGAGCCGGCCGACTGTTCGGGCTCACGGTTTCTGACAGCACTCTGCTCGGGATCATTGTGCTC
>CAYLLY010000098.1:0-7742 GCA_964384595.1 uncultured Nitrospirales bacterium
TAGCGCCAGAGATAGTTGTGGTAGTCGTCGAGGGTGGCCAGCAGGTAATGCACCTCGACGGCGTCGTTCCCTTCGATCGCTTTGACCATCCGGTCCTGGAGAAACGTCGCCACATGCTTGGTCTTTTCGACGGCGGTGAACTGCTTGAGCGGCCCGCCGATCTTGTAGTCGGACATCGCGTGCACTCCTTTCAGGGCGTGTAGAGCCCGCCGGATCAACCCACTCGCGTCGGCCGCTGGAGAAACAGGATATACGCCAGCAGCGTGGGCAGCGGAGCGAGGAGGAACGGAAGCAGCCACGGCCACACGTTCACGCCGCGGACCTTGGCCTGGTCGAACATCCAGATGAACACCCAGACGACCAGCAGGCTGTAGTTGACCAGGATGTACTGGATCGTATGGGGATGGATGCCGCTGGGGCCGCCTCCCATCGTTTGCGAAATCAAAAAGGCCTCCATCGCCGCAAAGAGGACCAACGCACCGACGGCAAACTGCTTGCTCCAGACGAACATAAAATCCCCCTAGGGTAAGATGTGTGTATTCCCGGGATGATGCCGGATCGGCCACTATGCTAGAATATTGATCGAATTTCGTAAAGCCCATTCGCGCGGAGGGGAACGGTTCATGCGCTGCCGGGTCGGCCTGTTGACGGCTTTCGCCGTGGCGCTCGTGATACAAGCGAGCGAGGTGTTCGCATTGCAAGTGAACGAACCCAAGAATGGCACGGTGATCAAGCCGGGCGAGGTGATGACGGTGAAGGTCGAAATCCCTCCCGGCCTCCCCGTCGTGCAAGTCACCTATACGCTCTACGAGGAGGACCGGGCTCCGGAGGACAACGTGGAGGCCCCGCCCAAAGTTGTGGCGCAGTCGGCCCCGTTCGAAGCGACCATCCCGATTCCTGTTGAAGCGGCTGGCGGCATGCGTCTCCTGGCCGTGGCCCAGGTGGCCGAGCGCCGGGGACAATACGTGCTGTTCGACGAGATCACGTTCCGGGTCGAATCCGCCGCCGCCCTCACGGGTCTGCAGGCGGAGGTCCCGGTGCGGTTCGGCCAGACCCTTGGAGAAGTTAAGATTTTGAGCGTCCGGGGGAAATACGCGGACAAGGTCGTGCGGGACCTGACTCCCGGCCATACGGGAACGGCCTACCGGTCGAGCAATGACAAGATCGTGCGGGTCAATGCGGATGGGCGCGCGCAAGCCATCGGAGTCGGGAATGCAGAGATCGTCGCGAGCAACAACCGGAAAGAGTTCAAGGTCCCCGTCGTCGTGCAGCCTGAGAATCGCGAGAATCTTCCTCCGGTGGCCCATGCCGGCGTCGATCAGGCCGTCAGACAGGGTGTGCAAGTCCGGCTCGATGCGCTCCTCAGCGGCGATCCGGAAGGTAGGCGTCTGTTCTACTATTGGTCGCAGGTCCGTGGGATGCCGATCCCCATCCAGGATCCCCTAACGCTCAGGCCGTTGTTCGTCGCGCCGGTCGTGACCGCACCACGCCTGCTCAGGTTCCGTCTGGTCGTGAAGGATGAAGAAGGGGCCGAGAGCTTTCCCGCCTATGTCAACGTCACCGTCGTGCCTTAATTGATCACGCGGTGGCCGCGCCCTTCGAGGCACTTGACATAGCTGCGCTTGTACTGTTCCTCGGCCGCCAGGCCTTGATGCGCCGCGCCTCCGGTCCCGCCGACTGCCGCTCCCAGCGCGGCGCCGCGGGCGGCGTTCCCGGTGACGGCGCCGATCACGGCACCGGCGGCCGCGCCGCCGATCGCCCCCATGCCGGTGCCCTTGGCGGCTTCCGTCGCCGTGCCTCCGGAGGCCTTGCTCGCCAACTCCTTGCACTCGGCGAGGTCCCGGTCCAGCGTTTCCTTGTGACGGTCCGCGCGAGGATCAACGGTCGGCTCCCATCCCCCGTATGACGCGCACCCGCTGATCCACATGGCTGCAATACTGATGGCGATGAGTCTGCTCATGTCCAGCCTCCTTCGCTCTCAGTATAGCAAATTGCCTTGTCAGGGGAGGAGGGCGGTGGGCGAAAGTTTCCGCCACGTGAAGTCGCCGCCGAAGTCCGGATCGGGGATGACCTGAGTCCCGACCCGCGAGTACCACCAGCGTCCCTTGGCTGAATTGCCGTCCGCCGAGAGCTCGATGGTGAAGCCGCCCTCGCGGTCGTTGCCGGACTGCTTCCATGAGGCGGCCCATCGTGTCCCCTCGATCTTGCTGTTGAAGATGACGCCGTTCTGCCAGGTATAGGTGCCGTTCCCCGCTCCGTCCACGGTCGCCCGGTACGTCCGTTCCTCTTCGACGACCTCCCAGACGCCGCTCACGTCGAGGGCCAAGGCGTGATGCGCGGAGGCGCACAAGAACGCTGCGAGAAGGGCGGCAAGGGGGAGTGGTTTATTCACAAGCGCCCGGCGACACGTAGAGGAGGTAGTTGCCCATGCCGTGGAGGTCCAGGGCTTCCTGCCGATTGAGATGATAGACCATCGTCATCTCGTACTCGTCCTTTGTGCTCACCGGGAAGCCCTTGGTGTTGCTGTAGATCTGATGGGGGAGGAAGCCGCGCAGGTTACCGTCGCTCTCGACGTCGGGCACGCTCCGCAGCAGGGTCTGGTTGGTGGTCTTGTTGTCGAGGGCGATGAGGAGCAGGCCGTCATGCCCGTGAGGATAGGCGTACTTGACGCACCCGTCAACCGTGAATTTCAGCGGCTTGGAATCCACCTGGACCGTGCCGACTTTCAGCGCCCGGCCTTCGTCCGATTCATTGGAGGGGCGCTTGCTGAACTGGCTGTAGCAGACCACGTTGACGCCCACGGTGTAGGCCTTGACCGGTTTGATGTCGGCGCCGTCGGGAGCC
The DNA here is from genome assembly GCA_964384595.1 of uncultured Nitrospirales bacterium. Taxonomy (GTDB): domain Bacteria; phylum Nitrospirota; class Nitrospiria; order Nitrospirales; family NS-4; genus SCTG01. The sequence continues at coordinate 2,845 of CAYLLY010000098.1, forward strand.
AGGTCCATGGTGAAGGTGGCCATGACGTCCTTTGTCGGAGGGACTTTATGATAAAAGGCCACAACCGCGACCAGCTTGCTGTTCTTTTTGATGGGCACGCCATACCCCGGAGGGAACTTGGCGTCCGTGATCTCGATGCCGGCTCCGGCAAAATACGTCGGCTCTCCGGGGCAGGATAGGCTCTTCTCCTCGAGATTCTGGAGCAGAATATGGTGCAGGTACTGGCCGGGCAGTTCTTTCCCGTCTTTTGTGAAGATCCGCGACTTGTAGCCGACCACGTGCATATCCTTGGGAGCTTTGAAAAAGTGGAGCGGCAGGCTGGAGGCCAGTTCGCCGCTGTGCCCGGCCGGCAGATCGATCGGCCCGAAGGTCAGGACGAGGGCGTTGCCTTCGAGCGTCACCGTCGTTTTGGCCTTGGACTGAGGCGCCGTCGGCGGATGCGGGTGGGGAAGGGCGTCGGCGAAGGCCGGCGAGACGCCGAGCAGCGAAGCACACATGATGAGCGCGAGACGGAGCATACAACCTCCCGTGGGAAAAAGGTACAATGCCGGTATCATACCTGAGCGGCGAAGGAGGCCTCAACTGGGAATGTCGTCAGCGCGCGAAAGTTGTCTTACGGTGTCCGTTTTTGTATGTCTGGCGATCGTCCTGTCGGTCGTTCCGCTGCCGGCCGCCGATCCCTTTGCGGTTGACGTGCCGCCGGCCGCCGACGGCGTGCAGCGCGCCGTGGTCGAGGCCGACAGTTACGATTTTCTGCCGCGCCATCTCATCGTGAGAGCGGGCAGGCCGGTCGAGTTGACCTTCAAGAGCCTGACCTGGCTGGTCCCGCACAATGTCGTCATCGACGATCCGAGGTCGGGCCTCACGATCCGCGAGGAGATTTCGGCGGGGGACAGCGTGATGATCAAGTTCACGCCGGCGGTGCCCGGATTCTTTGCGATCTATTGCGACAAGAAGCTGCCCTTCTTCAAGAGCCACCGCGAGAAGGGTATGGAGGGGGTGTTGGAGGTCAGGTGAAGAACGCCTTGATCCGCTCCCAGAGGCTGGGCTTGGCGCCGGGTGTCTTCGCGTCGATGGGTCGTGCCCAGGCGGGCGCCGCGATCGGGCGGGCCTGCAGCACGTAGAGCTTGCCTCCGGCGAACGTCCATTCCATGTCGACCGGGCGGCCGTATCGGCGTTCGATGGTGATCAGGGCCTCGGTCAGGGCCTGAATCTGGCCGTCCTGTAACGAGAGTTGATCGTGCCGAGGGTCCTCCCGCTCATGCGTCCCGCCGCTCGCCAATAGAACGGACGCCCGTTCCTTCCGGCCCACGCGGCGCTCCAAAATCGCGCGCGTCGCCTTGTTCACGACAAAATGATCGGGAGTCACCCTGCCACCCACGACGGTCTCGCCGAGCCCCCAGTTGGATTCGAACACGGCCTGTTCCGGGTCGCCCGTGTGCGGGTGCGCCGAGAAACCGACGCCGGAAACTTCGCCGGCGACCTGCTCCTGGACGACGACGGCGATGCGCGGTTCGAGGTGATAGATCCCGCGCTCGCGCTTGTAGGCGACGATGCGGGCATCGAGGCAGGAGGCGAAGGTGGTATGGAGTGCGGCCTCCAGCCGGTCGGGCGTCGTGCCCATCACCGTTTCGTAGCAGCCGGCGAAGGACGCGCCTTCGAGGTCTTCTTCCGGCGACGAGGAGCGCACGGCAAACAGGGTTTTCTCCTCGAACGCGAACAAGGCTTCCCGGAGGCGTTTCTTCTGTTCGGGATTCAGTTCGTAGCCGCTGCTGATGTGCTTCAGCCGCTGGCAGGCATCGCGAAGGGCGGCCTGATCGGCGGCGAGGAAGTGCTTCCAGACGGGCGTGGCCTTCAGCAGGACGAGCCACGGGTCGAAAAACGAGGCCGTCAGCACGAAGCCGTTGGGGACGGGGAGTCCCGTCTGATAGAGCGTGATGAGGGACAGCCCCTTGCCGCCTACTTCATCGGCGGTGGGCAGGGGGGTGTCCCCGAACCGATAGACCAATTTCATAAAAAAGGGGACAGATTTGAAATCTGTCCCCCCCTTTCTTCCGCCGAGCCGCTTACGCCAGTCGTTTAAGCGCCGCGATCCGCTCCTCGATGGGCGGGTGGGTCGCGAACAGGCGCAGGAAGCCGCCCGTATTGCCGGAAATCTTCATCGTGGCGAGCGCGTCCTGAGACGAATATTCCACATGCGCGGCTTCGACAAACCGCTGAATACCCTCGAGGGCCGAGATCATCGGCGCGGGCCCGTACGCCTTGGCCGAGAACTTATCGGCCTCGAATTCCCGCCGCCGTGAGAACCAGCAGATCGGGATCATGGCCAGGAACGACAACACGACCTGGAGCAAGAAGTACGAGATGAACCCCAGCGCGGCATTGCGTTCAGCCAGGTGGCGGGCGATGAAGTTGCTGATGAAGTACACGAACGTGTTCATCAGGCCCATCAGCACCGTGGTGGTGAACATGTCGCCGTTCCAAACATGGCCTATCTCATGGGCCAGGACCGCCCGGACCTCGTCTTCGTTCAGGTTTTCCAGGAGGCCGGTGGAGACAGCCACCATGGCGCTGTTCTTGGTCGGCCCGGTGGCGAAGGCATTCGGGTCCGGCGCGTCGTAGAGCCAGACTTCCGGCATCTGGATACGCATCCGCTGAGCGAGTTCGCGGACGGTTTGGAACACCACTTCTTCCTGGCGGGTCTTGGGCTCGGTGATCTGATAGCAGTCCAGCATCGCCCGGGAGAACTGCTTGGAAAAGGCCAGCGAAATGAAGGCCCCACCAAAACCGATGACCATGGCCCAGACGAGTTGCGTCTGGTCGACGGATCCCCTGACGTCGATGCCGAAGGCCGGCAGTAGCACGTTAATGACGAGTGGGAAGGTGAGAGACAGGGTCAAAAAGATCAGGACGTTGGCCAAGATCAACAATCCCATCCCCTTCAACTTTTTCAGCATCTGGATTCTTCCTCCTTCAGGACGCGGGACCCAGGGGGCCGCTCCGACACTCCCCGTCCGCGCGTGTATCTGATAATGTTACCATCGCAGAGCGCGGTGTCAAGCCCTGCTACCGCGATCTTCTTGACCGGAGGGGGTGGAAAGGGTACAAATCTTTCAAATGGTTACGCGGGCCACCGCACAGACCCTCCTGCGTCCGCTCCTCAAATCCGTGTCGCGCTCCTTTTACCTCACCTTGGCCGTCGTTCCGAGCGATGTCAGGGCCCAGGTCGGAGCGGCCTACCTGCTGGCCCGCGCAGCCGACACCGTCGCGGACACCGAGATGGTCGAGCGCCCGCGCCGGCTCCATCATTTGACCGGGCTGCGGGAGTGGATCCTGGATCCGGCCAAGCATCGGGATGCCGTGCGTGCGATCCAGGCGGAGCTGCTCGCTGCCCGCCCTCCGGCTCAGTCCGACCAGAGCGAGCGTGTCTTGCTGTCGCGACTCGAAGAGTGCGGGGCGCTGTTGGAATCGTTGGCGCCGGCAGACCAAGCCTTGATCCGCCGGGTGCTCGGCATCTTGACCCAGGGCATGCAAAAGGATCTGGCGGATTTTCCGGGAGGGAGCGCTGAGACACTCGCCGCGTTGAAGACCATGGCCGACCTAGACCGGTACACGTATAACGCCGCCGGCTGCGTCGGCGAGTTTTGGACCAGGCTCATGTGCGCGCATCGGGCGGCCCTGCGGGGCTGGGACGTCGAGCAGATGGCACAGGTAGGGGTCCGGTTCGGCAAGGGGCTCCAGTACACCAACGTGCTTCGCGACATCCCGGCGGACCTGCGGCGTGGGCGGTGCTATATCCCGATTGAATTGCTGGAACTGGAAGGGCTCAAGCCGGCCGATCTGCTCGATCCGGCCGCGCTTCCGACATTCAAGCCCGTGCGCGATCAGCTTCTGCGCATTGCGCTGGATCATCTCGATCAGGGGTGGCTCTACACGATGGCCATCCCGTGCGGCGAAGTGTGCCTGCGGCTGGCCTGCGCCTGGCCGATCCTCTTCGCCCTGAAGACCCTACAGCGGGTGAGTGTCTCTGAGGGCCTGCTGGACCCGGCGGCCACGATCAAAATGACGAGAGCGGAAGTCTACCGGATCGTGGCGCTGACGGCCGGCACGCTCGGCTGCGCCCGCACGCTGACCGCCTACTACGGCCGCCTCCGCAAGCGCGTGGCCTGCTGAGGCTTGTCGGCAAACCCCTTACATGGTATAACATTGTTGATACGGGAGGTGTCTCATGATCAAGACGTTGAAAAAGCATGGCAACAGCATGGCCTTGGTGATCGAGAAACCCATCATGGAGGCATTGGGGATCCAAGCCGATACGCCGTTGCAAGTGACCATGAGCGGCAATACCTTGATGGTCACGCCGACCCACGTCGGCATTGGGCGAGAGCGAGTGGAACAGTCTCTGAAGAAAATGCGTCGCCGATATGGCGCCATGTTGAAGCGCTTGGCAGATTGACCGGTGGCCCAAATCGATTTTCTGAGCGTGGAAGATGTCCTGCAAATTCACGCGAGCACAATGGAACAGGAGGGGGGATTGGCCGGCGTGAGAGATCACGGATTGCTCGACGCGGCGGTGGCGATGCCCCGCCAGCAGTTTGGGGGCCTGTATCTGCATGAAGATCCGGCAGCCATGGCCGCGGCGTACCTTTTTCATCTGGCCAGGAACCATCCGTTTCAGGACGGCAATAAACGCACCGCCGTCATGGCGGCGTTTGTCTTTCTTGAATCGAATGGAATTGAACTGACGACACCACCGTCACAACTCGAGGTTATCACGCTGCAAGCGGCGGCCGGCGGGCTCGGTAAAGACGAGTTGACCATCTGGATGCGCCGGCAGATTTCCGGAAAGCCCAGGCGTTCTTCCAAACGATCGCGACGTGGACAGGCTAAGTAAAGTG